>JBBSDH010000065.1:0-18387 GCA_038249605.1 Chitinophagales bacterium | reverse complement strand
TGCTGCCTGCTGCCTGCTGCCTGCTGCCTGCTGCCTGCTGCCTGCTGCCTGCTGCCTGCTGCCTGCTGCCTGCTGCCTGCTGCCTGCTAATCATAATTCAAAACCGGCGCCAGCCACTTCTCGGCCACTCCCGCACTCATGCCTTTCCTTCGAGCATAGTCTTCCACCTGATCCCTTCCAATCTGTCCCAAGCCGAAGTACCGCGCATCAGGGTGACTGAAATACCAGCCGCTCACCGCTGCCGCCGGATACATGGCGAAACTTTCGGTCAGATCGATGCCAAGTTTATCAGGTTGCAACAAGTTCCACAAGGTGCGTTTTTCGGTATGCTCGGGGCAAGCGGGGTAGCCCGGAGCCGGACGAATGCCCTGGTAGTTTTCGTCAATCATGTCCTCGTTTGAGAGGTTTTCCCCGGACGCAAAAGCCCAGTAATCGGTACGCACAAGTTCGTGCAGGTGTTCTGCGAGCGCTTCGGCCAGACGGTCGGCAAGGGCCTTGAGCAGGATGGCTTGGTAGTCGTCGTGCTGTTCTTCAAAATGCTTGACCCATTTTTCAATACCAATGCCCGCAGTCACGGCAAATGCACCGATATGGTCGCCATTTTTGGGTGAAACATAATCGCTCAGACAGTAATTGGGCTGTCCGGGCGCTTTCAAAACCTGCTGTCGCAAATGGTGCGCGATAGCAATGGGATTATGCTGTTCGTTGAAAATTTCAATGTCATCAAAACCAACCGTTTGCGCCGGAAAAATGCCGAAAACAGCACGTGCCGTGAGCCATTTTTCATCTACGATGCGGCGCATCATGCTTTTGGCATCGATCAACAATTTTTTGGCTTCCACACCCACTACACTGTCCTCCAGAATAGCGGGGTATTTTCCTGCGAGCTGCCAGCTTTGGAAAAACGGCGTCCAGTCGATGTACGGCAGCAAAACCTCCAGAGGGTAGTCTTCAAATGTTTTTACGCCGGTAAAGGCCGGTTGGGGCGGCGTGTAGTTGTCCCAATCAATTTTGAAACGGTTTTCCCGCGCTTTTTGAAGTCCCAGGAATTGTTTGCCCGCTTGTCTGCCAGCGCGTGCTGTTCGAATTCTGTCGAGCTCGTCTTTGGTGGCTTTTACAAATGCTTCCCGGTCGGCGGTATTTTCCGTGAGCAGGCTGCTTACAACAGCCACGCTTCTGCTGGCATCCAACACATGCACCACGGGAGCATTGTGGTACTGCGGCTCGATTTTGACGGCTGTATGGGTTTTAGAGGTTGTAGCGCCGCCGATGAGCAGCGGTAGTTTCATGTTTAGGCGCTGCATTTCGCGGGCTACGTGCACCATCTCGTCGAGCGAAGGCGTGATGAGACCAGAAAGGCCTACGACGTCAACATTGTGCTCGATGGCGGCTTTGAGGATTTTATCCGCCGATACCATGACACCAAGGTCTACCACTTCGTAGTTGTTGCAGCCGAGCACCACGCCTACGATGTTTTTGCCAATGTCGTGCACGTCGCCTTTTACGGTGGCCAACAAAATTTTGCCGTTGGTTCGCCTTTTGCCTTCGCCTTTTTCATCTTCGATGAAGGGCGTAAGGTATGCGACCGATTTTTTCATGACCCGGGCGCTTTTCACCACTTGCGGAAGAAACATTTTTCCGGCGCCAAACAGATCGCCCACCACGTTCATACCATCCATAAGTGGACCTTCGATGACGTGCAGCGGTCGCGGATATTTCAGGCGTGCCTCTTCGGTATCCTGTTCCACAAACTTGTCGATGCCTTTCACCAATGCGTGGGTAAGGCGTGTTTCTACGGGGGCATCGCGCCAGGCGAGGTCTTCCTGCAACTGCCGGCCACCGCTGTCGCGCAGGTTTTCGGCGTAACGCACCAGTTCTTCCGTGGCGTTGTTGTTGCGGTTGAAAATTACGTCTTCGATGCGTGCAAGCAGGTCCTTGGGGATTTCCTCGTACACTTCGATCATGCCGGCGTTTACGATGCCCATGTCCATGCCAGCCTGGATGGCGTGGTACAAAAACGCGGCGTGCATGGCTTCGCGTACCTTGTTGTTTCCCCGGAAAGAAAACGACAGGTTGCTTACGCCGCCGCTGATTTTTACCCCCGGGCAAGTGGCTTTGATCTGCCGCGTAGCCTCGATGAAGTTGATGGCGTAGTTGTTGTGCTCTTCGATACCGGTGGCTACAGCAAAGATGTTGGGATCGAAAATGATGTCTGTCGGATCGAAGCCGACTTGTTCAGTCAGGATCTTGTATGCGCGCTGGCAAATGGACACCTTTCGTTCGGTGGTATCGGCCTGACCGAGTTCGTCGAAGGCCATAACCACCACGGCGGCGCCGTAGCGGCGGCACAGTTTGGCCTGATGGATGAAGGCTTCTTCGCCTTCTTTCATGGAAATGGAATTCACGATGCTTTTACCCTGCAAACACTTCAATCCAGCTTCGATGACGCTGAATTTGGACGAGTCTACCATCACCGGCAGTTTGGCGATGTCGGGTTCGGCGGCCATCATGTTGAGGAAATCCACCATGACTTTTTCGGAGTCGAGCAGACCTTCGTCCATGTTAACGTCGATGATCTGCGCACCGCCATCCACCTGTTGCCGCGCTACAGTAAGGGCTTCGTTGAAGTTGCCGCTTTTGATGAGTTGCGCAAATTTGCTCGAACCCGTCACGTTGGTGCGTTCCCCTATGTTGATGAAATTGGTGTTTTCACGCACGATGAGCGGCTCCATGCCGCTGTACATGGCGTAGGGGAGGGGAGCGGGTGGTACCCGGGGCGTTTTGCCCTTCAGATGCTGTACAATGTGCCGAATGTGCTCGGGTGTGGTTCCGCAGCAACCACCGGCGATGTTCACAAGGCCCGATGCAGCGAAATCTTCCACAAACGTGCACATGTCGTGCGGCGATTGGTCGTATTCGCCAAACTCGTTGGGCAGACCAGCATTGGGGTAAGCGCTTATGTAGCAGGGTGCCATGGACGATAGCGCTTCGAGGTGCGGACGCATTTCTTCGGCGCCGAGAGCGCAGTTGAGTCCAACGGAAAACGGACGCGCGTGTTTCACCGAAATCCAGAACGCCTCCACGGTTTGTCCGCTCAACGTGCGCCCCGAAGCGTCGGTGATGGTACCGGAAATCATCAGGGGCAGACGGCGGTTTTTTTCCTCGCATACCTCGTCGATGGCGAACAAAGCCGCTTTGCAATTCAAAGTGTCAAAAATGGTTTCCACCAAAAGAATGTGCACGCCGCCGTCGATGAGACCGCGCACCTGCTCCGCGTAAGCGTTTTTGGCTTCATCGAACGTGAGTGCGCGGTAACCCGGGTTGTTCACGTCGGGCGACAGCGATAAGGTTTTGTTCAGCGGGCCCAAAGTGCCGGCTACAAAACGCGGCTTGTCCGGTGTTGTCATCGTGTGACGATCCGCCGACCGCCGTGCAATCCGAGCCGCCTCCAGGTTGAGTTCGTAGGCCAGCGCTTCGAGTCCGTAATCGGCCTGCGACACGGACGTGCTGTTGAAGGTATTCGTTTCAAGAATATCGGCGCCCGCTTCGAGGTAGGCGGTATGTATGGCCTCGATCACGTCGGGACGTGTGATGCAAAGCAGGTCGTTGTTGCCTTTCAGGTCGCTGGGATGCTGTTTGAACCGCGTGCCGCGGAAGTCGGATTCCTCCAGTTTGTATTGCTGGATCATGGTGCCCATGGCGCCATCGATGATGAGAATGCGATGTTTTACGGCCTCGTGAAGGCTATCCAATGTCTGTTGGTCCGTTTGTTCCACGGTGGAAGTGCTTGTCATGGTGCAAAGAAACAGAGTTTTGGGGAAGAAAGTTTTGGCAGAAGAATCGTGAACCTTATGTGTAATCCCAATTCATCCCAACTTCGCCAAAAACGCCGCATCCACGCTCATCAACAAACTGAATCCCATGTGTTCCAGCTCCACTTGGAACCTGGTTCGGCCTTGTTTTTCGATCACCCGCCCGCGCAATCCCATGAGGTGACCCGCGCTTATTTCCACGAGGTCGCCTTCATGCACGGCGCCTACAATCACCTCTACGTCAATATCGTCTTCCAGCGTGATGCGCCGAAGTATTGCCATTTCCTCTTCAGGAATAGCGATCATGTTTTTGTTGAATTTTACAAAACCCGCCACGTTTTCGGTTTCCAAAACGGTGACGTATTCGTTTTTCACAATTTTTACAAACACGTAACTGTTGATCAGCGGTTTTTCCACCATGCGGGTGCTGCGGGTGTAACGCCGCAGGAGGCGTTGCAACGGTACGTAGGCGTGTATGCCTTTTTTGCTTAAAAGACGTTGCACGTATTTTTCACTTTTCGAACGGGTATGCACTGCAAACCACTTGTGTTCACTTGCGTGCAAATGGTTTTCGGGTTGTTTGATGGCTGCGCTTTTTGCCACGTTTATTGTACATTTTCAGGTTGAACCTGATCGTTTTTCAAAACATAAACTTCGCCGCTTTCGGGACATTGCGCCGTGTCCCCTACATGAAATTTCAACCGGTGGCCAAGGCGGCTTACCCAACCTGTTGGCCGCGCCGGATTGCCCGTAACAACCGCGTAATCGGGTACATCGTGCGTGACCACTGCGCCTGCGCCCACGAGGGCATACTCGCCCAAACGCACACCGCACAAAATGGTCGCATTGGCACCAATGGTGGCGCCACGGCACACCTTTGTTGCACGAAATTCGTGTTTCCGTTCCACAAAACTGCGCGGGTTGATCACATTGGTAAACACAGCCGACGGGCCAACAAAAACGTCGTCCTCCAGCGATACTCCGGTGTACAACGACACATTGTTTTGAACTTTCACGTTGTTTCCCACGGTTACGCCCGAACCCACCACTACATTTTGTCCAAGAATGCAGTTTTCGCCCACCGTGCAGTCGGACATGAGGTGGCAAAAATGCCAGATTTTGGAGCCCTTTCCAATGCTGCAACCCGGATCGAGCACAGCGGTAGGATGGGCGAAATAAGTATCGTTCACAAGTCGATGTTTTGGTTCCAGATGTTCATGCGTAATCCGATGCCGATGACACGTGTGGTCAGATCGCGGGTGTCGTCGTCGCTGTTTTTCAGCCTGTAAAGTACGTTCAAATCTGCGTACAGGTTGTGGTAAAGCATCCAGGAAAGATCGAAACCCACCAAATCGGTTACGCCGCCCACGCCCTGGCCTGTGGTGTTGCCGTATTCCTGCTCCCGACTGTTGTTGCTGATGAGGGCATTGGCGCCCCAGTTTTCATTCGGGCGGTTTTCGCCGTACCGCATGTGTAGGTAACGCGCCGACGCTGTGAGGCGTGGGTGCGGCTGGTAACGCGCCAAAGCGATGAATTCGGAAAAATTGGACCACAGAGGATGTGCAAGCGGTTGGTTGTAGTGTGAGTAGCTGTTGAGTGAGTCGGTGTGCGAATACGTAAACGGCCGCACGGTGTTGTATTCCATTTGCAGGTCGAGGTGGTCGATGCCCAGCGCGTTGATGTATTTCAGACCCACTTGGGCGCCGTATTTGTTGGCCCACCAGCCTGGTTGTTCGGGTTTGTAAATGGCGGAAAATAAAAACTCGTCGATGACCACTTGGCCGTACAACTGGAAACGGTTGAGGAAATTCCAGCGGGCGTCGAGGCCCAAAACGACGTTGTCGGGACTGCCGATCATGCCTTCCACCGTGCGGTACAGAATGACCGGATTGAGGTATTGGAATTCAAATTGTTTGCTTCGGTTCAGCATGGTACCCTCGAACAAACCAAACGCCAGTTTCGGCGTAGCTTTGAAATTCAGGTAGTGCATGGCAGCGTATTTTTTCGGTAAAATGCTGTTGGAAGGGCGCGGCACGGCCGTGGAAATGGGCGCGAGTTCCTGGAAAAGGCACTGATAATGGAGTTTCCATACACGCACAGAAAGTTTGAGGAAAAACGTGTAATTGCCCACATCGGATAAAAACAACGAACGGTAGCCGTTGCCAATGAACTGTTTGCCGTGACCGAATTGTAAACTGATGTGCTCGCTGGCCCTGAAACCTATGAAAGCGTTGGCGACGTTGAAGTCGTAACCGTTGGAAATGTCCAACACCTTACTTTTATAGGTTTTGTAAAAACCTGCTCCCGGCACGGCCTGGTATTCCGAAATCCATTGGTTGACGTAAGTTGGAAAACGTGCCTGGGTTTCGAGGAAACTGGTTTGAAAATAAAGGCGGCCGTCCACGTCGCCGCGCACATCCACACCACGACGGTTGGTAAACACCATCTCAGGGTCGTCGGACTCATTGCCTCCGAAAAAGTGCAAAATGGGATTTACACGCAGGTGGAATGATTTTTCGTTGACTTCAAAAAAGTTCGCAGGTGTTTTGAAAAAAGTTTTAAACAAGGGTTTTGCGCGCAATTGTTTTTCCCGAAGGGAATCCGGTAACCACTCGTTGTTGTCTTTGTACAGGTAATCCAGGTCTGCGCGGTCGAGCTTGCTGAGCGTGTTTCCAAGTACAGAATCCACGGCAAGTGCGTAGTTCACAGCATCCTGCCGTGAGTAGGATTTGACTTCCGCATGAAAAGGCGCAGGGACGCCGCTGCTGATGTCGAGCCTGTCCAGGATGTGTATTCCCGGTGAGGGCATGGGCATCAGCGTGGGTTGCGCGGAGGCGTTAAGTGCGGTAAGGATGAAGGTAAAAAGGGTAAGTTTTTTCAAAATGGGGATGTTTTCAGATTTTCCAGATTTTCGCAGAAGTTTCACGCAGATTCACACACATTTAATTGCAGATTTGCACAGATTTTTTCTGCGGAAATCTGCTCAAAACTCTTTCTACAGGAAACCAATCTACATCGCATTTTTAATAATCTCTTGATATATGTCTTTCCACGGTTCCCAAAACGGCGTATTCCACGACGAATTGTGCCACAAAACCACCCATTCGCCGCGGTGTTTTTCCACTTGTTCACGCAGAGAAAGGGCTTGTTCCAGGGCTTCTTCAACTGTTGTTTTTTTATAATGTACCAAACTTACATCCATCAACAGCAGCGGTTGCTCCATCAAATCCAGTTTTTTCTTTTTTAAAACATCAAAAACCGGAAATGAACGGCAGATGCCGCAACGAAAACCGGGCGATTCGGCGTAACCCATGCTGCTGTCGGTGCGCAAACCGGCTTTTTCCCAACTGTTCCATGTTTCAGGCACGGCAAAACGCAGGTAGTGCTGTCGGCCGCTAAGCACAGCTTCGCCTGAAACTTCCCTTATGGATTGCAACTCGTTTTCGAACAATTTTTCATCCTCAAAAGCCTCATAAGAAGGATGAAAACCTATGGTGTGGCCGCGCTCACGGATACGTTTGATCAGGTTTTTTACAAAAGGGTGGTTTAGCGGATACCACGCATCTGAGTTTTTTGGCCGAAGGCCCATAAAATTAAACTGTGAAATCCATCCGTTTTTTTCCGAAAGGTCCATGAATTCGTCGAATGAATCGAAAGGGTCGGTGGACTGCCGGAACCACCAGCGTATTTCCTCCAAAGGGTGCTCGCGTTTGAAACTTCCGGCAAGGGTGCGCAACCGGTCCATGGGCTTCCACCAGAGAAGCGGATGGTCTACATCGTGCGTGGGAACCACAGTAAACGTTTTTTCCGGGAACGGTTCGTTCCAGCCGAGTTGAATTAAAAACTGCCGGATCAAACTGGCGTATTCATCCACAACCGGGCGATTTAAAAAACCTTTTTTAACAGCCGTTGCAGCATGGGCCGGAAACCTGCCGTGTGTGTCACGATCAATTGGCACTACTTCTTCCCAGCGGCTGAGCATAAAAAACGCGGAGGCTACCAGGTCGATGCCGCAACACACGCCTTCTGTGGTGAATTCAACGTGGTCGCGTCCGTACATTCCAACAGTATTTGTTTTTTCAGAAAAAAACACCGCCTTCGGCAAAAAAGCGTCGTTGAGGTAAAAATTGTTGGATATATTTTTGAAAAAATGGTCTTCCAAAATCAAAACCCGTCCGTTGGGAAGCTTGATGCGGTAACCTTCGACCAGTTCGTTGGTTTGCATACTGTAAGGCAAACCCAGGCAGGTTTTCAACAAAACCTCCATTGTCCAGACTTTTTCAGGCCAACAAACGGATGTACATTCAATCAGAAGCATGGGCGAATATACTTCTCACTTCGCAATCCGGACATTGCAATCCTGACTTCGGACTTCGGACTTCGGACTTTCTTGGGAGATGTCAGCCATAATCTTTTTAGCAGCCTCCGTTTCACGGCTTAAAAACTATCTTTGCCGCCGCTTAATCAAACTACTCCATGAAGCAATCACTATTTATACTGTTTCTTTTTCTTTGCCCCTTCTTTGTATTGGCTCAAAAGACCGATAAAGCTACCGTCAGGGGCAACGTTGTAGACAAAGAAACGACACAGCCGGCAGGGTTCGCTACCGTTCAGGTGCAAGGTACTAATCTCGGCGCCATAGCCGATGTGAACGGTTTTTTCAGCATCAGCAACATCACCCCCGGAACCTATACGGTTGTTGTATCACTGACGGGTTACGAAGACTTCTCCCAGGAAGTGGTGCTTGAAAAAGGTGAAATCGAGTTTTTGAACATCTATATAGGTGAATCGGGCAACAAGTTACAGGAGGTAATCATCAGCGGTAAAAAAGAACAAGCCCGGGCCGACGTTCAAGTTTCCAAACTGACGGTTACACCCAAACAGATCCGCGCCTTGCCGTCTGCAGGCGGCCAGTCCGACATCGCACAGTACCTCACCGTATTGCCTGGTGTTATTTTTACAGGCGACCAGGGTGGGCAGCTCTACATCCGAGGCGGTTCGCCTGTACAGAACAGGATCCTGCTCGACGGTATGACCATTTACAACCCGTTCCACAGCATTGGCTTTTTCTCGGTGTTTGAAACCGAACTGATCCGCAACGTGGATGTTCTTACGGGTGGTTTCAACGCCGATTACGGTGGCCGTATTTCGGCTGTGGTGGATGTAAATACCCGTGAAGGTAACAGGAAACGTATTTCAGGCCTTGTTTCTGCCAGTCCTTTCCAGGCCAAAGCCATGATTGAAGGACCCATCATTCCGTTGAAGGAAGAAGGTGGAAGTTCCGTTTCGTTTGTACTTACCGCCAAAAAAGCGTTGATTGACCAAACCGACGAAATCCTGTACGACTATGTGAATGAGGGGCAGGGTATTCCGTTCAACTACCAGGATTTTTATGGAAAAGTTTCCCTGCTGGCCGGCAACGGCAGCAAAATGAATATTTTTGGGTTCAGTTACGATGACGGTGTGAATTTTGACATTGCCAATTTTTCATGGAAAAGCACCGGCGGCGGTATGGATTTCACCTTGGTGCCCACCAACTCCAACACCATCGTCAATGGTGTCTTTACATTTTCTGGCTACGATTCAAAAATTGATGATTCAGACGACAGGCCCCGTGAGAGTGGCATCAACGGCTATTTTGGCGGGTTAAACTTTACCAGCTTCGGACGTAACAGCGAATTGAAATACGGTTTGGAACTTACCGGTTTCCGTACTGATTTTCAATTTGTCAACTTCAACGACATTACCATTCAGCAGTTTGAATCCACCACCGAGGTGGCTGTTTTCTTGCGTTGGAAATACAAATTCGGCAACCTCGTCATCGAGCCCGGTTACCGCTTACAATATTACCAGTCGCTTCCACAAGTATGGCACGAACCCCGTTTGGGCCTAAAATACAACATCACCAACCGTCTCCGCTTCAAAGCAGCCGGCGGGTTGTATTCCCAAAACCTGATTTCAACCGTGAACGAACGCGATGTGGTGAACCTTTTTGTCGGATTCCTTTCGGCGCCCGATGAGCGCCCTTTCGATCCATCCACGGGCGAACGCTCCGACCTGCGCATTCAAACTGCCTGGCATGCCGTGGGTGGTTTTGAGATTGATGTGCTTCCCAACCTCGACCTTAACATCGAATCCTATTACAAAGGTTTTACCAACCTACTCGCTCTCAACCGTTTTAAAACTGAAACTCAAGACCCCAATTACATCGTTGAAACCGGCGATGCTTACGGGTTGGACATCTCCATGAAATACGAAGCCCGCCGCATGTATGTTTGGCTGGCATATTCCCTGGGTTATGTGAACCGCAACGATGGATTCCAGCAGTATCCTCCTATTTTTGACCGCCGCCACAACCTGAACGTTGTGACGACTTACATGCTCGGTAAAAAAAGAAACTGGGAACTGGGCGCCCGTTGGAACTTCGGCTCTGGCTTCCCTTTTACCCAAACACAGGGCTTTTTTACTTCTTATTCGTTCGACGAGGGCGTTGGCACCGACTTTTACAGCGGCAACGGCGACCTCGGCATCATTTACAGCGACACCCGCAATGGTGGCCGTTTGCCTTATTACCACCGCCTCGACGTTTCGCTCAAACGTGAATTCAAACTGTCGAAACACCAGAAACTGGAAGTGGTTGCTTCCTGCACCAATGTATACGACCGCGAAAACATCTTCTTCTTCGACCGTGTGAATTACGAGCGCGTAAACCAGTTGCCCGTTATGCCGAGCTTAAGCGCGACGTACCAGTTCTAACCTGGATTTGTTGGATTTTAAGATCCGAGGATTGGATTTTTTTGATTTTAGTGGATTTGTTGTTTGCAGACATGTTATGGAATACAAACTAACCAGTTACTCCCACGGTGCCGGATGTGGTTGCAAAATTGCTCCTGCGGTACTCGACCATATTTTAAAAAGCGGTGCGGACAATGCCCCGCATTTTTCATCCCTTCTCGTGGGTAACGAGGAACGCGACGATGCAGCGGTTTTTGACCTGGGCGACGGTACAGCCATCGTAAGCACCACGGACTTTTTCATGCCCATTGTGGACGATCCCGAAGACTTCGGCCGCATCGCTTCCGTAAACGCCATCAGCGATATTTACGCCATGGGAGGAACGCCTTTGGTCGCCATTGCCATCCTGGGCTGGCCCATCAATTTGTTGCCCCCGGAAGTAGCCAACGCTGTGATCGAAGGCAGCCGGAAAGCCTGTGCTGAAGCGGGTATTCCGCTCGCCGGTGGGCACAGCATCGACAGTCCGGAACCCATTTTCGGGCTCGCTGTAACCGGAAGGGTAAACATCGAACATCTGAAAAAAAATGGTGGCGCATCTCCCGGCGCCAAACTATACCTCACCAAAGGTCTGGGCGTGGGTATTCTGACCACCGCCCAAAAAAAGGAACTGTTGCTGCCCGAACACGCCCACATTGCCCCCGAAAGCATGAAAATATTAAACCGGGTGGGTGAGGTGTTTGGCCGTTTGCCGTACGTACAAGCCATGACCGATGTAACGGGTTTCGGTCTCCTGGGCCACCTGGGAGAAATGTGCGATGCCAGCGATACCAGCGCTGTGGTGTACTTCAACAAGGTGCCAAGGTTGGCCCCCAACATCATCGACCATTACCTTGCCCTGGGCTGTGTGCCCGGCGGCACCAAGCGTAACTGGGACAGCTACGGCGTGCCCATTGCAGGTGCTG
This sequence comes from Chitinophagales bacterium, assembly GCA_038249605.1. Classification (GTDB taxonomy): domain Bacteria; phylum Bacteroidota; class Bacteroidia; order Chitinophagales; family Saprospiraceae; genus M3007. Next base: position 6,878 of record JBBSDH010000065.1, on the reverse strand, counting down.
AGGGCAATGTGCGGTCTATTCTCGCCGATCCTCAAACCAGCGGAGGCTTGTTGGTGGCGGTAAAACCTGAATACGAGCAGGACTTTTTAAAAGCAGCATCGGAAGCAGGATTCAACCTCCATGCTTTTGGTTTTATGACCGATCGTCAGGAAGTGAAGATTACCGTACTTTAACGCTCTATGCTGCGCTACGTCGTCAACAAACTACTCTACGGAATGCTCGTTTTGATCCTCGTGGTTGTGGGGGTCAGTGCCATCGTATTCCTTGCGCCAGTGGATCCGGCGCAGCTTACTTTCGGACAACGCAGTGATGTAGCTACCGTACAAGCCAAATCGGCAGAGCTTGGCCTTGATCAGCCTTTGCATGTGCAGCTTTTACAGTACCTGGGCGATTTGGCGCCCGTTTCGGTGCATAAAAATACACCTGAAAACAAGCGTAAATACCAATTTTTACCCTTGTGGAAACTGCAGAATAACGAGGTCCTTGTCCTGAAAACACCTTACCTGCGCGAGTCGTACCAAAGTGGAAGACCAGTAAGCGAAGTGCTCGCCGAAGCCATACCACCAACGGCCCTGCTTGCTGGAGCAGCTATGTTGCTTGCAACTTTTTTGGGCATCCTGTTCGGTGTTTTTTCCGCGCTTAAACCCAACAGTTGGATAGACAGGTTGACTTCTGTAGTTTCCGTGCTGGGATATTCCCTACCGTCGTACGTGGTGGCTGTTTTATTCGCTTTGGTGCTTGGATATTGGCTTGGCGACTATACAGGCCTTGAAGTTCAGGGCAGTTTGTACGTGCTCGACGATTTTGGCGATTGGCAGGTGCGATGGCGCAACATGATTTTGCCCGTACTTGCCTTAGGATTGCGCCCGGTGGCCCTGGTGACGCAGCTAACCCGCAGCGCAATGCTAGAGGTCTTGTCACAGGATTACGTGCGAACGGCACGTGCCAAAGGGCTACCAAACATGCGTATTTGGCTGAGACATGCCTTGCGAAATGCGCTCAACCCAGTAGTTTCGGCCTTATCGGGTTGGTTCGCGGCCTTGCTTACAGGCGCTTTTTTTGTGGAAAATGTGTTCAATTTCAAAGGCCTGGGTTCTGTAACCGTGGCCGCCCTGTTGCAATTCGACGTGCCTGTGGTGTTGGGATGCGTATTGTTTACCTCCGCTGTATTTGTAGTTATCAATCTGCTGGTGGATCTTTTGTATGTGTGGATTGATCCGAGGGTGAAGGTTGTTTGAATCAAAAAAATTAGTATTCTCCCAAATATCCTTTTTTGGTTGCCAGTATTGATACGAAACAACCACCATCCCTAAAACCAACCCACAATGAACAGGCTATTAACTTCAGTTTTGTTGCTCTTGGCCTTCTCCGGCCTCTACGGCTCCTTGTACAGTTGTAAAGACGAAAAAGTAATCAGCAACACTCCGTTATCGGCACTGGACACCATCCACATGGACACTCCGGTATCCACCTTCAATATTCCGGTTACTTATGCCATTAAAGACCTCGAAGGTTTCATCAACAAGATCATCAATGGTAAATTTCTGACCATGACCATCCATCCTTTGAAAAACGTTAAGGATGAGGTTAAGGTGGAAATGTTCAGGGAAAAAAACATTCAGTTGTCTTCCAATGGTCAGGAGTTGGTCTGCCGTTTTCCTGTGAGGGTTAAAGCAACCATCCTTAAATCCCGGTTGAATTTTTTAACCAAAGGCATTGCTCCGGTGGTAACTGAGCTGGAGCTGGAATTAAGAACACCGGTAGCGCTTGATGCGCAATGGCATCTTGTCACCCATTTTCGGTTATCAAAAACGACCTGGGTCCAATCACCCGTTGTGACCATTGCAGGCATCAAAATTGATCTTTCCGACAAACTGGAGGAATACCTTAAGGAAAATGAAAATGAGTTTATCAGCTTGATTGATATTGGCGTCAACAAATCTGTGTCGCTGGAGAAACCCATATCCAAAATCTGGCAAAACCTTCAAAAGCCTATCGTCATACACAAAAAAACACCCCAGGCGTATCTTATGTTTGCATGCGACAGCATTTCCGGCGATTTTGTCCTGGACAAAGACGACATCGTTTGCAATACATCCATCAGGGCTTCAGTAATGATGCTGACCGACTCCGCGCAGCATAAACCCATTTCAAAACTGCCCCCTTTTGTTTTTCGAAAAGGAGCCGATACCTATTCCGAAGTTTACCTATATGCCTTTACAGGATTTGAAGACATCAATCAAGAGTTAGAGAAACGGTTGAAGGGGCGAATATTCACGGCCAAAGGTTACACTTCAAGGCTTGAATCACTAAAAGTTTATGCTACAGATCAAGGACTTACATTGAATATGAGCACCTCCGGTGACATTGAAACCAGCATCATTGCATCAGGTAACCCTCGCTACAGTCCCGAAACACACTCGATACATCTGGATAATTTTCAGTTCAATCTTGTCACCGACAACATCATACTTGAAGCCGGAGAAGCTTATTTACACGATATGATACGCGATACCATTCAATCGCAACTTGCCATGGGCATGCATTCGTTCATCATGATGGTTCCTGGAATCGTTGAGCAAGCCATTGCCAAAGGTAAGCCGGGAGAGTCCATTGATGTAGGTATGCACGATCTGAAGGTTTTGTCCTGCGACATTAGCATGGGGGCCAAACGCATCCACTTCAAGGTTCACACTTCATTTGCTGCGGACATCAGGTTGAAAAATCTTAAAGCTAAAAAACGGCTGAGATTAACCCCTGGAAATTAAGTGCAACAATGATCTTATCCAACCAGGATACCATACTTGTCGAGTAACCCTGCTACGCCTTGCTATGAAAAACGAGCTTTTTTGACTTTGTTTCGGGAGGGATCGAAACTGTAACCAAAATCAGCTTTGCCGAACTCAGGTTGCAGTCCAAAAACGTACAGTCTGTAAAAACCATGGACGACAGGTTGTCGAACATACAATTTTCAAAAGAGCGAGCTTCGTAGGTGCCCGGTGATAGGGTGGCAACGGCGGTGAGGGTGAGGTCAGTGTGTTTTTGGCTGGACATTAAAAGGGTATTGAAAACTATTTCAACCAATCGTCCTTCTGGTTGCCTGTAAGGAAAGGTTTACTTCGCCTTCTGAAACTTAATCACTTCTTCCATCACCGAATCCAATTGTTCAGCGCCGATACGTTTCATCAGTATCTCGTGTTTGCGGTCGAGTATGAAAATCTGAGGTGTGGTTTTTACGTCGTACAAGGTTTTGTATTTGCTCTGGATGTACGGGTCGTACATGTTTAGGAAAAACTCGTCGCTGAACTCTTTCTCCGCAGCGCTTGGCCAGCATGTTTCGGCTTTGTCGGTCACAGCGGTACAAACAGCGAAAATACGCACGCCGCGTGGTTTCCATTTTTGGGCAAATTTTACCATATCCGGGGCTGCTTTTTTGCAGTGGCCGCATTCAGGATCCCAGAAGAACAAAACGGTGTAATCCGCATCCACGTCCCACAAGGCATGGGGCTGGTTGTTGCGGTCTTTAACGGCGATATTGGGTGCGATTTTTCCAATGAGGATGGGTTCCAAACGACTGGCGTTGTCGCAAATTTTTTCAAGATCTTCCTTTTTTGCCCAGTTGGCTTGGCCGGTACAGTAGTACTTTTTGGCGATGTGTACGTACACGCCATCCATACCCACGATGGTCGATTTGGCGTAGTAATTCAAAAAATGGATGAGGTAAAACTTGTAGGTCTCTGGCGTTGAACCCAGTTTTTCGATGAGGTAATCGATGGACTGGCAGATGCTATCGGGGTGTTGTGGTGTCAATTTGGTGATGTATTGTTCAATCTTGGGGTGTAAAACCGGACTGCGCAGCATGCAAGGGTCGGCGATGTCGATGTTGTCGAAAAAATGCGATTTGTACCAGTAGTATCTGCGTTTGTTGTTTTCCAGCTCAGTTCCGCCTGTGAATTCGGGTGGATTGGGTTCGAAGGAAGCTTTGATGATCTTGGCCGTCCAGGTAGTAGGATGTTTGATAATGAGGTCGTTCTGGAATTTTTTAACCTTTTTGTCCATATCCTCGATCTGCCGTGTCATTTTGAGGGAATCTGCAGGATTGCCTTTGCTGCGGCTGATTTTGGCGCGCAGGGTATCTGCTTCGGGGCGAAGATCGTTGAGCATTCCCAGGTATTCGTAAAACAGGGCATTGTCTTCCGAATCTTTCACCTTCATTTTGCCGACTGGATTTTTGGCGTCGGTGGTCATGCTGAATTGTTGGTTACCGTCGGCCACGAGCACCTGGATGAAGGAATTGTCGGGCTTCAGCACGAACAAATACACACCGCATGGCAGCATGGTATCGGCCTTAAAGGTAAAATAGCCGTCCGGATCGGCGCTTACGGTGTCTTTGACGAATTGTTTGTCGCCATAATGGAAGCCAAGGATCAGGTCTTTTTCGGTGTAGTTATCGAGTTTAACACGGATGTTGTGGCCTTTGGCGCTTTTTTGCGCGTTGAGGGCTGAAAGGCAAAAAAGCAGGGTAAGTACAGTAAGCAGTTTACGTGTCATCCGTACAATCGGTTGTAAGGTGGTGGTTAAACAAAGGTGGTAGAGGGACAAAGATGAAAAATCGATGCCTGAGGTAAATAGGATTGACGAATTGTTAACAACGGGCGGTGGTGATGTTATCCCAGGTTGTACTGTTTGATCTTCCGATACAGGGTACGTTCGGAAATCTTCAGTTCTTCGGCGGCTTCTTTGCGCCTGCCATTGTATTTTTTCAAAGCGCGTTTGATGGCTTCTTTTTCAATTTCGTCCATCGCCAGCGGCGCATCTTCTACTTCCGATTTGTCGAAACCTGCCTGAGCTTTGCTTTGGTCGATGATGATGGGTGTAACCCGGCCGGCTTCGGTGGACGCAAAATAACCTGAATCATTTTGGCCGATGGCTTCATCCACATACGATTGGGTTGGGTACCCAGATTGAAGCTGGCGCATGGCGCTGAGGTCGGGCATGCGCAGGTTGTTGCTTTTTACCAATTCGTAAAACAACGATTTGAGGTCGTTGAGGTCCGATTTCATGTCGAAAAGCAGTTTGTACAACAATTCACGTTCCTGAAAGTCGCCACCTTGTCCGCTGTGTTTGTCGTGCAGTTGCGCAGGCAGGTTTCGACTGAAAAGCTGAGGCATCTGACGCTGCAGGTTTTCGGCGCCTACGTTGCGGTCTTCCGACAAAATGCTCAATTGTTCGGCTACGTTTTTCAGTTCACGGATGTTGCCTGGCCAGCGGTAGTTTTCCAGTACGAGCGTGGCTCTTTCGTCGAGACGGACGGGTTGCATGCGGTATTTTTCTGCAAAATCATGTGCAAATTTGCGAAAAAGTACGGGTATGTCCTCCCTGCGCTCGTGTAAGGCCGGCACTTTGATGGGCACAGTATTGAGGCGGTAATAAAGGTCTTCCCGGAATTTGCCTTTGCGAACGCGCTCGTTCAGCTCAACATTGCTGGCTGCGATAACGCGTACATCGGTCTTTTGTACCTTGCTGGAACCTACACGTATGAATTCGCCCGACTCGAGCACACGAAGCAGGTAGGCCTGCGTGTCGAGCGGTAATTCAGCAATTTCATCGAGGAAAATGGTGCCCCCGTTTACGGTTTCGAAATATCCTTTGCGGTCGCCGGCAGCGCCGGTGAAGGAGCCTTTTTCGTGACCGAAAAGTTCAGAGTTGATGGTGCCTTCCGGGATGGCGCCGCAGTTCACCGCGATGAACTCGTTGTGTTTGCGAGGGCTAAGCGCATGGATGATTTTGGAAAATACTTCTTTGCCTACACCACTTTCACCACTGATGAGCACGGTAAGATCGGTAGGCGCCACGCGAACGGCCTTTTCAAGCGCGGCATCGAGCATCAGCGAAGCGCCGACGATCCCAAAACGGGCTTTTATGGATTGGAGATTGTTCATGGAACTGTTTAAACGATGGTACCCAAAAGGGTCGCGCTGGTCACGTCATGGATTTTCACCTGTGCATAATCACCCGGGTTGAATCCTTCTTTTTTCGGAAAAACAACCACTTTGTTCTGACTGTTTCGGCCGTAAAAGTCTTTGTCCGAACGGCGTGAATTGCCTTCGAGCAGCACTTCAAAAGTTAGCCCAACATCTTCTTTGTTGAGCAATAAGCTAACGGCATTTTGTAAGCGAATAACTTCGTCCAGACGGCGTTTTTTCACATTTTCCGGGATGTCGTCGGCGTATTTGCGCGCAGCAAGGGTGCCGGGGCGCTCGGAATAAAAAAACATGAACGACATGGAAAAACGCGCCCATTCGATGATGCTGAGCGTATCCTGGTGTTCTTCTTCGGTTTCGGTGCAAAAACCAGTGATGATGTCCGACGATATTGCCGCGTTGGGCAGTATGCGACGAACTGCCTCTATGCGGTCCATATACCAGGCACGGTTGTAGGTACGGTTCATGAGTTCAAGTACGCGGCTGTTGCCGGATTGTACCGGAAGGTGGATGTAATCACAAATGTTGTGGTGCTTTGCCATGGTGTACAGCACCTTGTCGGTCATGTCCTTGGGGTGGCTGGTGCTGAAACGTACACGCATCAAAGGGCTGACCAACGCGATCATGTCGAGCAGGTCTGCAAAATCGACGTGATCGCCGTTTTCGGGGTTGTCCCATTTGTAGGAGTCCACGTTTTGTCCCAACAAAGTTACTTCGCGGTATCCTTTGTCGAACAAGTCGATGGCTTCGGACACGATGCTGAACGGATCGCGTGAGCGCTCGCGGCCGCGGGTGAAGGGCACCACACAGAACGAGCACATGTTGTCGCAACCCCGCATGATGGAAATGAATGCAGTGATGCCGTTGGTGCCGAGACGCACAGGACTGATGTCG
>JBBSDH010000064.1:0-18524 GCA_038249605.1 Chitinophagales bacterium | reverse complement strand
GTAAAGCAGCAGTTTTACCAGCAGTGTAAGCATCAGAATCACAATACCCTGGTTGCTGATGAAACGTCCGAGGAAATCAAGGATGGGGTGGATGATCCAACGGTTGATGGCGCCGAAAATACTTGCGCCGAAAGGAATGATATCTTCCAGCGAGACCCGGTAAGCGCGCAGGCGCTCAAATTCATTGGGTCCTGTGTATAGGCTCATGTTCATCACGCCTTGTCCAACAGGAATATCGGCGGTAGTTTTGAGGATTTTCAGGTCCTGGTCGTTGTCGGTAAGCACCTGTGTAACGCCGATGAACTGCGAAAACTGGAAATCTTTGGCGATGAAAGATGTATTGAAAAACTGGTTGGAGTGGCTGAACCACTGCACGGGCACTGCGCCCAGATCTTCCGTATCGTTTTCGCGGCAATTGCAATAATCGGGCGATTCGTCGACGGCTTTGAAATACACGCTCGACATGGTGCGCTCGTAGGTCTGGTTTTTCTCCAGTTTGTCGAGGTGGTTCACCCAGTTGAGGCCGATGGTCTTTTTATCCTGCGGCATAATGCCCAGGATTTTCGAGGCGTCGATTTTGTAATCGAGGTTGTAGTTGTCTGGGCTGAGGGTGTATTGCTGCTCGAAGTAACGCCCTTGTCCGGCATCGGCGCGGAAAGTGATGGTTTTTCCGCTGATGGTGGGGGTAAAATAAAGGTCTGTTGATTTAACGCTTCCCGTAGCGGTTTGAGCTGCCGGGATGAACAGTTCAAACACATTTTTCTTGTCCTCGAGCAAGTAAACCGGCGTTTTTACATCGTTGCTGGCGGTATCGGAGTTGATCTTCTCGTATTTTTTCAACAATACGTCGCGGATGCGTCCGCCTTTGTTGCTGAACGTTACACGTACCAGGTCATTTTCCAGGACGCTGAGTTGTTCGGTACCCGAACCTGCTGCTGCGAACGGACCAAGCTTGGCGAGCATAAGCGAATTGCCCACAGAATCGGCAGTATCGGCTTGTGCGCCAGTTGCAGCTGTCGCAGCTATCGCTGCTGCGGCCTGGGCACCAGCGGAGGTTTGTTGCACGGCGGGGGGCGGTGTAGTACTTGGGGGTGTTTCCTGCTTTTCGGGCGCCGAATACTGCATCCAAACATAAAGGAGCAGGAAAATGATGCCCATGCCGATGAAGGTGTTTAAATTATTCTGTTTTTCTTCCATGGTGTCGTTGACATGCCCTGAAAATTTGGTCGGGCAGGTGCTTGTTTAAAAAGGCACGCAAAGGTACGACAAAACCAGCGCTCGGCATGCAAACAGGTGTTACTTTTGCCGCTGCAAAACGCCGCACAGTGGCAAACACCGGACGGGCGTCCGGGAATTTTCGACTTACCTGTCAAAACAAACATCATGGACATTGCCAAAATACCCTCTCCCTGCTTCGTACTGGAAGAAACGAAGCTGCGTCAGAACCTGCAACTCCTCGACCGTGTTCAGCGCGAAGCGGGTGTTTCCATCATCTTGGCTTTCAAGGGATTTGCCATGTGGAGCACCTTTCCCATCGTGCGCGAATACCTGCCCGGCGCCACGGCCTCTTCGCTCAACGAAGCGCGACTTTGTTTTGAAGAAATGAAGGTGAAAGCGCATACGTATTCCGTAGCGTACACGCCGGGGGAATTTGGGAAAATCCTAACCTATTCGAGCCACATCACCTTCAATTCGCTTAGCCAATACAAGCGCTACCATGGGCGGGTAGCCAAACACACCGAAAAAATCAGCATGGGCATCCGGGTCAATCCGGGTTGGTCGCCCGTGGGTACCGATCTTTACAATCCGGCCGCACCCGGTTCGCGACTGGGCGAATCCGTTGAAAATTTCAAAGGAAAATTGCCAGAAAGCATCGAAGGTTTGCATTTCCACACCCTTTGCGAAAGCTCGAGTTTTGATCTTGAACGCACACTGGAGGTGTTTGAAAAACAGTTCGGTGCCTTTTTGCCCCAGCTCAAATGGGTTAATTTCGGTGGCGGACACCTGATAACCCGCGCAGGCTATGATGTGCCGCACCTCATCGCTACGCTCAAAGCTTTCCGCAAACGGTACCCGAACCTGGAAATCATCCTCGAACCCGGGAGCGCCATCGCCTGGGAAACCGGTGTGTTGGTGGCTACAGTACTGGATGTGGTGAAAAACAAAGGCGTCAAAACAGCCATCCTCAATGTGTCGTTTACGGCCCACATGCCCGATACCCTGGAAATGCCCTACAAGCCACGCGTGCAAGGCGCCGAATCCGAACCCGCGCCCAAAGCGCCCAACCAATACAGGCTGGGCGGCGTGAGTTGCCTCAGCGGCGATTTTATGACCGAATACGCTTTTGAAAAACCTTTAAAAGTGGGACAAAAAGTGGTTTTGGAAGACATGATCCACTACACCATGGTGAAAACCAGCACCTTCAACGGGGTGACGCACCCAAGCATCGCAATTTGGCGCCCGGACGGCAAACTGGAAGTGGTGCGGAAATTTGGATACAACGATTACAAAAAGCGGCTGTCGTAGTTTGCAGATAAAAAATGAACCCTCTGTGTAATCCAACATCATCTGTAGCATCCAAGCTCAGTTGTTCCTTTTTTTAATGATTTCCCTGGTTTTTTTATCCAGGAACGGCACCGAAATACTGAACACAAACCGCAGGCGATCCCATTCGAGGGTAGCTGTTTGGGTGGTGTCGAAGATGTTGTCTTCGCCGTCGTCCGGAAAATTAACCGGCCTGGCTATTTGTTGTCTGCCGCCGGTGATGGTTGCGCCCATCGTTGGTTCGACAGTGGGAAAATTAAGCACAAACCCGCCAGCGAAGTGGTGTAGGTTAGCGGTGAAAGTGCTGTTGGCTGCTGTAGGTTGGTTGCTCGAAAAACTGGTGAGGTTTTCTGGAATGGCGGAAAAATCGGTGCACAAACTGGCGTAAAAATAAAGTTTGTCCCTGAGGTAGATTTCGGACCCAATGCCAAAATTCAGCACATCGTCTAAACGGTCGGTTAAACGAAACCCAATGGTATCTCCAGTGCTTTGGCTCACATGGTCTTTGTCGTCGAGGATGGTGTAATTCTTTACATCAGAAAACCATTCGGTGCTGAAGTGGATGCGACTTCGGTTGACGGGCACCGTAACCCCAAAGCTCCAGGAAATTGGTCGATTACATCGCTGTACACTTCTTCCCTGTAACCAACATTCATGTCGAAATTTTGCCGAAGCAAGATGGCGTAAGCGAAGGTGTGCTTTTTTAAAAAACTAAGGTCGAAAGAACCTGCGATCAAACCTGGAATACCACCCAAATTCGATTTGTTGGCATTTTTATTTTCTCCAAAAGCATTTTCAAGCTTGTACCGGTTCCATTCACTGAACACGGCACTGGTTGTAATACATAGCTCCAAGGTCATTCACGCCGCCGATCACCGAATTACTCAACAACATGGACTTGGTCCCGTATTGCTGTGTCCAGAAATGACCTTCCTGGGCATTACAAACCGACGGGAAGTTTGCAAAACCCAGGACCAAAAGAAGGCTGCAAACAAAAAGGTGACTTTTCATAGGGTATACCGTTAGGACGGTTGAAGTGCTCAAGTCGAAATCATATTCCTGACTTCAACCTCAAATACCGTCAATCCGCAATAGGTATACAATAGGTTTTTCCTACCGGGGGGGATTTAAGGTTGGTAAAAATAAAAAAGTCATCTGACCTTTCAAAGGAACAAATGACTTTTTAACCATCGACCGACCAACCGGCTAATTGACAAAGATAAAATACATCAGAACCATCAGGACCAAGGTAGATAACACTACGATGAGCAGGAAACGGCTGCTTTCTGCTTGGTCTTTTTTCTTGACGTCTTGCTTGGTGGGTTTGTTTTTAAGTGTAGACATGGCGGAATGCTTTTGGTTAATTCAAACAATGGTTGTCCCGTGAACTGCCCTTATTCAAAGCAGTCCTTTTTCTTTAAAAATCTCTTTGAGCCAACGCATCAGGGCAAACAGGATGCCTGCTGCGAAGGATAGCAGCACAAAGTTAACCCAAAAAAAGTTGGCTTTGTCGTCATAAGTATCCCACATGGTGGCCAAAACACCGCTGAATTTGTTGCCCAGCGAAGTGGCCAGTTGCCAACCGCCCATCATGAGTCCTGTAAGGTGGCGGGGCGCCATTTTCGACACCATGGAAAGTCCCATGGGGCTCAGGCACAGTTCGCCGATGGTGACCACACCATAGGTTGCGATAAGCCACCACGACGATGCTTTTTCCACCCCGTTGTGGCAGGCATAAACGGCCCACACCATCACCAGCGACGACAGCGCGGAGATGACGATGCCCCAACCGATTTTCCCGGGCGTACTCGGTTCTTTTTTGCGCTTGCGCAACCATGCAAAAAACATGATGAGCAGCGGCGTGAAAATGATGACGAAAAACGGGTTGATGGACTGGTACAATTCGCTCGAAACCAGGCTTAAACTGCCATCATCCGGAGGGCGATCGGCGGGTGGTATGTTTTGGAAATAAGGGTCCGGGCTCACGGTTTTGACAATTTTCCCGTCCACCTTCGATTTGCGGAACTGCTCGTCGTACTGCGGGAAACTATCGGGCGTCATGCTCACCGTTTGCACCATTTTTACACTTGACGCAGGTTTTTCGAGCCATGCAGGCATGCTTCGGTCGGTGTAAAACTCCGACCAGGTGGTGAGCGCCGTGCCGTTTTGTTTGAATACGGCCCAGAAAATGATCACGATGCCATAAATGGCCAGCAGCGCTTTGATCGGGCGTTTGTCCTCCTGTTTGGCGGTGCGCAAAATCCAGAGGTAAAAAAATACCACCGGTAAAGCGCCGAAGAGGAAGGCATCGGTGGAATCGGAGCCGAAAATATTGCCCGGGATCATCCAGGCGGCGATGCCGGTTACCAGGGCGGGCAGCAAAACGGCGGTAAGCATGCGGCCCACACTGGTGTCGCCGGGCTCGGGTTCGCGGCGGATGTCGGCGTTTTTCACGTGTTTGGTGCCGATTAGGAACACCGTTACACCGATGAACATGCCTATTCCAGCCGCAGCGAAGGCGTATCCCCAGCCGTAGTTGAGGCGCAGGTAGGCGGCGAAAAAGTTGCAAACAAATGCCCCAATGTTGATGCCCAGGTAAAAAATGCTGTACCCGGTGTCCTTAAGGTGTTTGTACTTTTCTTCGTTGTACAAATTGCCCAAAAGCACCGAAATATTGGGTTTGAAAAATCCGTTGCCGACAATCATGAACCCCAAAGCGAGGTAAAAAGTGTTGTAATTGTCCGGGATGGCCAGCATAAGGTAACCCAATCCCATCAATACGCCACCGATGACGATGCTCACGCGGTAACCCAAAACACGGTCTGCAAGCAAGCCGCCGATGAAGGGCGTCACATACACCAGGGCGATGAATGTGCCGTAAATGTCGGAAGCCGTGGCGCTTTGCATGCCGAAACCGCCGGTTTTGGAGTCGGTCATGTACAGGAAAAAGATCCCGATCATGAGGTAGTAACCGAAGCGTTCCCACATTTCGGTGAGGAACAAGTAGGGCAAGCCTTTAGGGTGTTGGCGCATGGTAGTGATTGGTGGTTAGCCGATAGCAGTTAGCCGATAGCAGTTAGCAGGCAGTTGGCTGATGGTTAGTAAAAAACTTTGGTAAAGTAGGGTGTTGGTTGATGGGTGGGGCAAAAATAGTTTCTAAAAGGAGTTTTGCAACAAATCTTGCATCTTTGCTTCCTTTGTTTCCAAAATTTATAGTCCGTCAAGTCATGCGCACGTTTCAAAAAGTTTGGGTTTTTTGCCTTTTAACCGTTTTGTGTTCCACCCAAGTTGGCGCTCAAAATCCCACGCCGCCGCCCACGCCGCCGGTCCCTCCGCCTCCGGTTGTCATCGTTAATATGGATGTGCCTGCCCCCGACAGCATGATGGTGACCGTGGTGATGAAGCACCAGCAGGACAAAAACCTGCCTGAAATACGCAGGATTTTGGAAGCCCAGGGGTTTTGGGACTTGTTCCCGCCTAAAGATGCGCGCGTTGTTTCCTGGACCATCGCCATGGACCTCGGACATGTGGTGGTGCTCGTTTTGCCGGCTTCGTCCGTCCGCAACCTCAACCTGGCCATCGAAAACGGCGCCTGGGGCGCATTCGATACGGATATTTACCTTACCTACGATTATTGGCCCATCTACGGAGAGTACATCGAAAAAAGGGAAGAGGCAAAGGAGGATCGTCAATAACCAGGATTTTTAGGACTCGTCCCGATGGGATCTAAATTGAGATTTTCAGGGATTTAAAAAGGATTTGGATGATTGGATTGGATTTTTTAAAGGGATTGGATTTGGGGATTTACGTTGCGAATAATCCCAAAATCGAGTCCTAAAAATCCAGGTCAAAGATCATTAAAGTACCTCCGTGCATTCCTGTTCACATTGCCCTGCATTTGCGTGGCGTCGTGGTAGTTGTCGCCTTCGTATTCTTCGCCGGCATTGCGGGAGTAGAGGGTGCGTTCCCATTTCGGATTGTTGATTTCACCACGGGCGGTGGAGTGCAGCAGAATGTAGTCTTCACCGGCAAGGGTGGGGTTGTAAAACAGGAACTTGACGTTTGTCTGCCTGGTAGCGGGGAAGTTGTAATACACCCATATTTCGTAGGGAGGTGCGGAGGGCTCGTCCTCGACGTGCACGAAATCATCCGGCCTACCGTACCTCAAAAACGCTATGCCGCGGTCGGTTTCGAACCCGTAGCGGAATCCGCTGTGGAAACGCACGTCGACCTGCCTTACGGTGGCCATGTAATTGTTGTAGGCCAATTCGGGGTTGTTGGGATCCACGCCCATGAAGTGTTTGAACACGAAAAAGCGCATGGATTTGAGATCCTTGGTTTGCAGGATGTTTTTGACGATTTCGGTGTTGTCGCCTTTTTGGAGTGAGGCTATGGCGCGAAGGGTGTATACCAGGGTGTCCTGGGTGAGTTTTTCCACGAACTGCTTTTGCAGGACTTCATCCGTGAGTGCGGTTTCTGCGAGGTTGAGAAACGGATTGCTGCGTTGAAAAATGATTTTGCGTTCGGCGAGCAGTTCGTTGGTACTGTTGCGCAATTCCACTTTAAGGTTGTAGTTGCCGGATTCGAGTTTGTTGATGTCCATTTGCACCAAAACCGCATCGATGGGCGACGCTTTTTTGCGCTGGTTGCCCATGGAAATGAGTTTGGTGGCGCCGTTGCCCAGTTCCTGTTCGATGACGTAACGCACGAGGTAGGTATTGTCGGCGCCGAGTTCGGCCAGACTGTGGTACACTTCGGCGTAAAAAAGGAGGCGTGTAGCGCCGCGGTCGTAATAGTTGAACGGCAGCGGTTCGAGGTAAAAACCGTTTTTGGTGAAGGGCGAGTCGGTGTCGTCCGCACGGAAGCTGCGCAGCAGTTGCACGTCCGTGAGGTAAGTTTTGCCTTGGGGCACATCTACGGTGAACGGGACATTGTAGAGGTCTGTGCTTTCCGTGTTGTTCGCGTCGGTAAAAAACATTTCCAGGGTATAGGCGCCTGGTTTGAGCATGAACCGTTTCACGTCGAGCAGGTTTTCCGGATGGGCCACCACGGGACTGTTGAGTGCGTATTTTTCATAGTTCACCACATTTTCACCCTGTTTGATGAGGATGAGCACTTCGGTGCCGGCCTGCATGTGTGTGGAGTCGGTGACGAACCACCGCAGGGAAGTTCCGGCGATCTCGAGGTTGACCTCCAGGTAAGGGTCGTTGGGTGTGCTGAACACGGCCCAGGACACGCCTGCGTCGAGCGAAAGGGCTGAAAAAGCGCAGGATAAGCTGAAAAATGCGGAAAGGATAATGGTTTTCATAACGTGTCGGTTTGGATACGGGTACTCAAAGAAACGTGGTTTGCAAAAAGAAAAAGGACTTAAATCCTTAAAAATCAATGTAATCCATCCTGTAAATCTTGCGAATCACAAAATCCGGGTCTAAAAATGCGGAAAAACGCGGGAATATGCAAGCCTGATTTGGACATAAGTCAGGATTGTAGGGTGGGGTGGTATAACGAAGGTTGTATTGTGGGGGGTGTTTTGCAACTGCACCTTTGTATCACCCAACAAGAGACCAACGGCTAAGGCAAGCACTCCTGTATGATGTCAAAAAACCGCCAGAGAATTTGCCATTCGAGCTCCAAAGTGGGAGCATAGGACAGCGGGCGCGCCGGGTGGGAGTCCGGCGCGCTGTTTTTTTAATCCGAAATACTCCAGCTTTCCCAACTGTCTGCGGGTCTGTACCTGCTGCGTTGTGTGTCGGTTGGACAGGTGCAGGCGGTGAGCAAGTTTCAGGCAATTCGCTGATAGCAACAGTAATTAATAAAATAGGGTATTGAAAAATGGGCCACTCCGGAATTCAGGGGCTCTTTTCTCCCTCCCCTACAACAAACGTTGTATTCCAAAACCCAAAATCACACCCGATCTTTGTAGCATCACAAACGGCCTCCGCCAGAATCATACCCATGCTCCTTAATCCTGAATTTATACTAACCCAGCGCGAAACACAAATCGTCGGCCTTTTGGCCGACGGTTTGTCGAGCAAGCAAATCGCCGACCGGCTCGCGTTGTCGAAACACACCGTGGACACCCACCGTAGCAAGATGATCCGCAAAACGGGGGCCAAGAATACCCTCGAGCTGGCTGCCTGGTGTGTGAAAAACGGGATGGTTTAAGAGAGGGTACTCACAAATGAGTATTGGCCGGACTGTGTGAAACAATACTTTTACGATTGCCAAGGTTGAAAGAAAAGCAAGTTTTGAGACCGGCATGACCCCAAAAAGCCAACGAAGGTTGTTTCAGCCGTCGTTTCGGGGTAAGCGTAAAGTGTGACTTCAGACGCCTCGGGTGCAAGCCTGGCACGTTTTTTTATGAAGAAAGTAAAAAATTAATATGAGAATTGTTGGGAAGGGATTACATTCGCTTTGGGAAGGGCGTGGGAGGTAGGGCAAACGCATGAAGTTAGTGCTGACCTCGGAGAGGTTTAACGTTTATAGAAACAACCAGTTTTTCGCGACCAAAAGACCTCGGAGAGGTCTAAGATTTGCGTGTTGGAGGGTATATTACAAACGTTAGACCTCTCCGAGGTCAAAAACACGCACAAACGGAACAATTTCTACAAACGTTAGACCTCTCCGAGGTCAGTTCCGGCCTTCATGCTTCTGCCCTCGGCGTGGGAGGGATAATTGAGTGGGAGTTGGTATAACGAAAGTTGTATTTTTCGAGGCAAAAAAAATATCGAATCTTGTTTGTGGTTCCCGTTGTTAATTAAATATTTATACCAAACCAGATGGATTCCAATGAACGCAAATTGCAGTCTGAATCTTTTTACGGAACACATGGCAGTCGACCCATTACGCTAACTCCAGATGAACCTAAAATTCAACAAAAAAGGCGTCGGTTGAAATTAGCTGACGGTGAAGGTAAACGCACCGTCGACATAACCGATACGCTTTTGTTGGTGTCGAAAAAGATGCGTCTGCATCCCATGTTCGCACAACAGGAAAATTTAAGAATTTCGGCAGGATTCACTTACATAGGTCAATTTATCGCACACGACATTACTTACCACAGAAATACGACAGGGTTCAATATTCCCCGTTTACGATTGGACGTCATGTATGGTGGAGGGCCTGCAATCCATGCGTTTCTGTTCAATCACTACGGAGACGACATAGGTTACGAATCAAAAAAGTACCCAAAAGAGTACTGGGATGCATTTCGACGTACCATGTTCCGCATGAAAAGATACGGTAACCTTTACGATGTTATACGTTTGAATCGGAAGGTGCCAATCATTGCAGATGTCCGGAACGATCAGAATTTCATCACCTCACAATTGCATGTTGCTTTCATGCGATTTCACAATGCCATGGTAAAATATTACCATGGCCTGGACGTGTCATTGACCTCAGATGCTTTGTTTGAAAAGACAAAAAAATCTGTGATTAACCACTACCAGTGGATGGTCATTCACCAGTATTTGAAACAGATAGTATATGATCCAGAACTTATAGATCGGTTGCTAAATAAGGACAACAAGGCTTTTCTACTTTATAATCCCACAACTGTCCCTGCATTGATGGAAGAGTTCTTTGCCGCAGCTTTTAGGGTAGGGCATAGTCAGGTATTGAATAGTTACTCAATAAATGACGCATTGGCTTTGAAAATTTTTGATTACAAAAACCGTCATCCTCAAAGAGAAGAAGACCTGACGGATTTAAGGGGCTTTACTGAGCGGCAAAAAACATGCCTCGATTGGAGCAAATTCTTTTTTTGGTACAAGCAAGGTCTTGATGATAAGCAAACCGCTGTTACCATGGCCGGTAAATACGACCTCCAAATTGCAGATGCGCTTGGCGCCCTGATATTCAGGAAATACGACAACAACTCATTGATAGAGGCAAATTTGAAAAGGTTCCCGAGAGAAAGGTTTTCTGCGCACGATCACGCAACGGCAATGTATAGTAGGTTGCCCAATTATGCCAATCGCATGATCTCTCCGGAAGATGTCTTACATACCGTAGATTCTTTAATTTGCAATGGTTCTCCAAAACTTACCCCAGAACAAAGAAAAACATTGACGCCTGAAAATCTCCCACTTTGGTTGTATTTGCTCATTGAGTCAAGTGTTTTGGAGAACGGAGACCGACTGGGACCACTCGGATCCCACATCGTTGCTGAACAAATGATCTGGACGCTTAAAAGGGATGAAAATTCATGTATAAACATTGAAAAAGGCAAGTGGCAACCTGAATCCATCTTTGAAAAAATGCAATTGGAATTGAATCCATTACCTGATCAAGGACTTCCGGACGGTATCTGGAATGCTCAAAACAACAAGTTTTCAATGCAACACCTTTTTAAATTCCTGGAGGAATCTGAATAACGAATCCATTAATTCATTAAAACAACCTTTGTCATGCCCGTCCACCCTTATTCTGGAACAGAACTCGTCAACATCAGCGGTCTACAATATACAGATTCACGTGATAATTATTCTGTTCGTCGCCAACACGTATTGATTAAACCGGGATATTATGAAAACAACAATACTTCAAACCCTAGAAAGGTGATTTCGGTGTTCTTTAGCAATGCCGCTGTGAAAGCGCTGACAGGAGCCACATTCACCAATGCCGACCTAAAAGCTAGTGCCAAAGGGATAATGTTGCGACTAGCGATTAAAAACGATGCTCTTGGCATCGTTTCCATGGCATCCAATGGAACCCTCAAATTTATCGGTAACAATGGGTATTTTAACGATGAGGTTGGCAATGGCACTCTGTGGATTGGGAATCTTGAAGATTTGGAAAATGAATTTAAATCAAATGGGTATGCCAAACTGGATATTGCTGCTCCTCCAATTTTTCAGGTGAGCAAAGCTTCCATGCTTAAATTGATTTTGCAAAACCTTCCGGGTACAATGCCAACAGGAACCATAGAATTTCAGATGAACATTCCACTGGAAAGCCATAACTATGATATTCAGGATTACATCAATTTTGCATCTGTCCAAACGATTGATGCTCAAGCAAACCACTTGCTAGGCCTACCTTGTCCACCCGAATGTTACGACTGATAAAATATTTCTGTTTGCGACTGTTTCATGTCATCAACACCCGGATGAGCGTGTGCTGGGTGCTGTTTGTTTCGCTAAGCCCGGTCGCTAAAACACAAGCCCAACTCCATTTCAACCACCTATCCACCGCCAACGGCCTCTCCCAAAACATCAACGCTTTCATCCACAAAGACCGCCAGGGGTTCGTGTGGATCAGTTCCCTTGACGGGCTCAATCGGTTCGACGGCCAAACAGTGCGGGTGTACCGTCCTGAGAAGGGTAACCCGCGCAGTTTGGTCGGCAACAACATGCAAAGTCCGTTTTTTGAGGACGAACAAGGCAACCTGTGGTTCGGAACAGACGGCGCTTTGAACTGTTACCACCCACGTACCGACGATTTCAGCAGCTACCGCGCCGAAATTGACAGTGTCCCATTTACCGGAAGTTATTATCTCATGCACCGGAGCAAGGATGGCCGGTTGTGGGCGCGTTTGAATGATGGTTTGTACATCCTGACTCCCCCCACCGCTCCCAACTCAAAACTCCGGATCAAATCGCTCGGTCCGTTTGAAGGCTTAAGGCACTTCAAGGTGCTCAACGCTGCCGGTGAACCCGAGCAATTGTGGTCGATCAAATTGGGCAAGGCGGGTAAAGTGTTTTGTTACCTCGTACAGGAAGACTCCTTATTGGTGTCATTGCCAAACCATATCCCGCCCGAAGTTCCGCCTCCCAATCGGATTTCGGCCGGTTCAGGCAATACGGCCTGGTTTTGTACGGCAAGTGGATTGTGGCACGTCGATTTCGGCGCAGGAAGGGTGCTCGGGCATTACACGGAATTCCAAGGGCGGTCCGTTGGAGGTTGTTTCGACTTCAAGGCGTTCAACCAGCGCACATCTTTTGTATCCACAGAAACGGGGTTGATGGCTTTCGACCAGGTCCAAAAATCGTTTACACGGCATTACGCCCACAAGCCCGAACATCCATCGAGCCTGGTGAGTAACAACATGCTGGCCGAATTGTACGTAGATCGCGATGCCATACTTTGGGTATCCATCTGGACCCAGGGCGTCGATTATGCCGACATAACCAAGTCCAAGTTCGGATTGGTGGACGAAAGCAAGGTATTGTTGCCAAACGAAACGGCGTTTACAACCGATGAATTGTGGCTCGACGACAATGGAGATTTATGGTTGGGCAGCAATATGGATCCGCTGCGTGTGGTGCGCCGGGGAGCACCAAAAGCGACTCTTGCAATCGGTACCAATGGGAAACCCCTTTGGGGCATCCACGATATACTTCGCCTGCATTCCGGCGACCTTTTGATGATGAGCAATTCCCAAATTATGTTGTACGATGTCCGGGAAAGAAGGATTTCCGGGCTTCCGATACTCTGGGGACAGGATGTAATTCAAAACGCTGTGGGATTTACCGACGGTTCCGCCCTCCTTTGCACCGATTCATCGCTTTATCGATTGCATTTTACAGAAAATCGCATTCCAGTATATCAAAAAGTGTCTACGATAGGAAAACCCAAAGGCTCCTCTCTAAACCACAAAATTTTGAAAGATTCCAAGGATAGGGTGTATGTTTCCAGTCAAGACGATTTCACCGATCTTTTTCAATGGAAAGCCGGCACCCTGATTTGGATCAGACGTCTTTACTTACCCGATGAAATTCATGCGTTGGCTGAAACAGACAGCGCTGTCTGGATTTCTACAATGGCCAAACTGGTTCGGATTCCGGCTAAATCTCTTGTGCCGGGCGCCGCCGACAGTGTTGAAACGATTCTCAACCGCACCGTCTACGGTCTCCTTCCCGACAACAACGGCAACCTCTGGCTCTCCACCAACAACGGTCTGATGCGATACGATACCCGCGCCAAGACCTTCCGACAATACCACCTCTCCGACGGTTTGCAAGGGTACGAATACAACAGTTCGTCCTACCAACGCACGCCAGACGGCCGCTTCTGGTTCGGCGGCGTGGATGGCGTAAATGTTTTCCACCCCGACAGCGTGCGCGACATCCAAACCCGGGCGCCCGTTTTGCTCACCGGCATGATGGTGAACGACGAACCGCTGCAATTGCCTTACAACATCGCCCTGGCCGATACCTTTTCGTATACCTACCAACAAAATACCCTTTCCTTCGACTTCGTCGTAGCCGATTACAGCGATCCACAACACACCCAGCACTGGTACCGGATGACTCGACTCGACGGCGATTCTCCAGACAAAGACTGGATTAAAGGTCAGGATGCCCGCGGTTTCGCCCGCTACGCCAACCTCGACCCCGGCGAATACCTTTTTGAAATCAAAGGCGCCAACGCCGACGGGGTAGTGAACCCAGAATTACGCACCGTTTTCATCACCATCCACCCGCCTTTTTGGCAAACGTGGTGGTTTATAACACTGTGTTTACTGGTGGCTGCTTTGGCTGCCTATGCCGCCATTCGGTACTACATTCGAGAAAATTTGCGCCTCAAAAACCTGCAACTGCGCGAACAACGTTTGCAAATCGAAAAACAAGACGCCCTCACCAAAGAACGCAACCGCATAGCCGGTGAAATGCACGACGACCTCGGCGGAGGACTCACCTCCATCCGCATGCTCAGCGAAAGACTCACAGCCAAAACGGACAATCCGGACATGAAAATTGCGGTGGACAAAATAGCCAACCACGCCCAGAACCTCGTACTGCGCATGAGCGAGATCATCTGGGCCATGAACAGCAACTTCGATACGGTCGACAACCTCATCGCCTACATACGCCGCTACAGCGCCGAATACCTCGACGAACACAACTTGCGCTCGGTCATCCACGTGCCGGAAAATGTCCCGAACCATTCCATCTCCGGTGAAAAACGCCGAAACGTGTACCTCGCCATCAAAGAAAGCCTGCACAACATCGTCAAACACGCCCGGGCCGAACGGGTGAACATCGACTTTGAACTCGAAAACAACGCTTTGGTCGTTCGTGTACACGACAATGGAAAGGGCATCGATTCCGATCTGATCAACCAATTCGGCAATGGACTCAGCAACATGAAAAAACGCCTCGAAGACGTGGGTGGAACCATGACGCTGGCCAACTATGAAGGAACTTTGATTACTTTTACCATGCCACTCAACACCCAAACCACATGAATACTACCGCCTCCATAGCTGTTGTAGAAGATACCCCCGATGTGCGCGAATTCCTCTGCGAACTCATCAGCGCCGAGCCCGACATGCAATGCACGGTCACTTACCGCAACGCCGAAGAAGCTTTGCTGGGTCTTCCCAACGACAACGTGGACATCGTGATCGTGGACATCGGTCTGCCGGGCAACAAAAACGGCATCGACCTGGTGCGGGAACTCAAACCCCGGTTCGACCAACGTTTCCTCAAAGACCCGCGCAAGCCGCAGGTGCAGTTCATGATGTACACGGTGTTCGAACATCCCGAAAATATTTACGAATCGCTGCGGGTAGGTGCCAGCGGTTACATCCTCAAGTCCGACCGCAGCATGCAAATCATCGACGCCCTGCGCGACCTGCGCAACAACCGTTCGCCCATCAGCAGCAGCATCGCACGCATCCTCATCAACGACATCCAGCGGCCCTTGGAACCGGCCCTGGAGATCGCACAACTCACCAAAGCGGAATACAAAGTCCTTGAGCATCTTGCCAAAGGACTTTTGTACAAGGAAATCGCCGATGAACTCGGCATCAAGGAAGGCACCGTGAAAGTACATGTGCACCACATGTACGAAAAACTGCACGTTCAAAACCGCACGGAAGCGGTGTTGGTGTATTTGAAAAAACAGGAAATGCGCGGCGGGTGAATGTTCTTGGCTTTTGTCTAGTTGTGCGTTAACCAACGCTATTGCTTTCAGCGTAGGCGTGTACCAGGATGTGGTTTTGGTGAACGGACAGCAGGGTATTCAACAAACGTTGGACCTCTCCGAGGTCGGGGATCAATGGTGGTGGGTATTCTACAAACGTTGGACCTCTCCGAGGTCGGGGATCAATGGTGATTGGGGTATTCTACAAACGTTGGACCTCTCTGAGGTCGGGGATCAATGGTGGTTGGGGTATTCGCTTTTGCGTTGAATTGATTTTTAGCGTACTTCGCACGTTCAACCCGTTCTTTATGATCCGCAACATTCTCCGCTTCGTCCCGTGCTTCGCGCTGCACCTTTCGCACCTCGGACTATTGTTTCTTCCCCTGGGCCTTTTTGCCCAATCCAACCCCGACGCCGATTTTATCCGTCAAAATTACACCAAACGGGAGGTGCTGATTCCCATGCGCGACGGTGCGCGTCTTTTTACGGCCATTTACACACCCAAAGACCGCAGTGAAACCTATCCCATGATGCTGCGCCGGACCCCGTATTCCTGCGGACCGTACGGTGCCGGGCAATATCCCAGCAGGTTCCAAAACATGAACTTGGTGCAATCGGGCTACATTTTTGTGTTTCAGGACGTCCGCGGCAAATACATGAGCGAAGGCCAGTTTGTCGACGTACGCCCTTTCAACCCCAACAAAAAAACACCCCAGGACATCGACGAAGCCAGCGATACCTACGATACCGTGGAGTGGCTGCTGCGCAACGCCGAAAACAACAATGGCAGGGTAGGGGTGCGGGGCATTTCTTACCCAGGCTTTTATGCCACCATGTCCTTGCTCGCCGGCCACCCGGCCATCAAAGCGGTTTCGCCCCAAGCGCCGGTGACGGACTGGTTCATGGGCGACGACTTCCACCACAACGGTGCTTTTATGCTCATGGACGCCTTTTCGTTTTATTCGGGTTTTGGAAAAAAACGCCTTGACCTTACCACCAAAGGCCAGCCGGGTTTCAACGACTGGAAAACGTCCGACAATTACCAATTTTACCTGCAAGCCGGCGCTTTGAGTAACTATGGAAAACGGTACGGGATGGACAGCATTTCCTTCTGGAACGACCTCATGGCGCACCCCGACAACGATACTTTTTGGCAAGCCCGCAACCCGCGACCACACCTGAAAAACGTGATGCCTGCGGTTATGACTGTTGGTGGCTTGTTCGATGCCGAAGATTGCTGGGGCGCCTGGAACGTGTACAAAGCCATTGAAAAACAAAACCCGCATTCACACCCCAACCACGTGGTGATGGGCCCCTGGGTGCACGGTGGCTGGGCACGCGGTACGGGCGAAAAACTCGGCAACGTGAAATTTGGTTCACAAACGTCCGAATACTACCAGCGCAACGTGGAATACCGCTTTTTCGAACATTACCTGAAAGACCGCGGTGAGCACGGCTTGCCCGACGCCTTAGTGTTCGAAACGGGCAGCAACCGCTGGACCAGCCACGACCAATGGCCGCCAGCCAATGTCGCTTTTAAACCGTATTACCTGCTTCCGGGCGGAAATTTGGGCAACGAAAAACCGTCCACCGCCATCGGGAAAGCCGGACTGGCTTTCGACGAATATATGAGCGACCCTTCCAAACCTGTGCCTTACACCAAAGACGTGCACCTGCGCCGCACACGCGAATACATGACCGAAGACCAGCGCTTCGCCTCCCGCCGCCCCGATGTGCTGGTGTACCAAACGGAAGTGCTCACCGACAGTCTGCGACTCGCAGGCCCCATTACCGCCGATCTTTGGGTGAGTACCACAGGCACCGACGCCGATTTTGTGGTAAAACTCATCGATGTATTCCCCGATACGTTGAAAGGTGAAGAAAATGGCATTCCCATGGGCGGCTACCAAATGATGGTCCGCGGCGAAGTTATGCGCGGCCGCTACCGCAACAGCTTCGAAAAACCCGAAGCTTTTGTGTCGGGTTCTGTAACGAAAGTCAGTTTTGAATTGCCCGACGTGTCGCACCTGTTTAAGCCCGGTCATCGGCTCATGATCCAGATCCAAAGTTCCTGGTTTCCGCTTGTGGACCGCAACCCGCAGCAGTTTGTGGATATTTACAAATGTACAGATGCAGATTTCATCAAAGCGTACCATCGGGTATGGCACACAACCGAAAATCCATCAAAAGTGGTTTTGCCGGTTGTCAGGTAATTGGGAATACCAACAGAGTGCGGAATGGATAAAAAAAACGACGGGTGGAATGCCCGTCGTTAATGCTATCAAATGGTCAATGGGTGCTATCAAATGGTCAATGGGGCGTCTTCAAATGGCAATTGGGGGCAATGTTGGTCAATTGGGGCACTCAAATGGCAATTGGGGCAATGTTGGTCAATTGGGGCACTCAAATGGCAATTGGGGCAATGTTGGTCAATTGGGGCACTCAAATGGCAATTGGGGCGTCTTCAAACGGCAATTGGGGCAATCAAATGTTCATTGGGATTAATAATTAGGCAATTGGGTATGTATTTCAAAAGCATCCGTGATGCCCCGTGGTTTTAATGCGCTGCTTCTTCAGAGGCTTCTACATTGATGGCCGCAACTGCAGCTTCGGTCAATTTTACATCGCAGGCTTTTTCCTCTTCGAGGGTTGTTTTCAGCAAGTTCTCAGCCTTGGTAAGCCCAAGAGTTTCTGCAAACTGGCGAAGCGTACCGTAGGTTGCAATTTCGTAATGTTCAATTTTTTGTGCTGCCGAAATGATGCCTGCATCGCGCATCGAACCTTCTTCGCATTCTTCCATGATGGAAGATGCTTCCCTAATCAGGCCGTCAATGGCTTCACATTTTACGCCGGAAGCTTTTTGCCCCATGGATTCAAACACTTGCTCCAGACGCTCTATATGGTGTTCGGTTTCAGCCAAATGGCCCGTCAAAGCCTCGGTCAACACCGGCGAAGTGGCATTTTCAATCATTTTGGGAATGGCTTTGGTCAGCGCTTTTTCTGCCCAGTAGATGTCTTTCAATTCATCTTCAAACAACTTCATGAGCTGCGACGACTGCATGCTTTTTTTGTCTGAAACGCTGGGTGAATGCGAAGGGTTGGAACGG
>JBBSDH010000063.1:0-18766 GCA_038249605.1 Chitinophagales bacterium | reverse complement strand
CTCGCGAAGCGAAATCCCCCCCTTCTTCCCAGCGCAGTGTCATGTTGAGCGTCAGCGAAACAACCCTTGCCATTCAACGACATTTTAATAAAAAAATAATATGTGTCACGTCAACCGCAGGGAAACAATCCGACACCCCGACCAACCGACCACCTACGGTACGCACATCCTTCTCAATTCCCCTTCCGTCCCGTTGAACACATTGAAATCTACCTTTTCGTTGATGCCGCTCACGCGCCCGCGGTCGCTGTGTTGCCAGAAATGCCAGTCGCGGTCGCCGGGCATGTTCAAATTGGCGACGTGAAAATGAGCGATCCAGAAACGGTAAGGTTCGAAGTCGGGGTTGTCCTTGAAGTAGTTTTTGTAAAAATCGCGGTTGGTGTAAAGGATGGGCCGGATGCCGTAATGTTCTTCCAAAATTTTCAGGAACTCGAGGGAATACCGTTGAATTTGCGCTTTGCTCATCCTGCGCGTTTCTTCCACATCGATCACGGGCGGCAGGTCGCCGGAGCGCAAACTTACGTTGTTTATGAAATGCCGTGCCTGGTCGCGCGGACTCAAGTTGGGCAAAAAGTAGTGGTAAGCGCCGCGGATGATGCCTTGTTTGCGCGCATTTTCCCAGTTGTTTTTAAATTGCGGATCACGCAGTGCCGTGCCTTCAGTTGCTTTGATGAAAGCAAATGAGATTTGGATGCCCGCCTTGTTCATCTTTTTTACCCGCGCCCAATCTACCTTGCTTTGGTACCTACTCACGTCGATGCCGTGCATGCTGTAGCGCCCGGGAATACGGATACCGAACGATTTGTACTCTTTGTAGTGAAACGGGTATTCCAACACGCTGCGGAACCAAAACCTGACCCGTGGACTGCCGATGAGCAGCAGTACGGTGGCGATCAGCAGCAAATATCCGGACCGGCTGGGGCCTCTCCCTGTTTTTCTTTTCGGCGGTTCGGCGTAACCGGGCGGGAAAACAGCCATTTTATCCCACAAACTCATTGGCCTGTAAACGTAGGTTTGCGTTTTTCCAAAAAGGCGTCCACACCCTCTTTGTAGTCGCGTGTGTTGCCTGCGATGGTTTGGAGCTGGTCTTCCAGTTCGAGTTGCGCCTCGAAGTTGTTTTTGTACGACTGGTTCAACGCCTGCTTGGTCAGGGCCAAAGCGCGTGTGGGCATTTGCGCCAGCTTTTCAGCGATTTGCAGACTTGCGGTAGCAAAATCCTCGTCGGGCAATACCTTCCAGATCATACCGATGGAAGCGGCTTCTTCGGCGCTGATTTTGTCGGACAACATCATCAACGCTTTGGCGCGTTGCATGCCCACCAGGCGCGGCAACGTGTACGTGCCGCCGCTGTCGGGAATGAGCCCGATTTTGGAAAAAGCCTGGGTAAACGAGGCCGAAGCAGCGGCCACCGTGATGTCGCAGGCCAGCGCGATGTTGGCGCCGGCGCCGGCTGCCACGCCGTTCACGGCGCACACCACGGGTTTTTCCAAATGGCGGATTTTGCGCACGATCGGATTGTATCCCAGCGAAATAATCTCGCTGAGTGCGGGTCCTTCCGGATCGATGACTTCCTGCAGGTCTTCACCTGCACAAAAAGCCTTGCCCGAACCGGTGATGAACACCGCGCGGATGCCGGAGTCTTCAGCGCATTTGTCGAGGGCGGTCAGGATTTCGTCGCGCATGGCCTGGTGCATGCTGTTGTACACCTGCGGACGGTTGAATGTGATGTGGCCAATGCCGGAATCCCGGGAAAATAAGATGTAGTTCATGTTTGGATCGGTCTTGGGTCAAAGGTAATCAACGCTGTGCCGAAAATGCTTTAATCGCCCGTACCAGTTTTTCCAAATCCTGCAACGAGGTGTATACGTTGGGCGTCACGCGCACCCCTTTCACCATTTCCCACTCGATGCTTACCACGTGTATTTTCCATTCTCTGAAAAGGAAATTGGCAATGTCGTAGGGTTTAACATCGTCGAACCCAAAGGAGCCGATGGCGCAACCGAATTGTGGGTTCATGGAGGTGAAAAAATGGATGCCGGGCAGGTCGGCCACTTTTTCCATCCAGTAGTTTTTCAGGTAGTGCAGGCGTTCTTGTTTGCGCTGCGTACCGATGTAATTGTGCAGGTCGAGCGAATAACCGATCGCCATTTCGATGGGAAAACTGCGGGTACCCAGCGATTCAAACTTTCGGATGTTGTCGCTTTCAGGTTTGTCGCTGGAAAGCAGGGGCCAAACGTTATCTATTTTATCTTTTTTAATGTAAAGCATACCGCTGCCGAACGGTCCGCAAAGCCATTTGTGCAAACTGGTACCGGCGTAGTCGGCGCCCAGATCGGACATTTTGTAATCGAGCAAAGCGAAGGAATGTGCCACATCCACCAAAACTTCGATGCCTTGTTTGTGGGCGCGGTCGGCTATTGAACGGGCAGGCATGATTTGTCCGCACCAGTTGATGAGGTGTGTGATGTGCACCACTTTGGTGCGCGGGGTAAACTGAGAAACGTAGGCGTTTACCAGTGTTTCGTTGTTTTCGGAAGGCAATTGCAAATCCACCCACACGAGTTTGATGCCGTCGCGCAGTTCGCGTTGTTTCCAGGCATTGATCATGTTGGGGTAATCGTATTTGGAGAGCACTACTTCATCGCCGATTTTGAGTTTCAAGCCAAAAATGACGCCGTTGAGCGCTTCCGTGGCATTGCGGTTGATGGCAATTTCTTCCTTGTCGGCGCCGGCAAGCAACGCCAGGTTGGTACGCAAGGGTTCGCGGTCTTCATCGAGGATGCGCCACATGTAGTATGATGGCGCCTCATTACACATGCGGTTGTAATGGTCCAAAGCCTCCATGGTGGCCCGGGGTGCAGGACAAACTCCCCCGTTGTTGAGGTTCACAATGTTCGGACTGGCGGCATAAGCCTGCCGTATTTGCAACCAAAAATCCTCACCGGAGAGGCTTGGGTCGAGGGGCAAATGGGGAATGGCGGCATTTAAACTCGGGTGCAGGGCCAAACCTCCGAGCATGGTGGCGGTTTGGCGGATGAAACTTCGGCGGTCGGCCATGAGGAATGCGGAATTTGGAATGCGGAATGCGGAATGACGAGGTGACATCTCCGACGCAGGAGGAGGTGTCATCTCGCCATTCCTCCCCCACAACCATGGGTTAGGAAAAAGAGGGAATAAAGCTGCTTCAAAAGTAAATAAATGTATGTAAAAGTTGAAAAAAGCTGTTCATTTCAAAAAAATCAGAAGCGGTTGAAAAAACATAAACATCCAATCTTTAGTTAAAAATACGTTATTTCCGCGCTACTTTTGTGGCCTACAAACAAAACCTACGTTTCAAAACAAATACCTTCATCAACACACATTTCAATCCATGAAAAAAGCAATCGTTTTAGCAATCGCCTTCATTTTCGCTTCATCTGTTTCCATGATGGCGCAATCCAAACCCGCCAAAGGAACCGAAAAGGAAAAAGACAAAACCACCCAGATGCAAAAAGCCGAGGAAAAATCCGACGGCGCTGCTTACAGCGGCAAAGGCAAAGGGGGTGACAAGGACATGGTAGAGAAGGACAAATCCAACAACGGAAAAGGCCAGGGTCAAGACAAAGACAAGAGCCAAAAGAAAGGCAAGAAGAAAGGCAAACCCGCTACTGATGCTACGGAAATGAAACCTGACACCAAACCTGCGCCTACAACCAAACCGGCAGAGCCAACCACCAAACCAGCGCCCCAGCCTTCTAAAAAACCGGTGCCCGGAACTGAAAAAGAGAAAGAAATCAAACCTGCTGGCGGCGGAAAATAAATTTTAGTCGGCTGGTCGGTTATTCCGAAAGAATTAGAGCCATTCCATTGTTGGGATGGCTCTTTTTGTGTGGCTACAAGCGGAGCTTGAAGTTACACGCTCCGCTTGGAGGCACAACCCGCAGTCTTTTCAAGACGGAAATTGCGCTCCCTACTTGCGTGTAATTTACTTTATACCTATTTTGTCTTCAAATTGGTATTTGCCATGAAAAAAATCAACTACACCCTGTTTATCCTGTTTTGGATCGTTTTTCAAAGCAATGCCCAAAAACCCATCGGGAAGATCACCTATCTTCAACAAGCCGATTTGTCGGAAGAAAAAAACAAAAATGGCTTGTCATACTTACTTTTCAACCAAAACGAAAGCCTTTACATTCAAACGGGGGCTCCGGCAACCGCTGTGGTGAACCCAAACTGGGACCAGTCATCATACAGTGCGGGCGACAAACTTGGTTTCCCTATTTACAAGGACCACCGTGCCCGACATATCTTGTTCAGAACTTTTTGCTACAAACGGGAATTGGGATCGCATTGTGTTGTGGAAGACACCCTTGGTGCCATCGATTGGGTGATTGATGCCTCAGCGCACAAACGTTTTGGCACCTACGAGTGTATGAAAGCTACAGGGCATTTTCGTGGCCGTGACTACGAAGTTTGGTTTACGCCCGACATCCCCATTTCCAGCGGTCCGTTCAAACTCGGGGGCTTACCGGGGATGATTTTGGAAGCACGTACTACAGATGGCCTGGCTCAGTTTCTATTCCAGAGCCTTGAACTTTCACCCGACATGGATGGGCAAATTCAAAAACCCGAAGGTTCTTATACGGGACTCAATTACGAAGAAAACAAGGTTGCTTTTATCAACAACTTGAAAAAAATAGCGGCTGAATCAAATGCTGAAGGCAATGGCCAGATCACCATTGGTGAGATGCCTGCGAATGCATGGATAGAGGTTTGGTAAGGCGCTTCAAAAATAATTTGAATGTACCCTAAGATTTAACGCTCATGAAGCTGTTTTACACATTGCTATTCATCTCCGGAATTTATGCTTTTTGTACGCCGCCATTGGCTGCCCAAATTGCCGACTCTATCGCCATAGGCGTGGTGCGTTACTTACAAATTGCTGACCTTACGCAGGAAAGAGAAAAAAACGGCATTTCCGTATTGCTGTTTAACGCAACAATTAGCGCATACATTCAAACTGGTGCTCCCGCAGAAACCAAAGTGAATGAAATACAAGATGGAACCTTAGTTTCTACTCCTGGCGACCCCAAAGGTTTTCCCATATTTAAAAACCACAGGAACTATGAGATTACTTACAGGACCCAATGCTTTAATCAAGATTGGGGAAAATATTGCCTGGTAAAAGACACCTTAAATACGGTCATTTGGGAAATCGACCCTTCAGCCAAAAAGCGCTTTGGAATCTACGAATGCCTGAAAGCAGAAGGCCGCTTTCGAGGAAGGGACTACGAGGTTTGGTTTGCCCCTGAAATACCAATTCCAAGCGGACCATTCAAACTCGGGGGCTTACCGGGTTTAATTTTGGAAGCTAAGAGTAAAGATGGGTTGGTTCAATTCCTTTTTCACAGTTTGGAAATATCCGAAGATTACAAGAAAACAATATCTTATCCGGAAGGCTTTGACACCAAATATGATTTCTCAACATACAATACTGCAAATTTCAACTCAGCAACTGAGAGTGCAAGAAGATATGTTGCAGAATCGGGTGGCAGTTTTACCATCAGTAAACCAATTGGAGATTACATTGAATACTGGTAACCATGCCAAGCATTCCCGGCGTTACTTTTTTACTATTACTTGTAGGATTTACCTGGTCTCTCCAAGCCCAACAACAGCTCACAGGCACCGTGCGCGATAGCCTCGGACAACCCGTCGATTTTGCCACCGTCATCCTGCATTGTACGTTCAACGGTCAAATTCTTGCCTATACCAATACCGATGCGAAAGGTGCTTTTAAGCTCCAATGGTCCAAATCCTGCGATAGCCTCCGGGTTTCCGCACGCATGCTCGGTTACCTACCCGCTGAAAAAACCTGCCGACCAGGTGAATTGATCAACCTCACCTTGACCGCAGCGCCCAACGTGTTGCGCGAAGTCGTTGTACGGGAAGATGCCCTTCCCATCAGTGGCAACCGCGATACCACCGAATTCCGCGTGGCTTCGTTTTCCGACAGCACCGAGTTCTCCGTAGAAGACATATTGAAAAAACTGCCCGGCATTCAGATCGACGACAACGGGCGCATCACTTTCCGCGGCAAACCCGTGGAAAGGGTGCTCATCGACGGCGACGACATGTTTTCCGACAACTACGTCATCGGCACACGCAACATCCGAGCCGATATGATTTCTTCGGTGCAGGCCATCGACCGTTACCATGACAACCCGTTGCTCAAAGACATCCGAACCTCCGAACGTTTGGTGCTCAACCTCAAAGTTAAAGAAGACAAAAAACTCAAACCATCCGGTAGCGCAACCCTCGGCAGCGGTCGGGGCGACGAAGCGAAATGGTACGGACACGCCAACCTTTTTTCCCTGTCTTCAACCGCCAAAACTTACCTCATCGCCAATGCCAACAACACGGGCGAAAACCCCATGGGCAACATTCGATTCATGGCCAAAGGCGGTGCCGAAGCCTACCTTCGCGGCGGCGTGAGCTTGCAAAACAGTCCGCTTACCAGTGCCGAAGCACTAACTGTTCGTCCACCCGACGCCTTCATGCTGCCCACC
Source organism: Chitinophagales bacterium (assembly GCA_038249605.1). Lineage (GTDB taxonomy): Bacteria > Bacteroidota > Bacteroidia > Chitinophagales > Saprospiraceae > M3007. Next base: position 12,218 of record JBBSDH010000063.1, on the reverse strand, counting down.
GCCTACACCATGTACAACCGCCAAGGTGTAGCCTACCTCGGACAAATCATTCCATGGAACGAGCGGGTAAAAACCAAGGTGTCCGGCTGGGTTTCGGGCGAAAAACTCAAACAAGACCAGCGCAGGCAAACCTTGTACAAATTCAGCGATGAAGACGCTCTGGACATCAACGAACAGCAAAACCAAACCTATAAAAACCAAATGCAATACGTGCAGGCGGAAACAGATTTTTTCGCAGAAAAATCGGGCATTCGCAGTTTTTCAAACTTCAGTGCACAGCAGGACAACGACTTGTTGAGAATCCTGCGCACACCCATAGGCGATCCCACTACCAAGGCCGAAAGCCTGCTCGATTTAAACATTTGGGAAACGTACCACGGACTGGAATGGACTCAAAAAACAGGCAATAATCAGGCCGTTCAAACACTTTTTCAATACACTTACCGCAACAACAACGGACTGCTCAACACGCAATACGATCAGTTTGCCCCGTTTTTCGGACTTGACAGCACCTTCGAACTACTGGTCCAGCCTGTAAGGCAAAACAGCCGACAAGCAATGCTCACCAGCCGCTGGCTTGTGCGCAAAGGCATTTCCAACCTGATGCTGGAAACGGGGTTCAACCACACCATACACGACCTGGAAAGCAGCATTTCGTTGGAAACGGAAAACAGCCAAACGTATACACCCGATCAGGCCGTTTTCGGCAATGCAATGACCTACAGGCAGCCGTTGTGGTTTCTAAACGGCTCGTGGGCGCGCCAAACGGAACAACTGCGCATGAACGTCAAACTTAACGGCGCCTACGCACCGGTTTCCCTCGACCAGTTGGAAAGTCAGGACCGCCACTTGTGGATGTTCCAGCCCCGGGCCAACGTGGCTTTTTTGTTGTCCCGGAGGGCCACCCTGACCGCCTCCGCCCAAAGTCTGCAACGCCTGCCCTCCCCCACCGATCTGTTTTCAGGGTATCTGGCTCAAAGTTATGCCGGCATCCGGCGAGGCTTATCCGACCTGGGTTTGATACGCGAACAAAACGCCTCGCTTGGTTACCGGTTCGACAACAACACCAAGCAAAGTTCCTTCAACGTCAGCATCACTGCTCAGCAATCCAACAACGCTTTTGGGTCGTCATTTCTCATCGATCCTTACCTCGCGGTCGTCGAAGGGTTCCGACCCATAGCCATGCAAAACCTGGGCGGCATGACCGGTTTATCGCGGTATTTTTCCGACATACGTTCGCGTTTTGAAGTGGGCCTTCAATGGCATTACAGCCGCGAACCCAACAGGGTGAACAGTTCGGAAAATCAAACATTCGAAGGGCAAAACTGGTCGATGCTTTTCAAATACGGCACTGCATTCGACTTTTGGCTCAACGTTTTTGTCGAAAGCAGCGCCATGCTTTTCATTACCGCGCCGGAAAACAGCACCGATGAACCCCTACGGTCGCAATACTTTGTAAACAGCCTCAATCTGGTGGCAAAACCGGTTAAAAACCTGAGTTTCACCCTGCAAACTCGGCAAATCGCCAGCCGCAACCAGGACGATCCTTTCCAGACCTTTTACGCCATGGACGGGTATTGCACCTACTCAGTGCCAAAGTGGCGCAGCTCGTTTACCCTGAGCGGAAATAACCTACTCGGCGCTGCGGCTTTTGAACGTGTCAGCGCATCAACTTTTGTGCAAAACAGCAGTGCCGTACAAGCAGTGCCGGGATTTGGGTATCTGAGTTGGTCGTTTCAATTGTGAAAAGTCGACTGTTAATTAGTTGACCAACTCCATCTCAATCTGCCGTCTGTTCAAATCCACCGCGATGATCCGAACCTGCACTTTATCACCCATACGGATGGTTTTGCCGGCACGTTTTGAGGTGGCGCTCAGGTTGCCGTCGGCAAGGATGTACACGTCTTCGAGGTATTTGAATTCCACCATACCTTCGGCGTGTGAGTCGGGAAGCATGACAAAAAAACCACGTTCGATCATGCCGCTGACGGTGCCTTCGAACACTTCGCCGAGGCTACGGGCCATCATTTCGGCCTGTTTGTATTTTACACTTTCCCTTTCAGCATCCGCGGCTTTTTTCTCCATCAAACTGATGTGTTTGCACTGCTCTTCCAGTTTGTCTTTTTCTACCCTGTACGTTTTGCCGTCGAGGTTGCGCTCCAACAGTCGGTGCGCCAACACATCGGAAAAACGGCGGATGGGCGAGGTGAAGTGGCTGTAATGCGAAAAACCGAGTCCGTAGTGCCCGATGTTGTTGGACGAATACACGGCTTTGGCCATGGTGCGGATGGCAAGCGGTTCAAGCAGTTTCAGTTTTTCGTTGTCGCGTGAGGCGCGCATGAGGTCGTTGTACGACTGCGCAATTTGCTTGGGCGTATCCACTTTCATCGGGTATCCCATGGCAAAAGCGAAGCGGGCAAATTCGGCCACTTTGTCCATGTCGGGCAGGTCGTGTACGCGGTAGATGAATGGAATTTCCTTTGCTGCCTGCGCTTTTTGGTCGATGTACCAGGCCACTTCCTTGTTGGCCAGCAGCATGAAATCTTCGATGAGCATGTGCGCTTCCTTGCGCTCTTTCACGTAAGCTTCGATGGGTGTACCGTCTTCGGCGAGGCGGAAACGGACTTCTTCAGATTCAAAACCGATGGCACCGTTTTTTTCACGCTCTGCGCGCATTTTCCGGGCGAGTTTGGCCAGTCCAAGCACTGCTTTTTCCAGTTGTGGATAAATTTCCAGCGCTTTAAGCTCATCCGGAGCCTTGTTTTCCAAAATGGTTTGTGCGCCTTCGTAAGCAAAGCGGTGGGCCGAATAAATCACGGTTTTGCCAAACCAACGCGATTTGATGTTTTGTTTTTTATCAAATACAAACACGGCAGAAAACGTGAGGCGGTCTTCGTGCGGCACCAGGGAACACAGGTTGTTGGACAGTTTTTCGGGCAACATGGGGTTCACACGGTCCACGAGGTACACCGAGGTGCTGCGCTGGTACGCTTCTTTGTCGAGCGTACTGTCGGGTTTGAGAAAATGTGTGACATCGGCGATGTGCACGCCCACTTCGATTTCGCCGTTTTCCATTTCCCTGTAACTCAAAGCATCGTCGAAATCGCGGGCGTCTTCGGGGTCGATGGTGAAGGTGAGGATGTCGCGAAAATCGCGTCTTAGGGCAATTTCCTGGGGCGAAATGGTTTCCGGAATGGCTTCCGCTTCGGCCATGGCCTCATCGGAGTGGTTCAGTTCGAATCCTGCATTGATCAGGATTTTTTTCATTTCAAATTCGTTGCCACCCACTTCGCCCAAGGTTTGGGTCACTTTGGCAATCGGCACACGGCCTTTGCCTTCCTGCCAGTCGGTTACGCGCACAACGACCTTGTCGCCGTCGCGGGCATCGCCGCAGGCTTCCAGGGGCACGTAGAAGTCGATGGGCATGTTGGGGTTGTCGGGCAGAAACAAGGCGTATTTCCTGCTTTTCCGGATGGTTCCGATGAAAAATTCGTTGGCGCGTTTGAGCACTTCCACCACTTCACCTTCCGGTTTGCGCGGTGAAGTGGGCGCTGTCTTGCCCCGCCGTTGGCGGTCGGCTTGCGGCGGGAAGAGCAACACACGAACGGTATCACCGTTGAGGGCGCCGTTGACGTGGCGGACGGGCACGTACACGTCGGACTCGAGCATGTCGGTCACAATGTATGCTGCGCCAGTACGGGTCATGTCCACGCGACCTTCGATGAATTTGCGCGATTTATCGGCGGTTGGACGGCTTCTTTCAAAGCTTCTTTCGATCCTTTCGGGACGTGAGGGGAGTTCCGGCATGTTCGCTGCTTTTTCGAACCTGGCCTTGACGACTGGCGCGCTTTCTTTGGCCGGCCTTTCCACTTCCGGATCGGGCACCACCAAGCGTTCGAGTGCTACGCCAAATTTACTTTCGCTGAATTCCTCCACCGAACCCGTGCTGACGAGTTGTCTGAGAGCGTGTTCAACGGAGTCTTTGTTGTTTTCCACGCCCAAACTTTCAATGAGTTGTCGGGGCGTGAGGCGTTTTTTGGGAAAACTGAGCAGGAAGCGCAGGATTTCTATTTGCAATTGGCCGGCAGTAAGATCGCGGCCGGCTTTTTTTTTATTTTTGGGCATAAAAACTTGTGTTGTACCGCTATGAGCGGACTATTTTACCAAACATTAACTTTGTGCCTGCAACGCTTACGCGCCGAAAGCGTTTTAGAAGAAACAAACGTAATCAAACCATGCCTAAATACTTTTTTTTCCTGCTTTTGACGCTGAGTTTTTCAGCCCTAAAGGCGCAAAGTGCAGCACCAAAGCCTGAAACCTCGGATCCCGAAGCGAAAAAAATCCTCGATAAAATTCGCAAGAAATACGAGACGTACAAAACACTCGAAGCAGCTTTTACCTTAACCATCGAATTGCCCGGTCAGCCCAAGGAAGTGCAAAAAGGAACCATCGGACAAGACGGCAGCAAGTTCAGGTTGGATATGGACCAGCAAATTATCGTAAGCGACGGTAAAACGAACTGGGTTTATTTGAAAAAGAACAACGAAGTACAGATCAACGACGCCGATCCTTCTGGCGACGACAATGGGTTTTTAACACCCAGCGATTTGTTGAACCGTTACCAAAAAGGCGATTTTATTTATGCAGTCACGGATAAAACAACCCAAAACAGCAAAGTGTTGACGCAAATTGAATTTAAACCCAAAGACCGCAACTCGGAGTATTCCAAATTGCGGGTCGACATCGATGAAAAAACCCAAACCATCGAATCCATCAAAGCCTTCGCCAAAGACGGCAGCCGCTTCACTTTCGCCATATCCAAACTAACACCCAACAAAGCATTCGGCGCCACGCATTTTTCGTTTGATCCGAAGAAATACCCAAGCGTAAGGGTTGAAGATCTGCGGATGTAATTCGGCAGTGGGTAGTCGACAGTGGGTAGTGGGTAGTCGACTTTATTCCCTTTTCTTGACCCGCGCCAGCTTGACATCTTTCACTGGTTTAAGCACCAGAGGCGCTTTTTCTTCGTCTACCGAGTCGCTGTCTAAACCGAACCAGTTTTTGGGCGACGACACCAGTGATTTTACGCTGAGGTAGATGTCCATGATGATCTGTTCGGTCCAGGGAAGTTCGTTTTCATTGGACAGAAATTCACGCATCAGCACAAATCGGAAATCGCCCGTTGGGTAACCCGATTGGGTATGGTAACGCGAGTGGACGTTGAGTTCTCCATTTTCCAGCAGTTCTTCCACTACTTTTTTCATAAACACATTCATGCGCTGCTGCACGCGGAAACCGAGGAAAAAATTGATTTTGTAAACGTCGTCGGTAGCGATGGTGTTCACCTCGTATTCCATGGTGTAGGGCTCGTCGGTGGTGGTGATGTTGACGAACCAGTACACATCTGCGCGTTTGGGTTGGGTTTGCAGGATGGCGTACATGACGCTGTCTTCCACTTTTTGGGGATTTTTCGCGCTGCTCATGAACACCAGGTTGGTGGCGTATTTCGGAATGTCGTGATCGTTGCTGAGTGAGATAAGCTGATCGAGGAAATCCTTGATTTTCACTTCTTCAGTGTAACTCTGGCGGATGTTTTTGGCTTTTACCCAAAGCAACATGGTTCCAAAAAGAAACATGGCCATCAACACAGTTACGTAACCGCCTTCGTGGAACTTGGAAGCGTTGGCCCAAAGAAATAAACCTTCCAACAGCAGGTAAAACACCAGCATAAACCAAATGATGACAGAATGGATGCGTTTTATGACCAGCCAGTTGGAGAGCAGGATGGTGGTGCACAACATGGCGAGGACAATGGCAAGTCCGTAGGCCGCTTCCATGTGTTTGCTTTCCTTGAAGAACAATACCACACCCACACAACCCAGCCAAAGGAAGGTATTGACCGCCGGGATGTACAATTGGCCCTTCATGTTGGTGGGGAATTTCACCGTCATTTTGGGCAACAGTCCCAGTCGAATGGCCTCCGATACCAAGGTAAATGAACCTGAAATAAGTGCCTGGCTGGCGATGATGGCGGCTAAAGTAGCCATGATGATGCCTGGCCAGAGAAACCATTGCGGCATAACGCCGTAAAACGGATTTTCTTCGAGGGGTTGCCCCTCGTGGTGCAACAACCACGCCGCCTGACCCAGGTAATTGAGTACCAGACAGGTTTTTACCATAATCCAGCTCATCTGGATGTTCTGACGCCCGCAATGCCCAAGGTCGGCATACAGTGCCTCGGCGCCCGTAGTACAAAGGAATACTGCGCCAAGGATCAGGATGCCTTTGGGGTGGTGAACCAAAAGTTCGTAACCGTACCAGGGATTGAGCGCCTGTATGACTGAAGGTTCGTGGTAAATTTGAATAATGCCCAACACACCAATCATGGAAAACCAAAGCAACATGATGGGCCCGAATGCCTTACCCACCACGGCGGTACCAAAGCGTTGGAGAAAAAAGAGTCCAGAAATGATGATGATGGTAATCGTCATCGTAGGTATGTACGGATACTTGATGACCAGACCTTCCACCGCAGACGAAACCGAGATGGGCGGTGTGATCATGCCGTCGGAAATCATGGCTGCTCCTCCGATGAGAGCCGGGTAAAGGAGCCAGCGTCCGCGGCGGCGTACAAGGGTATAGAGGGAAAAAATGCCGCCTTCCCCTTTGTTGTCGGCCCGAAGGGTTAACAACACGTATTTGATGGTGGTTTGCAGGGTGAGCGTCCAAAAAACAAGCGAAACGCCACCGAGCACAACCAAGCGTGAAATGATGTTGCCTTCACCAACGATGGCTTTCATCACATACAGCGGGGAAGTTCCGATGTCGCCGTAAATGATGCCAAGCGTGATGAGAAGCCCCGCCATGGTAAGGCGGTGGTGTCCGTGGTGCTGGCCGGCGGCAGTGTTTGCCATGGTTGTTTTATTTTGTTGTGGGCCAAATGTAGGCAGCGGACAACTGGCAGCGGTCTAAAAAATTAGAGGGCAGCGGGCCGCAGGCAGCGGGCATAAAAAGAGGTCTTGGGTTTTTAAACCAAAGACCTCTTTTTAATAAAGTTCAGCACTGCCTGCTGCTTGCTGCCTGCTGATCAGTGGTTGTGACCACCTTCGCCGTGTACGTGGCCGTGGCTGAGTTCAGCTTCTTCGGCTTCGCGTACATTTTCCACCGAGCCGGTGAAAAACAGGTCGATACCTGCCATGGGGTGGTTGAAGTCAATTTTAACCTTGTCGAGGCCAATCCAGGCTACCATGCCTTCGAAGTGGTTGCCTTGCTGGTCGGTGAGCGGCAAAACATTGCCAACTACGAGCAGATCTTCAGGAATTTTTCCCTCAACTTCAAAAATTTCTTTGGGAACTTCCACAATTGCGGTTTCATCGTATTCGCCATACGCATTGGAAGCTTTGATGCCAAAAGCAAAGGTATCACCGGCTTGTTTGCCGGTCAGGTTGCTTTCAAAATCGGGAATCATCATGCCGACGCCGAAGATGAATCCAAGTGCATCGCGGCCTTCGGTGGTTTCGATGACTTCGCCTTCTGCTGTGCCTTCGGTGAGGGTGTAATGCACAAGCACTACTTTGTTGGGTTCAATAACCATTGGGAAAATGTAAGGGTGATGAATGGTGTTTGGCTATACGCCAATACGGGTGCAAAGGTAGATTATTCTAACAAATTACGCCCCATTCAGTTGCTTTTTGTAACTTAAATATTGCCTGATTAGGTTCATTCCCTCCTGCAAAGTTGCTGGTTTCACCCCCCTTTGCTTTTGGGCTTTGGATATCTGGTACATGCATCTCCAATGCCGATAGTAGTCGCGGTAAATGTCGGATATCCGGTTGGCTGGATCGTACACATGCGCGGGTTCACTGAACACACCGTTCATTTCCATGACGGTAAATTCACCGCGACGCAAAGCTTCTAAGGAGGCGCATTTCAAATCGAACCTGCCGAAAAAAATGCCTTCCAGCTTTTCCCAAACAGGTCTGAATGCATCGCGCAACGCCTGATCAATCAGGTGGTTGCCGTTGATAAATTTCGTTCCCCGGATGTGGTTCCCGATGGGCTCGAGCAGGATGTTTTCACCCTTGGCAGGTACGGACTGTAAAAGCTTCGGTTGTTCTTTTTCAAAACGGTCGATCTGCAATTGGGCTCTGAAATCTTTCCCCATAAGTTCGCGCACAGTGGCATTGCCATCACCTGTTACGGACAAAAAATCTTTGAGGCACAGCGAACTGATGTCGAATTCCGGTCCGTCGGGATGCCCGTGGAACAACACCGACGCCTCCATGGGCAGGGTGATGAACTCTTGCAAAATAAAAGGCACGGGATGCGTTTCAAGGTGTTCGAACAACGCTTGTTCGTCGGCTATTTTTTTGATCAAAAAGCCGCGTTCACCTATGTCCGGCTTGGCGATGAGCGGGAAAAGCAATCCGGCTTCCTGGATTTTCACCAGCCATTCAGCATGGGTACGACCCGGCTTGAGCAAAACCCAGCGCGGCAAATATTGGGCTGGAATCAGGTTTAAAATATCGGATTTGGATTCGCCCAAAGCGCCACCAAGGGGAATGGCCGGGTTCACGTTGCTGAAAAAGAAAGGGTGGCGGGCACGGAGTGCAAACCAGGCGTAAATCCCGTAAACGGGCAAGTTGGCTGCCCAGGAAGGCAGGTATTCCCAGGTAGTCCACCGCGACCTCGCATTTTGCATGGTTTGCATTTTGTTTAAGTCCAGCAAAGGTAATGCAGACACCGAAGCCAACGATCAACAGATACCATTTGCCTGCCGCCCTGCAGGTTGATTTTATGCCGGAAGCCAAACACCTGAAAACGCCTTTCGGATCGTTGATGGGACCTCTAAAACTTGTTGCTGTGCCATTTTTCCGACCGCAGGTACAGCACCGCCATTAAAATCATGACCGACCAATACACCACCTCGGCAAACCAAACCCAGGGCAGGCTCACATTTTCCACCATGTTGGTAACGTAATAGATGTAGCCCAGGTAAACCAACACGCTTAATGCCTGCACTTTAAGCCCAAAAAATGTGGCGCCGGTGCCCGAAAGCGTGTTGACCAGCACCGCTCCAAAAGTTGACATCATCAGAATCACCAGCAACATGTAAAACACAGGCTGCGTGTCCGCAATCAGATTCCCTTCGCTTTTGTTGAACAAAGGATGCAACAACTGTTCCGGGAAAAACAAAACGGGTATGGCTACAATCATGGTTACAAACCAACAAAACAAAGCTGTTTTCCATGCCGCCCGCAACACGTCCTGCCGCCTTTCCTGCCCTATCAGATTGCTCACAAGCGTATTAACACCCGCTGAGAAACCCCAAAGAGGTATGGACAACAACAAGTATACCGTACGCGCAAGGTTGGAAATGGCCAGTGCTTTTTCTCCAAGGTTTTCCACCATGCCGAAAAAAAAGATCCAACTGCCTTGTCCGATCGCCGCATGGGCCACCACCGGCAACGACAAACTAAGTTGTTGGCGGGTAAGTTTCCAGTCGGGGTAAGGACGGGAAAACACGCGCAGAATCCTGTTTTTTTTGTCTAAAAGCATGTACACCACAAAAAACAAAAACGCCACGCCTTCAGCGATGGTGCTGGCCAATCCGGAGCCGCCAATGCCCATGGCCGGCAATCCAAGTTCACCAAAAATAAGGCCGTAATTGAGCACCAGATTCACGATGGCCAACAGGATCGTATCCAAAAGAATGATCGTTGTACGTGCAATGCCTGTGTACAGGGCAATCATGGCCACGCCTGCGTAACTGAAAAAGATGCCGTAGGAGCGGTAATGGATGTATTCCAGTGATTTCTCGTAAATGGCCGGCGAATGGTCCAAAAACAGGGCGAAAAACCACTGCGAACCGTAATGCATGAACAACCACATGAGCAGTGCGAGGAACAATTCGAACATCACCATGGTGTGGAAGATGTGGCCCACTGCTTCGGGTTTGCCCTCCCCCATCCTTCGGGCAATCATGATTTGTCCGCCTCGGGAAAAACCGTAACCGATGGCTGCCATGGTGATGTAAAAAACACCCACAAAACCGATGGCCCCAAACTCAACTTCTCCCACATGGTACAACAGCACCGCATCGCTCAGGGCGATCACATTCTGCGCCGCAGAACCCAGCATGATGGGTGCCGATATTTTCCAGATTTGCTTGTACGTGACGTCAAGTCGCATGGTTGGGGTTTAGGCTACCAGAATTTCCAGGGTTTCCACAATGCGGGAACCACGCTAAAGTGTTGTTTTACTTTAAAAGCAGGATCAATGCCGAGTATGGCAAAATCCCACAAATCGATGCTCAGGGTAACCTTCGGATGTGCGCACAATTGCTTCCAGGCATGCTCCATGTCGGCCGACCAGTGTACATCGTCGAAGACAAACAGGGTTTTTTCCCCACAATATTTCAAACAGGTTTCAAAGTACGCCACCGTCGGTTCCGCTCGGTGGTTTCCATCGAAAAAAATCAAATCGGGAGCGTCGCCGGACTTCAGGATTTCAGGGAGCATGTGTTCAAAAACACCTGTGTGTACGGTGGCATTGACAAGCTTCAGCCATTCCAGGTTCATGGCAGCTACGCGGGCAAGGGGTTCAGCGCCTTCGATCGTATCCAGCTTACCGTGTTCCCAACCTGCTGCAAGGTAGGCCGAGCCGAAACCGAGCGAAGTGCCCAGTTCGAGCATTCTGCGTGGTTTCAGCCATTGGGACAAGCGAAACAAACGCCTGCCTTGCCTGCGCGAGCTGGCCGATGTTTGGACCAGTTCGCTTATCCTGCGTTCGACTTTGCTTGTACGTGCACCCGGATCATCGTAAACCACGCTTTCATTGCCAGATTTTAAGCGGAAGCGCAGCATTTCTATTTGGTCGAAAGCGTAATAATTCCTGCGGTCCTCCAGTACGGCCCGCACGAGGTCGTACACAAATGGTGAATGCAACTGGTATTGCGTTACGGCATGGAAATAAAAACCGGGAAACGCACTGAAAGGGTGGAATGACATGTTCGTTCGTTGCCTTGCCTTAAAATAGGCAGGCGAAATTAGGGAGCAGGCATCACACCGCCAAACGGCAGGGTAATGCGAATCGACAAGAAATGTTGGAAAAAAATCAATAGAGCTGGTTACCTCTGTCTACCCGTCGCCACCAACTGGCAACAACAAGGCCAAAAATTTCCTCGCCATCCTTCATCTTGCACCGTATGCACAGCCGTATTTTTTTACCCGTCCTTTGCCTCATCGCAATTTCCGCGAACCCACTTACGGCCCAATCGTATCGAACCGCAGCGGGCATCAGGGTTGACAAGGGTTTCAACCTCAGTTTGCAACAGTACATTGCATCGGGCTGGACCGCCGAGGGCATCATCCACACCTCGCTCGGATCCGAGGACATCGGTTTTACGCTGCTGGCCGAAAAACACCAGAAAATCCTGTTCCGCAACCTAAATCTGTATTGGGGCGCCGGTGGTCACTATTACCTCAAAAACACACCTTCGCGACCTGAAACGGTGGAAGCCATACCCAATGTGTACGGTGTATCGGCCTTGGCTGGCGCGGAGCTCAGTTTGGGTAGGTTCAATGTATCGGTGGACTGGAAACCGGAGCTGCACCTTGGCGGCGACCAGGAATTCCCGTTCGAATGGAACAGCGCGGCGGTTTCGGTACGGTATGTTTTGTTGAAAAGGGAAAAGAAAACGATCAAAGACTGGAAGGTGTTTGGTAAGGACAAAAAGGACGGTAAGAAGAAGAAAAAGAAGAAGGACGACAAATCCGAAACAAAGAAGTGGAAAATCGGAAAGGCGTAGGTTTTCGCAGAAAAAGGGTTTCACGCAGATTTGAGGCGCAGGTTATCGCAGAAAAAGGGTTTCACGCAGATTTGCACAGATTTAGGGCTCAGGTTTTCGCAGAAAATCTGTTACTCCTCGGCCGTCAATTTTTGGACGGTTGCCTTTGTTTGCCGGAGGCGTTCGCAGCAAAAACGGATGAGTTCGTAGGCTTTTTCAATGCGTATGGCCAGGGTGGACTTCCTCACCATAGTAGACAGTAAGATTTCTTGTCAATTTGTTTTGTTTAATGTTACGAATAACGGGCGCACTGCTTGCGTGGCCGCGCTTAGTCGGCCATGAAAAGTAGTGCATTGTTGGCACCATTTTACTTTATTTCAAAGTCGCGACAGGCTGCGCTAAGTTGTTGGTTCTGTGGCAGATAAACCCG
>JBBSDH010000062.1:0-18953 GCA_038249605.1 Chitinophagales bacterium | reverse complement strand
GGTTTTGCCAAAGGGTTTGGTAGGCTTTGGTTGCCCAAATCATGGTCTTGCCAGGCTTCCCGGGCAGCTGCCCTACCCTCCCCTTTTCCCGTGTTTTTCCAAGCCAGGCTAACAACAGTTCGTGTAGGGAGGCGTAACCGGTTCGGTGTATGTGCAAGTTACCCTTGTGTTGTTCATCCTGTTCGCCCGGACGGCGTGCGCACACCACGTGCACCTCATGACCCTGGGATGCCCAGTGGCGCGTGATGGCCGTCCACCGGTGTGCACGGGGATGGATGAGCGGGGCGAAGGAGGGCGTGAGGATGAGGATTTTCAAAGTTTTTCTGGATTTACGCAGAAGGTTCACGCAGATGTCCGCAGAGGGGTTTAATGTAGATTTTAGGCCTGTGGTATCCAATCAAGGGTTCAAAGATCTCAACATTTCATACAATTCCAAGGCCGCCTGGTCCCATGAAAAATCCTTCCTGCGCGCACGTCCTTTTTCAATCAAATCCCGGCGCAAATCCTTTTCTTTAAACAACCGCATCATAGCCCCGGCGATGGCATTTTCATCCAGTGGATCCACCAGTAAAGCTGCGTCGCCAGCTATTTCGGGAAGGGCGCTCACGTTGGATACAAGCACTGGCGTATCGGTATTGAACGCCTCCACGATGGGCAGTCCGAAACCCTCGTTGAGCGATACCAGGCACATGGCCATGGCCGAGGCGGTGAGGTTTTGGAGGTCGGTTTCGGGTACGTAACCCAGAAACCGGATGTGGTTTTTGTACGCCGATTGTTCGTAAGCCGTTTTAACCTCGTCTGTTTTCCAGGCAAACCTGCCGGCCAGCAACAGCCGAACTTGTGAGCCCGATTGTTTTTTGAACGCATCGAATGCCCGGATGAGCCGGTGAATGTTTTTGCGCGGATGGATGGCACCGGTGTAAAAAAAATAGGGATCGCCTTCGGCAAATACGTCGCGCACGTGTTGTTGTTCGGCATCGTTGAGGGGTTTGAAGCCGTTGCGGCAGCCGTTGTACACCACTTCGATTTTGTCCTCCGAAACCTTGCAGGCATCGGCGATGTCGTGGCGCACGTAATCGGAAATGGTGGCTATTTTTTCCGCCCTTCGGGCAAAACGGGGCATGAAGTATCGGTAATATGTACCCACGGCGCGTGGCAACAACTCGGGATGGCGGAGGGGAAGTACATCGTGCATGGTGACCAGGGTGGGTACTTTGCTGCGCAGGCTCACGTAACCATCGGGCGAAAAAAATACATCGGGCTTCCAGCGTTCAAGGGCAAAAGGAAGGGAGGTTTCGAACCAGGTGATCCAAAGCAGCGGATGGCGTGCAGGAGGGAATACCACTTTGGGTGTGGCATTTGGACCATACACGAACTGCTGATCATACGCGCGGTCGAACAGCAGTAAGAACTCGTCCTCAGGGTGCTGTTGCACCATACGCCGCACGATTTCGTGGGTGTAGTGGCCCAGTCCTTCGAGTTTTCCGGGCAATAAAAAACGGGCATTGATGGCGATGCGCATGGTGGGAGCAAAGGTACGATTTCCGAAGTCCGAGGTGAAAAAATAGCGGGTAAAGTCTGGCTGCGCATTTTACCACAGAGTTGCGCATTTCACCACAGAGTAACACAGAGTTACACAGAGGAAAAACACAGAGTTTTGTTTTGTGGTAAGTATAACTCTGCGTTTTTCCTCTGCGCAACTCTGCGCTACTCTGCGGTGAAATACGCAACTCAACTTGAAATGCGCAGCTCAACTTTACCACAATGTGGAAAACTAACTGAAAAAATCCGCCACCGAACCCCGAAATTTGCAACTTAACCAGACTACTCCATGATCGACTTTTCGTCTACCAACCTTCGCAAACTCGCCCTCACGTGGGTGGGCAACAAAAACCGTTACGAAGGTGTGGTGATCCCCAAACAAACCCTTGTGCCCCTGTACGATACGGCGCACGAGCTGCTCATCGCGGCCATGCTCAAACCGTTTGAAAAAACGGAGGAGTTCTTTTATTTCCACCACGAAGAAGACGTGAGCAACCACCCCGTGTACCAATGTTGCCACGACATTTTTGAAACGCCCGACAACCTGAGTGAACAAGCCGGCAAACTTGCACAACTGCTGTACGAACACTGTGAAGTGCCCAAAATCAACGGCGGCGAGTTTTTTGTGGCTTATTTCGACGACTTGGTGCTGCAGGACGAACCCGTGCAGGCCATCGCACTCTGGAAAATCCAAAGCCGCGAATCTTACCTCAAAACCGAACGCACCGCCGAATCGTTTGCACTGAGCGTTTTGGAAGGCATCCCAACGGGCAAACCCGAAGTATGCGCCCTGATATTCAACCTGGATGAAGCTGAAGGTTACCGCATCTGCGCCATCGATACGGTGACCAAAAAAGACGAACGCTCCTTTTGGAAAGACGCCTTCCTTCGCCTGCGCCCCATTGAAGACAACTACTTCAACACTCGCCACTACATCGGCCTTTCAAGTGAGTTCATTACCCAAAAATTGCCCCGCAGTTTTGGGTTGGACCGCACCGACCAGATCGACCTGCTCAACCGCTCGGCCGAATATTTCAAGGAAAACGAACATTTCGAAATCGACGATTTTGCCGGCAACTTGTTTCCCGAAGAAGAACAACGCGAAGCATTTAAAAATTTTCGTGAAGAATACAGCAAAGCTTACGCCGTACCACTGGAAGACAAGTTCGACATCAGCAACCAGGCGGTGAAAAAAGAGATGAAAGTGCTTAAAAGCGTCATCAAACTAGACAAAAACTTCCACATTTACGTACACGGCCGCCGCGATCTCATCGAACGAGGCTTCGACGACGACAAAGGGAAAAAGTACTACAAGGTGTGGTTTGATGATGAGGAGTAGAATAACCCAGGTATTTCTACCCATTTTAACAACGGGTAATTAAACCCTTGTCTCCAACAATACTTTAGGGGACATTTGCATGGTCATTGAAATCAAACAGCCATGCCATGTTACGGATAGCCCAAGTATCGATTTTTGTGTTGCTTTGTTCACCTGTGTTTGCCCAAACGCAATTCAAAGAAAAGTGTTCTGCCAACACTTACGATGTTGTTGCACCTGCTATTGCTTGTCCACCAAACACCACCATTGAAGTTGATACGACCGGAACCACCATCCTTGGCGAATTTGCTCCGGTTTCAGCGGAGGACGACTGTTCGGTTGAACTCACGATCATGCAAAGCCCTGTGCCTTGTACCATTCTTCAAACTCGGGATGGATCGTACCTGGTAACGCTGATTGCCATCGACAACAACCACAACGCAGCAGCATGTTCGTTTTGGGTGGATGTTAAACTCCCGGATTAGCACTTATTTCCGCCATCTCCTGACGCCTGGCAATTTCTTCCAAAATTTGATGGGCCAACTCCAGCGCCTTAAACCCGTCTTGCAGGGTTACCACCGGTTCGGTATCGTTTTCAATCGCATCGTGGAAGGTTTCCAGTTCACGCTGGATGGCATTCACCGGCTCCGATTCGGGCATGGAAAGTTGCAGCCATTTTTTACCCGCTTGGGTTTCGAATTCCATGAGTTGGTCGTCGGGCGGACGGGTAGCATCGTCTTCATCGTAAAGACGCACGATTTGTGCGTTTTTTTCCAAAAAATCAAGACTCAAGTAATGATCGCGCTGAAACAGGCGCATTTTCCGCATTTGTTTGAGGGAAATCCGACTGGCCGTAAGGTTGGCCACACAGCCGTTGGCAAATTCCACACGCACATTGGCGATGTCGGGCGTATGGCTGAGCACCGCCACGCCGCTGGCGCTCACGTGTGTTACGGGCGACTGCACGAGGTGCAGAATCAGGTCCAGGTCGTGGATCATAAGATCGAGGATCACAGATACTTCCGTGCCTCGGGGCTGGAAAGCTGCCAGGCGATGGCTTTCGATGAACATGGGACGGAGCTTCATGCCGCCCAGGGCAGTGAAAGCCGGATTGAACCGCTCCACGTGGCCTACCTGTACTTTCAGACCTGTTTTTGCGGCGATTTCAAGCAGGCGACTACCCTCCTCCACGGTTTGGGTGACTGGCTTTTCCACAAAAACATGTTTTCCGGCTTCGAGGGCTTTTTGGGCCAATTCAAAGTGGAAAGTGGTGGGCGTCACGATGTCTACGGCATCAACGGCGGCGAGCAGGTCATCAAGGTTGTCGAACCGTTTGACGTTGTATTGTTTGATGGCTGACTCGGCATTTTTATCGTCGGGGTCGTAAAAACCTACAACATTCCAACAGGTGGTGGCGAGCAGGCATTTGAGGTGGATCTTGCCGAGGTGGCCGGCGCCGAGCAAACCGATTTTCATATCCGCAGTTTAACGAAAGTACATAAGGATGGCGCCAAAAGCAGTGATGAGCGCAATGAGTACGGAGGCCATGCTGATGGTATTGCGCATGTGCGTGATAAAGGTCTCAATTTCGTTTTTGAACTGAGGATACTTCGGCAAAATTTCTTCTTCGAGTTTTTTGCGGCTGAACACATGCGATGCATCAAACTGAACTTTGTTGCGCACCAGGATGCCATAAACCTTGAGGACTTTGGCCCGGAAGTAGACGTTGACGAACAGCATGGCCACAAAAAGGCCGATGACAATGGCGATCAACAGGTTTTCCATGCAAACTTTATTTCCGTTTCTTTTTCTTGTAGTTGTCGAGCACAAACGACCCGAGCCCTTCCAACGACGAATAAAAAGCATTGCCGTTGTTGGCCTTGGTGAATGCCTCCACAAAGCGCACAAGGTACGGATCCCGCGCGATCATAAAGGTGGTAATTGGAACATCGAGTTTTCGGCACTGCATCGCCAGGTTCAAACAGCGGTTCACAATCTTGCGGTCGAGCCCAAAGGCGTTTTTGTAATATTTTTTTCCGATTTTCAGGCACGTGGGTTTGCCGTCGGTGATCATGAAGATCTGTTTGTTGGCATTTCGGCGGCGTTTGAGCAAGTCGAGCGCCAGTTCGAGACCGGCTACGGTGTTGGTGTGGAACGGACCCACCTGAAGGTAAGGAACATCTTTGAGCTCGATGGGCCATGCGTCGTTTCCGAACACGATGATGTCTAATGTGTCTTTGGGGAAACGTGTTTGTATGAATTCTGCGAGGGCCAGGGCGACTTTTTTCGCGGGCGTGATGCGGTCTTCGCCGTAAAGAATCATGGAGTGCGATATGTCGATCATGAGCACCGACGACATTTGGCTCTGGTAATACGTTTCGTGCACCTCGAGGTCTTCCTGGGTGAGTTTGAACTCGTCGATGCCGTGGTTGATGTAGGCGTTGTGCAGGGAATTGGTGATGGCAATGTTGTCCAATCCATCGCCAAACTCGAAAGGTTTCATGTCGGCGGTATTTTCATCACCCCGCCCGATGAAACCGGTGTTGTGTTTGCCGCTTTTGGCTCTTTTCAGTTCGCCGAAAATATCGTCCAGACTTTTTTGCCGAAGGCTAATTTCTAATTTTGATGTGGGCCCCGGCCGTCCTTCGCCATCGCCGTCGCGGCGTATGTAGCCGCGTTCTTCGAGCTCGCGGATGAAATCGCCCATGCCGTAATTTTCGTCGGTCAGTTTGTACTCCTTATCCAGCTCGGTGAGCCACGAAAGCGACTCAGAAACGTCGCCGGAGGTGTACAACATCAGTTCCTGGAAAATCTTGAACAGCCGGTCGAAGGGCGACTGGTTCGGATCGGGTTTGTAGTCGGAAAATCGGAATCCACGCATGGGGGTCTAAACAGCAGATTAAAGTTTAAAGTTTAAAGTTTGAGGTTTGAAGTTTGAAGTTTGAAGTCAGATTAGAAATGGATTAGACGGAAGGTTCACGCAGATTTTCGAAGATTTTAATGTACTTTTCTGTATAAATCTGCGCCTTACATCTGCGTGAACCTTCTGTGCAATCTATTCGGCGACAATTTTTACACTTTCCTGCTTACTCCGTCCTGCAACAAGATCAATGACTTGCTCGCGCACACCGTCGCTAATTAGCACTTTTGCGGTATTGGGCTCGGCTTTGCCAAAATCGTCGGCATACACGGTGAGGTAATATTCTTTTTTGCCGGGCGGCAGGGTAATTTCAAATTCCTGGGGCTTGAGGCGCAGGTAAACATGGTCGACTACTTTTTTGTCGTCGAGAAAAATGGAGACGATGTCGCCGTCCTCTACCTGACTGTCCCAGATTTTGATTTTGATGGTACGGTTTTTTACATTCACCGTTTCTCCAACTTCCACTTTACGGCCACCGATGATGGCGGGTGCCGATGCGGTTGGCACAGCCACTACGGGTGGTTTGGGTGTGGGTTTTGAGGGTGACGAAACGGGCGGTTTGGGTTTTGGCTTTTCATCATCGCAAGGTAATTTGGCGCTGCCTCCGAAACGGATGTTGAAACCGGGGCCACGGGAGGAGACATTGCTGATGAGTAACACGTATTTTTCGCCAGCCACCACTTTGAGGGGCGCGAGCCATGTATTGTCGCCGGCGTCGCTGCAGCCTGCGTCTTCGCTGGTGTCGAGTTCGCCATCGCGAAGGCCTGTTTCGCCCATGCAAGGACTGGTGATGGCATTCATTCCGGCGTCGCCAGAGGCCATACAACGCACCACCGGCATGGCTTCGAAGTTGCATTTGCCGTCGGCTGGAAGTTTGTAAACTACAAAATCAAGGTCGTCGTCAAGTTTGTGCGGTGTGATGACAAACGTCAGTGTGCCGCTTTTTTCTATTTCAAACTTGATCCAGGTAGAGTTTTCTTCGGCCTGGCCGTTGTTTTCGCCGTTCATAAAGCACGACATAAAATCGGCTTCCCGGATGTTGGCGCCTTCACCACCGGTTTTGTTGATGGTGTAGCTTTGTTTTTTACAAATGTCCATGGCCTTATCGCAATCGGCGTGCGACTGGGATTGCACAGCAAAGACCATAATGGAAAACAAAAAAGTCAAAAGTTTTTGCGTCATAGGGCTATTTTCAAAAGCATAGGCCATTAAAACGCAAGATTTGGTTTTTTGCTTTATGGTGTTGTGTTTTTTTTACGAATAATGGTTATTGATCGATGTATGACCGAATTGGGGCTGCGCATTTCACCACAGAGGTGCGCAAAGTAGCGCTGAGGAAAGCGCAGAGGTTTGTTTTGTGGTAACTAATCCTCTGCGTTTTTCCTCTGCGCTACTCCGCGCACCTCTGTGGTGAGAAGCGCACCTCTGTGGTGAAATGCGAAGATCCTCTACCACCAAACATCTTAATATCCTTGAGCCACTACAAGTTTTGCCACATCGGCGCGACCAGTCTTTTTGTCCTCGAGGCGCACAAAATAATTGCCCGAGGCCAGCGACGAAACATCGAGGTAAAACAGGTTAAACCCGGTTTGCACACGCACTGTTGTAGCTGACACGAGGGTTCCGCCCAGACTGTGCAGGCTCAAACGCGCATCAAAAGCCGCATCGCTGTTGTACGATACCTCTGCCGTAATGCGCGCCGGATTGGGATAAATGGCCAGCCTTTTCACGGCTTTTGAACCGGCATCAAACACGGAGGTTGTGTTGAGGTAGCAGGACGGATCCACAACCGCTGCATTATCGAGCAGCGGCATTTTTACAAAACCTTCAAACATGGTGGTTTCCAAAACATTGTTGTCGGCGCCCAACCAATCCTGGAGCAGGGTTGTAAAAACCTGCCGGTAATCAAATTGCATGTTTTGAAGCTGGTTGTCAGGCGTAAGGTTGCTGAGGTTAACGTTGGTGCCTTGCACACCTGCTTCAATGTTTTTTCCAAACAGCATCATAGGCGCCAGGGTACCGTGGTCGGTTCCTGTGGAGCCGTTTTCTTTGGCGCAGCGTCCGAACTCGGAAAACGTACAGGCAACCACTTTTTCATCAATGCCCAATGCTTCGAGGTCGTCGAGGAACAATTTCACGGCTTCCGAAAGGCTGGCCAAAAGATCGGCGTGCGTGCCTTCTGTAGGATCGGCAGCGGCCACCTGTGCGCTGTGCGTATCAAAACCGCCAAGGGAACACAGGTAAATTTTGGTTTTGCAACCACCTTTAATGAGCCTTGCGATGGTTTTTAATTGGTTGGCAAGGGCGTTGTCGCCCGGATACGTGATGGCATTGGTGCCGGCATTGAAAACCGAGGTGATACGCTGTGCATACAGGTTCACGCTTTGCTCCACATTCATGATGTAGGCTACCTCATCGCCATGGTCCGAGTCGGGGATGTTGAGCAATGGCGCTCCGCCGATGGTTTGGATGAGGGAATAAAATCCTGCGGGATCCTGTCCGCTCAGGTTGATCACGTTTTGGTGTTCGGTTTCGGTGTGGAACCCAAGCGACG
The DNA here is from genome assembly GCA_038249605.1 of Chitinophagales bacterium. GTDB lineage: Bacteria > Bacteroidota > Bacteroidia > Chitinophagales > Saprospiraceae > M3007. The sequence goes on along the minus strand of JBBSDH010000062.1, from coordinate 10,619 downwards.
GATTGGAGTCGCCTACCTGGATGCCGAGCGGATCGGGCATGTCGGTGGTAGGCGCACCGGCCACGTCGGGGTAGATTTCCTGCAACGCGCGGCCCATCCAGCCGGAACCGATGTTGTAGTTGTCGGGGGAGCCGTCGCCGCCGGATAGCCACAGGTCGGTACCTTTGAAGTGCGACTGGTTCATGTCCTGATACCCCACCGCCTGTACGATGCTCGCTTTGCCCTGGTCGTAAAGGTCTTTGATGGGCAAAAGGGATGGGTGCAAACCGAGTTGATCGGCGCCGGGCAACGTGGTGTCGAGGTTGATGTAAGCGCCTGTACCGTTGTCGGGCACACGGATTCCGGGCCGCAGGTTGGCGTACAGATCGTATTGCGGAATGGGAATGATGGTATTTATGCCATCGTTTCCGCCTTTGAGCTGTATGAGTACCAGCACCCTTTCATCGATGCCGTCACAAGCATTGAGGATGCGCGCCATGCGGCTGTTGGCAAAGGGTTTCATGGGGAAGCCGTTCACGACGATTGGTGTGATGCCGGCCGCAGGAAATATTTTGAGGAAATTGCGTCTTTTCATTGCAATTTGAGCTTTAATTATTCGAAAAAAGTGAATCCCGTAAAATCATGGAATCAATCCTGAAAATCCTTTGATCCTGATCAGAATGTTTGGTATTCGGGTGAATACATGATGGCTCGTACAAGGCGTTCGAGGGCTAAGGTCACTTCGGTGGCATCGCCGGAGGTCAGGTAATTTTGCCACTCGTAGGTCCAATCGGCCGGAGGTAAACCGTCGAGGAAAACCGAATCGAAAAAATAATTGAATCGGTCGTTGTCGGGAGGTGTTGGCAGCATGTAGTCGAGCAGCTCCTGAACGACAGAGTAGGCGTCGGCCGGAGTGGCGATGCCGCTTTGGTCGCGCAACCAGGGGGCTATGTTGAGTTTGATGCCAATTTGACCATTGGGGTTTGAGCCAATTTGCCTTGTGCCGGTAAGCAGCATGACGGGCAGTTTGTACCGCGCAATGATGGTGCTGGAGTTGAACCACTGGCGGTGGAAATCGGGCGACTGGTAATAAGCGGCGTATCCAGCCACATCGGGCGGGAAAAAGAGGGTGAGGTTGGCGCCTGCAAACATGCGGTCGATCACAGCCTGTGAATAAAACAAGCCGTAATGCATTTGGGTGTTCTGGGTCGGACTCGGGATGGTAATGTTGAAAAACGAGACGGCCTGCAGGGTAAGTTCGAGCGGCGATTTGATGATGCCTCCTACAATTTCGTCGGCATTGTCCGAATCGTCCTCGTCGAAGAAATGGCTGCTTTGCAGGAGCTGGCGCAAAACGGGTTTTACTTCGAAATTGTTGGCGACAAATGTGTCGGCCAGCGGAGCGATGATGTCGTTTTCAATCTCGTCTGTAATGTCGCGGTGCACAAAAAAGCGGTACAAACGGCGACAGAAGTTTTTGGCGGTTTCAGGTTGCGCGAACACCATGTCAACAAAAGCGTCGAGTTCCTGGAACGCTGCTGCCAAGGTGCTTCCTCCCGTGATGAGGGTATTTTGAAAACGTGGACTGAAGGTTTTGCTGGCGGTATCGTGCTGCGTTACGGCGCCACCAGCATTGGTCTGAAAGTCGCCCCGCGGAATGCCCGTTTCTGCATCGATGATGTCTCTGTTGAACCTGGTACGAATGCCGGTGAATACACGGGCGGCCTCTACGATGTCGTCTTCCGTGTAATTGGTGTAATCACCCGGGGCGGCCTGGTTGCCTTTGCCAATGGTAAAAAGTTCTAAAAATTCGCGGGCAAAGTTCTCGTTGGGGTTATTTTTGGTATTTTCGTTGTTGTTGAGGTAGCGCAACATGCTGTTGTCGACCACCATTTTTGTGGCCAGTTTTTTGAAATTCCCCATGGCACCCCAGCGCAACAAACGCAGGTAATCGAAATAATTGGCGTTGCCGCCAGAATTGGCCGCTACCGCGAGGTATTGATGGAAAAAGAAGGTCATTTTGTGGCCAATGCCGGAATCATGCAGGGCTTCGTTGATCCACCAACCCATGTTGTACCGCCGCAAAATAAAATCTTCGGCGGGTTGAGGCAAGCCAGGTGGCAAAAGCCAGACGTCGTTTTCAATAACTCCCGTGGTTGCAGGGTTGTCGTACACCGGTTGTACAAGTTGCTGGGGGTAATCAGTGAGGATGGTGTCGAGGGCGGCATCGGCACTCATGAAGGCAAGCTCGTCGACGCGGGCCCGTGTGTACCTGTACGTACTGCGCCGCAACAGGTGGGCGGCCCGACGGGTGCCCATAGCACCTGAAAATGGGTTGAGATTGGCCATACGGAAGAAAGTTAGATGAACACTTGGTTCTTCTAGGATACGTGACAGTGGAAAAGGTTTAATGGGAGTCCAAAGTTTGTATCCTTATAGTTTCACGCAAACTACCTCACCAACGTAACATCGCCCCGATAATCCACCACTTCCCCGTCTTTGAACGACACCCGTGCATGGTAGAGGTACACCGACGGCTCCGCCATTTGGCCATCAATTTGGCCATTCCAGAAGCTCGCCGGATCGTCGGGCAGGAAATTTTTAGCCATGTGTACTTCCATTCCCCAACGGTTGTAAATCCTGAACAATTCGATTTGCGACACATCTTCACCTCCAAAAACCCGGAACACCGCATTCACGGGATCGGCGTTTTCCTGGGGCATAAACACGTTGGGAATGTAAATAAAACGTTCTTTGCCCACAATGACCGTTCGTTCGTCCAATGCCTTGCACCCGTTGCTATCGCGTACCTCCACCAGGTATTTGAAGGAATTGGTGGGGAAATAAACACAGGTATTGCACAACATGGGTTCAAGCATGGAAGGTGACACAAGCGTATTAAACACACGATCGGGGTAGTTCACAGCCCCATCAAACCACAGTTCCGTGGATTCACCAAGGTGTATGGTGTCGTCGGGGCCCAGGTCCACCAGCAACTCGGCCGGCTCTTCAATGGTGATCAGGGTATCCCACACACAACCGTCTGAACCCTCAATCAGCAGGCTGTGGTTGCCCGGCGGCAGCAGGTTGAAATAATTGATGGGTTGCATCGGTGCACCGTCCAGACTGTACACAAAAGGCGGCAGACTTCCGGCTAAGGAGTCTATCCAGATTTCGCCATTGTTGTCGTTGTAACACGTGCAGTTGCGCAAACGCACCACAACGTCGCGCGGCAATTCGGGCGGTAAAACTTGCACCGAATCCCGGTTGCTACACCCAGTGGTTTCATCCAAGACAAACAGGAAATACACCCCCGTTTGGTTCACCCTTACGATGGTTTGGTCTTCCCCCGAAGTGATGTTGCCTGTCGAATCGGCCGTCCACAGAAACACGCTTTGCGAACCTACCAGCACATCGGCTTTGATGGCGAGCGATTCGTTGGTACAGTTCAAACTGGCCTCCTCTTCGAGCTGGATTACCGGCCAGGCATCAGGGCCCAAAATCTCCACAACGAGGGAGGCCGTACATGCGGCATTTTGGTTGCAAACGTTGGCGGCCTGCACACAAATTTCACCACCCACATCGCCCATGGTCACTTCCACCGTCAATCCTTCAGCGGCGCTGAACGTGGCAGGCGATGGTAAACTGTCGAACAAAGTGCCTGCTGGCCCGCTCCAAATGTAGGCCCCGGCGCCATTTACAGGTTGCACACTAAACGTTCGGGTGGCCCCTGGGCATAAGGCTGTCGGGCCGGTAATTGCACCTACAACTCCCAGCGGAGGTTCGTACACTGCCGACGGCGGATCAACGGTTACCGTAAAATCGCACTGATCTCCGGCATAACCGTCGATCAACAGGTAATAATTGGTGCCCGGTTGCATGGGAATGGAAACAGACACCGGAATGGCTGCGCCGTCGGCTTCGCCTTTGTCGCAAGCAAGCGGACTTGCCGTACAATCCTGGTAAATGGCGATTTGCACGCCATTGCCGTCGGAGCAGTTGTTGGCAGAAACTATAAACGAGGCGGCATTTTCACCAGCAATGAAACCCAGCCATTGGAAGTTCTCCACCGTACCGCAATAATCGGGTGCCACCCCTGTAGGATAACCGGTGGTTGATCCGGAAAAACCATTGAAACTACAGGAAATACAGGCCTGGTCGCAGGCAATGGCCGGAGCAGCGCCACCACCGCAGGCAACAGGCATTTGGGCCCGTAAGGTGGTAAGGCAGGCTAAGGTTAAAAAAACGGAGGCAAGGATGAATCGCATAAAAATTCGGATTTTGAGCGATAAATGATTAGTTTTTGGATTAAAAAGAACAAGCATTAGCGTAATGCTTTACCTCACTACAGACAATTTCACCACCTCCGCTGCCCCGCTCACCTTGTTTTCCAAACGCACAAAATACGTTCCCGGTGGCAGATGCCGCACTTCGAGGTAATACAAGTTGTTGCCGGGGTGTACATGCACGGGGGTGTTGGATACCAATGCACCGCCCAAACTGTGCAGGCTCAATCGAGCATCGTACCCCATAACGCTTTGGAAAAACACTTCGCAGCGGGTTGTAGCAGGGTTGGGCGACAAACGCATCGCCCTGGGTTCGTCGCGCGGACTGAAGGTGTTCACCGGACCCAGGTAGCAATCGGGCGACACCACGGCTGCACTTTCGATGATGGGCAGTTTCATGTAACCTTCAAACATGGTTTGTTCAAGCACATACTGTCCTGCGCCGAGCCAGTCCTGAAGCAACGTCGTGAACACCTGTCGGTAGTCGAACTGCATGCCTTGAAGCTGGTTATCGCCGCTCAGGTTTTCCAGGTCTACATTGGTGCCGTGCACACCGGCGCCGATGGCTTTACCAAAAAGTAGCATGGGCGCCAGGGTACCGTGGTCGGTTCCGGCCGAACCGTTTTCCTTGGCGCAACGGCCAAATTCAGAAAAAGTACAGGCGGCTATTTTGTCGGCCAACCCGAGTCCATCCAGGTCGTCGTAAAAGTATTTGACCGCATCCGAAAGTTGGCGCAACAAATCGGCGTGGCCTCCAAGCGTCACTGTGCCTTCAGGTGGCACCTGCGAGCCGTGGGTATCGAAACCACCCATGGAACAGAGGTAAATCTTCGTTTTACAACCGCCTTTTACCAACCTTGCAATGGTTTTTAGCTGGTACGCCAGGGTCGTTTGCGGATAGTTGTTCAAAGCGTTGCTTCCGGCATTGAACGCCTGGGTGATGTACACAGAATACTCATCCACAGCTTTTTCCACGCCCATGATGTAGCGAAGTTCGTCGCCATATTCCGAATCCGGCACATTCACGATGGGCGCACCACCGATCGTTTGCACAAGGGTGTAAAAACCTTCCGGGTCCTGCCCGTACAAGTTCAAAGAATTTTGGTGCTCAGTATCGGTATGGAAACCCAGGGATGGGTTCGGATCGCCGATCTGGATGCCGAGTGGGTACTCCATTTCAGGTATGGGCGAACCCACCACATTGGGAAACATGGCGTTCAAAGCGCGGCCCATCCAGCCTGAGGAAATATTGAAATTGTCGGGTGTGCCATCGCCGCCGGACAGCCACAGGTCGGTGCCTTTGAAGTGCGATTGGTTCAGGTTTTCATAACCCACGCCCTGCACTACGGCGGCGTAACCTTTGTCGTAAAGGGCTTTGACGCCGGTCATCACCGGATGCAGTCCCACACGGTCGGCCGCAGGCAAAGTATTGTCTAATGGAATGAATTTTTCCGGACCAGCATCGGGCACGGCGACCACCGGACGCAGGCCGACATAAGCGTCGTACTGTGGGATTGGGATGATGGTATTCACCCCGTCGTTGCCCCCTTTGAGCTGGATGAGAATCAGTATGCGTTCTTCCACCTCTTCGCAATCGGCCAAAATGCGGGCCATGCGGCTGTTGGCGAACGGGGTCATGGCAAAGCCGTTGACAGCGAAGGAGCTGACGCCAGCGGCCGGAAATAATTTGAGGAAATTTCTTCTCTTCATGGATGTGGATTTGCAGGACTTGTCCCGAGTTTGCGAAGGGTTTGGGTCAATGCAATTTCATTTTTCCAATCCCATAAATTTTCAAAAAACCTGGTACTCAGGAGCGTACATGATGGCGTTTACCAGGCGTCCGAGCGGAATTTTAACTTCGGTATCGTTGCTGGTATTGAGGTAATTTTGCCATTCGTACGACCAGTCGGCCGGGGGCAATCCATCGAGAAAAACCACAGTATGAAAATGTTCGAAACGGTCGTCGTCGGGCGTTTCGGGGAAGAGATACATCAGAAGTTCGGTCACCAGAATGTACGAGTCGTTGGGGTCACTTATGTCGCCGCTGTCGCGCAGCCAGGCTGCGATGTCGAGTTTTGTACCGATGCTTTCGCCCGACGATGAGCCCCAGGCGTAGGTGCCTGTAAGCAGCATCTGGGGCAGTTTGTACCGCGCGATGATGGTGGCTGAATTGAAAAACTGGCGATTGAACGAAGGATCCTGGTAGTAGCCCGGGTAGCCAGCTACATCGGGTGGGTAAAAGAGGTCCATTCCGGCTCGTCCCAACATGCGTTCGATCACGCCGCCGTTGTAAAACGTCATGTAATGGTCGAGGTTCTCTGTTTGCGGATCGGGAACGGGAACGTTGAAAAAGCTTAAGGAGTGAAGCGCGAGGTCGAGCGGCGATTTGATGAACGCTCCTACGTGTTCGTCGGTTGCGTCCGCATCGTCCACGTCGAAAAAATGTTCACTTTGCAGCAGTTGTTCCACCACGGGTTTCATTTCAAAACCGGAGGAGATGAAGGTTTGCGCAAGCGGACCGATGATGTCGTTTTCCGCTTCGTCGTCGATGATTCTTGTGGTAAAAAACGTGTACAAACGGCGGGCAAAATTCCGGGCTGTGGCTTCTTGCACGAATACGAGATCGATGAGTGCCTGCATTTCTGCAAACATACCTGCTTCATCGTTGGTTGGGGCGGATATGGTGGCACCTCCAAAGCGGTTGGAAAAGATTTTTGGGTCGAAGTCGTGGCTCGGCGGGTAACCTCTGCCTGCCGGGATGTTGGTTTCGGCATCCACATATTGGTGGCGTTTGGCATGGTTAAAACCGGTGAAAACACGGGCAGCCTGCACGATATCATCTTCGGTGTAGGTGGTGTAATCGCCGGCGCCGGAAGCATCACCGGGCGTGATGGTGTGCAGTTCGAAAAATTCGCGGGCGTAGTTTTCGTTGGGATTGTTCACAAAATTCTGATCGTTGTCGATGTAACGCAACATGCAGTTATCGACCACAATTTTGGCGATCATTTTTTTGAAGTTTCCGAACCGACTCCAACGCAAAAGCATCAGGTAATCGTAAAACTCCATGCTGCTGCCGCTTTCATAGTTTACCGAAAGGTACTGATGCAGGAAAAAAGACATTTTGTGGCCCATGCCTTCGTCGTGCAGGGTCTCATTTACCCACCATGCCATGACGTAGCGCGTGAGCTCCATGTCGTCGGCCGGCAGGGGCGCGTCAGGTGGTTGGGGAGGATTGACCCAAGGGGCGGGAGAAGAGGCGCCGTAAACGGGTTGTTCGAGCTGCAGGGGTCTGTTGGAAAACAAATCGACGAGCGCTTCGGCAGCCGTGAGCGATGCAAATGCATCCACACGGGCACGGGTATACCGAAAGCTCGTACGTCGCAACAGGTGAGCTGCACGCCGATGACCCAAAGCGCCTTGAACGGGATTCAAAGAAGCCATGATCGGAGAATCGAATGGTTAAAAAATCGGTTGAAGCGCAGCTGTTGTGGGGGAAAGGCTGGGATGTCGCATAAGACAGGCGTACCACTGCGCTGTGGCGTCAGGATTAAAAAGGACTAAACGGACCATTCCAAAATTTATTTAGGCCGGAAATGTTAAATCTGCCTTCTGTGGCAATTGAAAACAGATTGTTAGGCTATTTGTCTTTGTTTTTTAATATTTTAAATAATAATATTTTTTTAAATTAAAATATTTTTTATAATAAAATAACACAAAAAGGTTATTCAATGGCGTTCAAAGAAAGCCCCGGCCGCAGCAATCACACCAAAAAAGATTGGGGATGATGGCTGCGGCCGGGGCATCTTGTCTACCCAAATTACGACTTTATAAGCCTGATCGTTCCGAATCGGCTGCCTTCCTGCACCCGCACAACATAGGCGCCGGACTGCAGATTTTGCAGCTGAAGCACCATCGACTGGCTGCCATTTTGGGTGGATACACGCTGGTTGTACACCAGGCGACCAAAAGCATCGAACACTTCGATGGACGCATTGCCCGAACCCTGGAACGTCGCGTACAATGTGGTCACATTGGATACAGGGTTAGGCGAAAGGCTCATTTCGAACGATTGATCTGGCTTGGCGGGCTCGAAAATACCGACATAGGCAGGTACGGAATCGTTGTCGATTTCTACCCAGGTGATGCCGTTGTCGGAGGTGGCGTGGTTGTCGCCCCAAAGGTCCGTACCTGGCAGGTAATCCTGCTGGTAAAGCACCCAGATTTTATCACCCATGTGTCGCGGTACTGCTGGCCAAACCGACTCGATGAAGGGCACCAGATCGGCAAAAACATAGGGGTCACTGATGATGTCGAACGGATCGCCCCAGTTTTCGCCGCCGTCTTCCGACTTCATGAGGTAGGTATGGCGATAAAACTGGTCACTGTCGGCGCCGGAGCCCGTGCGGTAGAGCTCGTGCAGGGCGGAATAGGCGAGGTAAATGGTACCGTTGTCGGCTATGCCTGCGCTTGGGAAGCTGGAAAGGCTGTTGAAATAAGGTCCGATTTCGGTGAGGCTGACCACAGCAAGCGTTGTGTCGCCATCGTAATCGAGGGCGCCTGTGATGACACGAGGTTCATCAACAAACGATTCTTTCCAATACACCAGACCGTTGATGCCCGGGTAAAAAAAAGTGCCTGCAGCAAGGTCGTTGTCGACATAGTACATGCGGCCAAACCAAAGGTGGCATTCGGCGTTGTCGTCGATGAGCAAGCTGCCGAAACCGTCGGAAGAAGAAACAGCCAGGGAGTCGGGCGCTTCAGGATCGAAACCGCCCACATCGTCTATGGTGTAACTTTCACCTGCCAACCCCACATAGTTTTCGAGTGCATCCGGAAAGTCTATTACCGTAATGACATCAAAGGAGTCGCCATTGTCGACAGATTTGTACACGCGCAGGTCGTTCCAATCGGGCAAAACAGCAATGGCAACGGCGTCGCTGTTGGCGTCGATGGTGTAAGAGTCGGCATTGATGAGGGTGTATTTGGAATTGTCGAGCCCCGGAATGACGGTGGCTTGTTTGTCCCAAGTAAGGCCGCCATCCTGCGAGCGCCAGTACAAAAGGTGACCGTCTACGCCTTGGTATATGGTTCCGGTATTGGCTACAGGCGTGGTGATGGCGATGACGTGTACGATGTTTCCGTTTTGGCCGCCAACTGCAATGCGGGGCCAAAGGCAACCTGCACCTACTGGAAGGGGCAGGTTGGTTTCCGTCCACGTACCAGCGCCGGGAGCGCGACGAAGAAAGCGCAGGCTGTAAGGCGTAGTGCCTGTATTGTGGGCAATGATGAGTTCGGTGCCGTCGTTTAGGCGTGTTGCGGCAGGAAACCCTGTTCGCACCGTTTCGGCGCGGGCGGTGACATCGGGCCATGCGCCGTTTTGGCGCACGTTGTAACCGGTTCCGCGTTCGGGAAAGGCGCCCGTTTGGTCGGTACCATAGATCCAGGTTGCTACCGGATTTCCATCGTTGTTGGCATAGATGCGTGAAGGCATGCAGCCGTAGGACTGGGCATCCCAACGGGTGAAACCGGCATATTCTTCGGGAGAGCGGTAATTGACACCCGACTGGTACACTGGAACGTATTGCTCGGGCTCGGGAACTGCCGTTTCAGGCAGGATGGCTTTTTTGTTGTAAGGCGCTTTTTCAAGTTTTGCAGCCTTGGGAATAAGTGCTTGCGACCAGCCCAAAGCGGGCATACATAAGGCAAGAAGGATGTACAATTTTCTTGATTGCATGGAAATTATGTTTGGGTTTGCGTGATGATCAAAGTTTTTCTTTGGCAAAAAAAGGTATAAAACCGTTAGTAAGTTGCGTCTATTTAAGGTTTATTGCAAATAAGATGGTTAAGGTTGTAAAAATTTGACCGAAATTAGCAAAAACTGCTTGTCAAGTTTGCGAAGCTTATATCTTTGCCGCAGAACATTTCTTAAAATATTAAAACCGACGTGTTATGAAAAAATTGTTTACACTCTTTTTGGGCCTTCTCCTTACTGGCCTGTTTCATACTGTAGCCTTCGCTCAGGGCGGTACGGAAAACGACAACTTCCTGCTGAAGATGAACACCAGTGCAGGTTCAGTTACCTGGAATAAGGGCGATTGTGGCTGGAACTACAGCCTTTTTGGTCCAGCAGTTACCGAAGATTTTTGCGCTCCGATTGTGTGGGCTTACGACATTGAGCAGGATTCGCAGGCATGCGGAGTCATCACTCAGGACCTTACGGGCAAAATCGCATTGATACGCCGCGGTGTGTGCAACTTCAGCCTGAAAGTGTACCGGGCCCAACAGGCAGGTGCCGTAGCTGTTATTATTGCCAACCACTTCAACGACCTTACCCAAACGGGTTGCTCGACGATT
>JBBSDH010000061.1:0-19091 GCA_038249605.1 Chitinophagales bacterium | reverse complement strand
TTGGTATTGTCACCAAGCAGGGTGGCTAGTGCCGCGTCTAGTGAATAACATACAGTTTCGCGGCCCTATTTTTCGCTCAATGTCGTTATTCGTCGGTTAAAATGTCCCGCATTTCGCCCTCCTCATGCCTAATTGAGCAAAATATAAGTCTCGCCAAACTGTAAGTCATTCACTGGACGCGGCACTTGGGGAATGCGAAATGGAGTATCTTACTGAAGCTCATTTCGCACACACTCACCCTGCCCATCCCTCCCGATCCAACGATCTGTAATGTATCGCCTCCGCCAAATCCTCAATCCGGATGTGCTCGCTCCCGCTCAAATCCGCCGCCGTACGCGCCACCTTCAATATCCTGTCGTACGCCCGCGCTGAAAGTTGCAGGCGTTCCATCGCGGTTTTTAAAAGCGTGAGCCCAGCATTGTCCAGATGGCATACCTCGCGCACCATACGGCTCGGCATGTGGGCATTGCAGTACACGTCCTTAAGATGCTCGTAACGTTTGGCCTGGATTTCCCGGGCCACAAGCACGCGCGCACGGATGTCGCCGGAATTCAACTTCGCGCATTCGCGACTGCTGAGCTCATCGTAACTCACAGGCGTTACTTCCACATGCAGGTCGATGCGGTCGAGCAGCGGACCGCTGATTTTCGACACGTACCGTTTCACCACGCCCGGACCGCACACGCAGTCTTTTTCCGGGTGGTTGTAGTAGCCGCACGGACAGGGGTTCATGCTCGCCACCAACATAAAACTCGCCGGGTAATCCACACTTACCTTGGCACGGCTGATGGTCACACGCCGCTCTTCCATGGGCTGGCGCATCACTTCCAAAGCCGCCCGTTTGAACTCAGGCAATTCATCGAGGAACAACACACCGTTGTGCGCAATGCTGATCTCGCCAGGCATGGGATTGGACCCTCCGCCCACAAGTGCCACGTCGGAAATGGTGTGGTGCGGCGAGCGGAACGGCCGTGTGGTGACAAGAGAGGTATCCACCGGCAATACCCCCGCCACGGAATGTATTTTGGTGGTTTCCAGGGCTTCGTGCAGGGTAAGCGGCGGCAAAATGGTGGGCAGACGTCGGGCCAGCATGGTTTTGCCCGAGCCAGGCGGACCAATGAGTATCACGTTGTGCCCACCTGCTGCGGCCAGTTCGAGTGCACGTTTGATGTTCTCCTGTCCGCGCACATCAGAAAAATCCACATCGTAGTTGTTGAGGTTGTGGGCGAATTCTTCGCGGGCATTCACCACCATGGGCTCAATTACCACACCGCCTGCCAGTACGTCGATGGCTTCTTTCAAACTGTTCACGCCGTACACATCCAGTCCAGCCACGATGGCGGCTTCGCGGGCATTTTGCACCGGCAAGATGAACCCTTTGAAACCTTGTTTGCGCGCCTGTATGGCAATGGAAAGTGCGCCTTTGATGGGCCGCAGACTGCCGTCGAGCGACAGTTCGCCCATGATGAAAAAAGCTTCTATGTCTGCGGATGGAATCTGGTCGGTGGCAGCGAGCATACCAATGGCCATAGGCAGGTCGTAGGCCGAACCTTCCTTGCGTATGTCGGCCGGTGCGAAATTGATGAAGGTTTTGACGCGTGGGATTTTGTAACCGGAGTTTTTCAGTGCCGGTTCCAGTCGGATGTGGCCTTCTTTCACGGCACTGTCGGGCAGTCCTACAATGTAGTACCCTTTGCTCTCGTTGTCGGGCGACAACACGCCGCCGGTATTCACTTCAATGGTAATGGTTTGCGCATCAACACCGTGAACGGCGCCAGCAAAAGTTTTGATCAGCATGTGTTGCAGGTTTTTGTTTTATAGCTTTCCAAAGATGGGTGGAAACATCGTTGTTTGCTACGGGTTGCAACACATTTATTTTAATTTAAAGTTTTATAAAAACTTGATTTTCATTACTTTAAATAAAATAAATGACGACATGAAAATTTTTACTTGACAACTTGTCAAGTAAAAACGATCTTTGTAAAAAACAATCGGTTATGAAAACGTATTCGATAGGTGATTTTAAAGCCAACCTTTCCGAAATACTTGATATGGTTCGGAAAGGAGAGGAAATTGCGCTTACCTACGGTAAAAAAAAGGAAGTTGTGGCATATCTGGTTCCGAAAGAAAAAAAGGCATCAAAGGCCAAACGTCCGATTGGTTTGTTGGAAGGCAAAGCCAAGGTTATATTTATGGATGATTTTGAAATGACAGAAGAAGAGTTTCTTGGTCTATGAAGTATTTACTTGATACCCACGTACTGCTTTGGACACTGTTTGAAACAAGTAAATTATCACAAACCGCAAAAGAGCTAATTCAATCACCGCAAAAACCGGTTTTTGTGAGTGTCGTCAGCTTTTGGGAAATTGCAATTAAATATGGACTTGGAAAAATAAAATTTGAACAATTTACACCTGAAGATATACCGTTAATGTGTGGTCAAATGAAATTGGAATTGATGGAACTTAATCCTGAAATCTGCATCTCTTACCATCAATTACCGATCGGCATTCACCGGGACCCTTTCGATCGAATGTTGATTTGGCAAGCAAAATGCCTCAACCTGACGCTCATCAGCAAGGATGAGCGCATAGGACAGTATTCGATACACGGCGTAAAAGTGGTTTGGTGAAAATAGTTACAAGTGGCAAGAATGAGTCACCGGATCATCTGTGATGATTCGCTCTTTCACCTTGTAACTTGCTACTTGTAACTTGCTACTTGTAACTTGCTACTTTCACCTCCGCGAATAATTCGGCGCTTCCTTCGTGATCGTGATGTTGTGCGGGTGACTCTCATTCATGCCCGCATTGGAGATTTTTGTAAACTGTGCTTTTTCCTGGAGCGTTTCCACGTCGGGTGCACCGCAGTAGCCCATACCGGCGCGCAGACCGCCGATGTACTGGTTCATCACCTCGGCCACCGAACCTTTGAAAGGCACACGACCTTCGATGCCTTCGGGTACAAGTTTTTTGATGTCGTCTTCCACATCCTGAAAATAACGGTCCTTCGAGCCTTGCTGCATGGCGCCCAGACTGCCCATACCGCGGTAAGTTTTGAATTTGCGGCCGTCGAAAATGATGGTTTCGCCGGGTGCTTCCTCCACGCCTGCGAAAAGTGAGCCGGCCATGATGGTGCTTGCTCCTGCCGCGAGTGCCTTCACAATGTCGCCGGTGTAGCGGATACCCCCGTCGCCTACGATGGGAATACCCGTACCTTTCAAAGCCTCCGCAGCGTTGAAAATGGCCGAAAGCTGGGCCACGCCCACACCTGCCACTATGCGTGTGGTGCAGATGCTGCCTGGACCGACACCTACTTTCACACCATCTACTCCGGCTGCTACGAGGGCCAGGGCGCCTTCGCCGGTGGCCACATTGCCGCCTATGACTTGAAGGTTGGGGAAGGCGTCTTTCAGTCCTTTCACCGCGTCGAGCACGCCGCGGGAGTGGCCGTGGGCGGTATCAACCGTCACCACATCCACACCGGCTTTCACGAGGGCGGCTACGCGCTGGTGCATGTCGGCCGTAACGCCGAGTGCGGCGCCAACCACGAGACGGCCGAGCGGGTCTTTGCAGGCATTGGGGAAATTCACGCCTTTCAGCATGTCCTTGTAAGTAATGAGGCCCACGAGCTCGTAGTTGTCGTTCACCACTGGCAGCTTTTCAATTTTGCGTTGCTGGAGGATGTCTTTGGCTTCGAGAAGCGTGGTACCGAGCGGCACGGTCACCATGTTGCGTTTGGTCATCAGATCGCGCACCTTGCGGGTGTGGTCGCGTTCGAAGCGCAGGTCGCGGTTGGTGAGGATACCGACGAGTTTGTTTTTTCTGTCGGTAATTGGGATACCGCCGATGCTGAAGCGGCGCATCAATTCGAGCGCTTCACTCACCGTGGCATCGGGGTGCAAAGTCACCGGATCGATGATCATGCCGGCTTCAGATCGCTTCACGGAGCGTACCTGATCTGCCTGGTCCTCGATGCTCATGTTTTTGTGGATGATGCCGATGCCGCCCTGTCGGGCCATGGCAATGGCCAACGCTTTTTCGGTCACCGTATCCATGGCGGCCGAAACAATGGGCGCGTTGAGGCGTATGCCGCGCGTGAGTTGTGCGCTGATGTTGACTTCGCGGGGTAAGACTTCGCTGTAGGCGGGTACGAGCAGAACGTCGTCGAAGGTGAGCGACTCGCCGATGAACTTCTGGATGGGCTGGTTCTTTTCCATGCGCAAAGGTCGGAAATTGCTGCGAGTTTTAACATACCCTCCTGTGTCAATAATTTGTAAATTCCATTTTTGCCTGCATTTTTAACGTTCGAGTTGCCACCTTTGCACCATGCTTTCCGTTTTCTCCGACGAATACTTCATGAAACAGGCCTATGCCGAGGCTCAAAAGGCCTTTGAAGCGGGTGAAATTCCCGTGGGCGCAGTAATCGTTTGCGACAATCGCATCATTGCGCGTACGCACAACCAGACCGAACAACTCATCGACGTGACGGCCCACGCCGAAATTTTGGCCATTACAGCCGCTTCTTCAAACCTGGGCAGCAAGTACCTGCCAGAGTGCACCCTGTTCGTTACGCTCGAACCTTGTGTGATGTGCGCCGGCGCCCTTGCCTGGGCCCAGTTGGGTCGCATCGTGTACGGTGCCACCGATGAAAAACGCGGTTTTATGCTGGCTGGCGGCAAAAACCTGCTGCATCCGAAAACGAAATTGGAAATGGGGATCATGGAGGAACCGTGTGGGGCTTTGATGACGGCGTTTTTTAAGGCGAGGCGGTGATGATTTTTATGTAATTTCGGAATTGAATTCCGGATTTACATAAAAAACAAACATACTCGACAATCGTTTCCTCAAGAAACAAAATTCCATGACACGAATTTTCGCCTCAGCATTGTTATTACTGCTTATGTCTGCTTGCGGCGATTGCATGCAAGAGGTTTCCTGCATTGTATTGGATTAGGCCACCGGCCAGCCATTGCAAGGTGTTTCGGTTTTTAAAAAAAACAGGCCGGGTATCCGTACCGATTCAATCGAACGATCTGCCTTATTGGGTATCTCCGGCGGCTTCCGGTCGTGGCCGACCATGGCCGTACGCATGGAATTCACGGGTTGCCAAAATATGGAGCTCGACATTCCCAACCACGAAGAACAGAGGGCAGAATTGCATAAATAGGATTTGTATAGCACAGGCGCCCAAACTCCCGAAGCGTTGTTGGGCATGCAATCTTGTTGTTGGCGCCCCAACCTTTTTTGCACGACTTCAAACCTCATGAGAGGTAACAACCGCCACGGCATCTCCCCAAGGCAACACAATGTATTTTTCCCGCTTTTGGCTTTCAGAACCTCCAAAAACAACATAAGATTGTACGGTTGTGGGTGCAGCAGTTGACTGAAATGCCAATAAATTTTTGGCAAAATCCGGATGAAACGTTTTGCCGGCCTTGATTTCCACAGCTTTCAGTACCGGGCCGGATTCGATGATTAAGTCGATTTCCTTTTGGTTGCTGTCCTGCCAGAAATAAAATGCCGGTGGACGCCCGGAATTCAGCTCGTTTTTCATAAGTTCATTGATGACGACATTTTCGAAAAGGGCGCCTTTGGCAAAATGGGCGTTGAGCTGGTCCTCGTTGGTGATGTTCAGAAGTGAACAAGCCAGGCCCGTATCGTAAAAATACAATTTGGGCGATTTGACGATACGCTTGTCAAAATTCCGGTGGTAAGGCGGAAGCAGGTATGCGATAAAACTCGCTTCCAAAATACCCAACCACGATTTGAGCGTTTTGCTGTCGATGCCCAGCACCGAACCCATGGAGTTGAAATTAACAATCTGACCCATCCTTCCTGCACATGCCGTCAAAAACTGGCGAAAAAGCCGAAGATCGTTGACTTTGATGATCTGGCGAACGTCGCGTTCCACGTACGTACCTATGTATGAAGGGAAAAAATCGGCTGGTACCATCCCCTGGTCGTAAAGCCGCGGATACCCGCCCCGTAGAATGAACGATTCGGGCGATTGAGGTTGAAGGTCTGCCTGCTTCAGTTCCTGCAACGACAAAGGCAACAACTGCAACAACCCTACCCTGCCGGCCAGCGATTGGGTAATTTTTTCCAGTAATAAAAAATGTTGCGACCCGGTCAGGATGTACTCGCCGTTGCGGCCCCTTTCGTCGGTATAATGTTTAAGGTAAGGAAAAAGGGAAGGAACGTTTTGCACCTCGTCAAGGATAACGCCGCCCTGGTATTTTTGCAAAAAATGATGGGGATCATCGGCAGCGAATGATCGATTTTCCTCCAACTCTAGGTTAACGTACCGGAACTCCGGCCGAAGCAGTTTGGCCAAGGTGGTTTTACCCGATTGTCGGGGCCCGCTGATGGCAACGATGGGGTATTTCCCCAGCCAATCGTCGGCTTTCACTGCCATGGTGCGTGGTATCATGTAGAGGTGGCTTTGTGCAAAGTTATGTAATTTCGGAATTGGATTCCGAAATTACATGAAAAATTCTAACTTTTTATAATGATGAGAATAAAGTCAAATCGCACATAGGTATGTACTTAAAGGAAAATGTAAAACGAATTCAAAGAAGACTTACAAACTTAATTATCCTTCAATGTGAAAATTGGATTTGC
Source organism: Chitinophagales bacterium (assembly GCA_038249605.1). Classification (GTDB taxonomy): domain Bacteria; phylum Bacteroidota; class Bacteroidia; order Chitinophagales; family Saprospiraceae; genus M3007. Next base: position 12,468 of record JBBSDH010000061.1, on the reverse strand, counting down.
TCCTAAGATTTTTACGTAAAAATATAAAAGGAAATGAAATTTATTTTGCAAATACATTTTATTTTTCTCGGCGAAATGCAAGTGAAAGAAAACTATTCGATTTAAATATCTTCACTGAAGGATTCAGAAGTAAATTTATAAAATGGAATATTGAAAAAATTGGAAACCAATTTCCCTAATTCCCCCTCACCGCATGTACTCCCACGCACTCTGATACAACCCCTCCTTCGCGCAATACTCCAAAAACTCTGCATAAAACGCGTTGTTCCCGATCGTTGCTGAATCGCCGATGACGACCAGCAGCATGCGGGCGCGGGTCATGGCCACATTCATGCGGCGGTAATCGTTGAGGAAACCGATGTCGTTTTTAGCGTTGGAGCGCACGAGACTCAGGTAGATTACGTCCCTTTCCTGGCCCTGAAACCCGTCGATGGTTTGTACGCTGATGGAACCCGGCGTTTGTTGTTGTTTGCTGCCAGCCATAAGGGGCGCAAGCTCGGGGTCGTCGCGCAGGGTGTCCTCCAAAACATTCACTTGCTCGCGGTAAGGCGACAGGATGCCGATGGACGGCCGTAGGTCGGGTGCGAATTTTTCCAACAATTTTAACAGATGTTCGCGAAGAAGCAAGGCTTCGTCCGGATTGTACTTGCTGCCGTGTTTGCCTTTGCTCGTTTTGGTTTTTTCCTCAAAACCCGTCCCGGCGGTGTCGATGAACACCACGGGATCGAAAAAAACCGCCACTTCCCCACCCTCTTCAAGCACGAGCAGACGCCTTTCGCGTACATCGCTGTGGGCTTGCAGGGCGCCCTCGTAGAAGTATTTGTTGGAAAAACCCATGATGGCGCGGTGCATACGGTACTGCACATTGAGCAGGTCCACGCTGTGCGGGAACATTTGCAAACACCGCTCGATGAGGGTATGTCCCAATCCACCGCGCATGGCTTCCATACTTTTTACGGTAGGTGGCAACTGGAACGGGTCGCCCGCCAGGACCACTTTGCTGCTTTTTAAAATGGGTATCCATGTGGCGGGTTCGAGGGCCTGTGCGGCCTCGTCGATCACACAGGTACGGAAGCGGCGCCTCTGCAACACGGGGTGGTTGGCGCCCACGAGGGTGCAGGTGATGGCCTGGGCTTGTTCGAGCACTTCGTCGGTTAGTCGGTGCTCCAGGGTGGTGGCCCAGGCGTCGAGTTCCTTGGCCTGATGCCGAAGGTGTTCGCGCTCGCGTCGTTCTTCGTAACCGAACGTGCGTTTGAACCGCCCGGCCTGCCGCCGGCACTCTGCCGCTTCGATGCGCACTTTTTTGATGTTTTTACTTTCGGGGTGGCGGGAAAGTATGGCGTCGAGGGTGTGCGACATCACGTGTTCATCTACCCGACTTACGTTGCCCACGCGCACCACCGACAATCCTGCGTCGGCGAGGCGTTCGGTGAGCAGGTCGGCGGCGGTGTTGCTGGGCGCTGTGACCAGAACCTGGTGTTCGCGGCGACAAAGCAGCTTAATCGCTGCTACCAGCGTGGTGGTTTTGCCGGTGCCTGGCGGACCGTGCACCACGGCCACATCCTTGGCGCTCAATATGTTGGTTACAGCCTGTTGTTGCGAAAGGTTGAGCGATGCCACCCATCCTGCCGCTTCATCGTCGAAAGGTGGGGCGGGTTCGAAAGCGGGTTGGCGCAGGCCGAGCATGATGTCGCGCAATTCAGCGGTTCGGTCGCCTTTGGCGTTGGTCACCAGTTTGATGGCCGTTTCCATTTCGGCATAGCTGCGCTCGTCGAACAGTTGTTCCACGCCGAGGTGGCCCATGTTTATCCAGTCGGGTACGTCGCGGCTGTGCAACACGATTTTCATGCGGTTGCGCTCTACGTAGTTGATGATGCCTTGTTTTTCAGGCTGGTCCACCTGTTCGGCGCGGGTAAAAAAATTCACCGTTTGTCCGGCCCGCAGCCGGTGTGGCTGGTTGAAACGTGTGGTGCGTTCCACCACTACGAAAGCTTTTTCGCCGAGGGCAAAACCGGTGTTTACCACCTGAAGCGGGTACCAGGCGAAGCCCTGCTCTACCCTTTCGGGCAGTGGTTGCTGGCGCACCTGGGTCATGAACTGCTTAAGATCTTCGTCTTTTTCCTGGCGCAGCAGTTCGAGCAGGCGTTTGAAATGGTCTTGTTTTTCCATAAAAGGATCAGCCCTTGCGTCCGGGATTTGCTTTTACGAAGGCGGACCAGCCGTTGTACGATTTGGTTGCGCCGCCGCTGGGGTTGCGCGACGTTTGGAACCAGTGGCATACGGCGGTGGCCAGAGCGTCGGTGGCGTCGAAGTATTTTTCCGAAAATTTGCCTTTAACGATGTTTTGCAACATGCCGGCCACCTGTTCCTTGGAGGCGTTGCCGTTGCCGGTGACGGCTTGTTTGATTTTTTTCGGCATGTATTCTGTGGTGTCGAGGCCTTTGGTCATGCCTGCGGCGATGGCTACGCCCTGAGCGCGACCGAGTTTGAGCATGGATTGCACATTTTTTCCAAAAAACGGCGCTTCGATTGCCATTTGTGAGGGTTGGTATTGGTTGATGAGGTCTTGTACCTGTTCGAAAATATAGCGCAATTTCACCGTGTGGTCGTCACTGATGTGTGCAAAGGTGACCACACCGATCTCAATGACCTGTATGATTTTCTTGTCGGCGTCGATGACGGCAAAACCCAGCACGTTGGTGCCCGGGTCGATGCCTAAAATGCGCACGGGAGTCGTTTCCATGGCGCAAAGTTCGGAATAAATGTTGGCTCATGTACTGTACCTTTGCCTTTTAAGCCATTAGCTGTTAGCCGTTAGGCGCTAGCTGCTAACGGCTAACAGCTAATGGCTTTTTTATGAACACTATTGGAATTCTCGGAGCTGGCGCCATGGGCAGCGGCATTGCTCAGGTGGCGGCTGCAGCTGGGCACAACGTTGTAATTTGCGACAACCTCACCATAGCACTTTCCAAAGCTGGCAAAGGCATTCAGGCTACCCTGAAAACGTCGGTCGATAAAGGTAAATTTACCGATGCAGAAGCCTATTCGTTGTACAGCCGCATCAGGTTCACCGATCACATGAGTGACTTCCGCGACTGTGCCATGGTCATTGAAGCCATTGTGGAGGACATCGATCAAAAACAGATTGCTTTCAAAAGTATGGAAGCCATTGTGGATCCCGAAACCATCCTGGCCAGCAACACTTCTTCGTTGTCGATTTCGGCCATGGGCGCGCAGCTCAAAACACCGGAGCGTATCCTTGGTGTGCACTTTTTCAATCCGGCCCCGCTGATGCGCCTTGTAGAAATCATTCCCGGCATTCAGAGCGATCCTGAAATCATTCGAAAGGGAAAAGCGCTGATCGATTCGTGGGGTAAAACCACCGTGTTGGCCAAAGACACGCCGGGTTTCATCGTGAACCGTGTGGCTCGTCCGTTTTACGGCGAAGCTCTGCGTATTTTGGAAGAAGGCATTGCAGACGAGGCCACCATCGACTGGGCCATGACAGAGCTGGCGGGTTTCCGTATGGGACCGTTTGAGCTTATGGATTTCATCGGCAACGACATCAACTATACGGTTACTGAAACGGTGTTTACTGCATTTTACTTCGACCCGCGTTACAAACCCTCGTTTACCCAAAAACGACTTGTAGATGCACACTACTTTGGCCGTAAAAATGGTCGCGGATTTTACGACTATCGGGAAGGTGCCGTTTTGCTACTGCCTGTCAAAGACGAAAAACTCGGCCGCTCCATCGTTGACCGTATCCTCGTGATGCTCATCAACGAAGCTGCTGAAACCTTTTACCTGCGTGTTGCCAGCAGGGACGACATCGACACAGCCATGTCGCACGGTGTGAACTACCCCAAAGGTCTGCTCGCCTGGGCCGATGAATTGGGCATCCAAAAAGTGGTCAACCAACTCGACGCTTTACACACCGAATACCTTGACGACCGTTACCGATGCAGCGCGCTTTTGCGCAAAATGGCCCGCGAAGGAAAGAATTTCTACCCTTGATTGGTATTTTCCTTAAATTACAAAGGATTTGACCAATCGGTTACCAGGATTCGAACATAACAAACACGATGACTCCTTCCGAAATTTTCGACCGAATGTTTGAAAATGACCCGTTCAGCCGCGAATTGGGCATGGAACTAGTTTCTGTTTCGGAAGGCGCCTGTACATTACGCATGCCGGTTAAGCCCTTCATGCTCAATGGTTTTGGTGTGGCGCACGGGGCCATCACATTTGCTTTGGCCGACAGCGCCCTCGCTTTTGCCAGCAACTCCCACGGACGACACGCCGTTTCGGTGCATTGCAGCATCGAACATGTGGCGCCAGTAGTGCAGGGTGATGTGCTCACAGCAACAGCTTCCGAAGATAAATTCGGCCATGCCATAGCCAATTACAACATCCGGGTTGAAAAACAGGACGGCAAACCCGTCGCCTTTTTTCGCGGTATTGTGTACCGCAAAAGCCAGGAGTGGAAATAGTATTTTCAATTTTCAGATATGAGAAAAGGTATTGTATTTTTTGTAATGAGTTGTTTGGCAGTTGGTGCGTTTGCGCAGTCCGCACGCACCTTAACCCTGAAAGAATGCGTGGAACTTGCGATGGGCAACAGCGCCCAATTGAAAAAAGCGCGGCTCGACCGGCAGGGGGTTGACCTGAAACTGCGCGAAGGGCGCAGCGCTATTTTTCCGCAAATTTCGGGAGTACTCAACCTCGATTATTTCCCCATCCTGCCCACCACCTTTTTGCCCGGCGAACCTTTCGGAAGCAGCTCCGAATTCATTCCCATACAGTTCAACCAGCCCTGGCAGGCCGGCGCGGTGGTCAGGCTCGACCAGGCCATCTATTCCGAATCGGGACGGCGCCTTGGAAAAACGGCCGATGTAAGCCGGGCTTTGTACGATTTGCTTACCGAAAGAACCGAAGACGACGTGGTGTTCAATACCGCTACCGTATTTTACCAAAGCATGCAAACAGAGCAGTTGCTGCGCACAGCCAATGCAAACATCGACAAACTCAGCACCCTGCAACGCATGACCGAGCTCCAACTGGCCAACGACTACGCCATTCCCATCGATGTGAAACGTGTACAAGTGGCACGCGCCAACCTCGAAACCCAACGCGCAAATCTGGTGAACACCATCCGTTACCTGCACCAGACGCTGCAATTCCTCTGTGGTTTGCCGTTCGATGTGCCCATTGAACCCGTGTCGGAAATAAGCTCGCCCAGCGCCGATTCGATCCGTTTCGCCAGTTATACCCTTGATGTAACCCAAAGCGTGGAACACCGTCTTTTGGAAAAAAACATCGCCTTGCACCGTTTGCGCAAGAGCAGTCTGAATGCCGAAATGCTTCCCGACATCAGCGCCTACGCCATGGCCGGAACGCAGGCCCAGCGCACCGATGCGGTGTTGTACGACAACAAACAGCGCTGGTACAGCTTGGCAGCCGTAGGCCTCAAAGTCAACGTACCCATGTACAACGGCTTCAGGCAAAACCGCGGTTCCGACTTGCTGGAAGTGGAAGCCCTTAAACTTGAGGCCGACCGCGAAGCCCTTTTCCAGGGCAAAGAACTGGAATACCGACAAGCGTTGTCGCAGCTGGAAGGCGCCAGACAGTTGCTGAAAAACCAGGAAGCCAACGTCGGCTTGGCCCGGGAAATCTCCGACAAACTCATGCTGCAATACCGCGAAGGCGTGGTGTCGCTCACCGACCTGCTCACAGCCCAAACCGCCTTGTCAGAAGCCGAAACCAACTATTGGCTACAGGTTTACGGTTACAAACTGGCGGTGCTGAAGTTTTTGAAAGCTTCGGGTAGGCTGGAGGAATTGCGGTGAATGGTTGGTGTAAATTTGCAATTGAATTGCAAATTTAAACCAAATTAAAGTTCTCTTAAAATACTTGACATCCATGGCTTCTTACCACACTTTTGCATGATACAAACCACCCGCGCCATGTACCCAAAATGTCATGTCTCTCTTTTACTTCTGTTTGCTGCCACAATACAAATCCAAGCGCAGGGCGTTTCCGTCATTGTTAACCCCGACGGTACCCACACGGTCATCCACCAAAATGGCGAAAACATGGCCGTGGTAGTCAACCCCGACGGCACGCATACGGTCATCCAGCAACAAGGCGAAAACATGGCTGTGGTGGTGAATCCAGACGGTTCGCATACGGTCGTTCACAAACAAGGCGAAAACATGGCCGTGGTGGTGAATCCAGACGGTTCGCATACGGTCGTTCACAAACAAGGCGAAAACATCGCTGTGGTAGTCAACCCCGACGGAACCCATACGGTCATCCACCAAAATGGCGAAAACATGGCCGTGGTGGTCAATCCCGACGGTTCGCACTCCTCCATCCACCGTCATGGCGATAACGTTTCAGTTGTCGTCAATCCCGACGGAACCCACACAGTCATCCAACAAAACGGCGACAACATGACCGTGGTGGTCAATCCCGACGGAACTCACACTGTCGTTCACCATATGATCTACCCACCGACGCAAAACCATGCTGCCTGGCCGGCTTCGGTCCTTTACGGCAATGGGCTTGGTCGGGAACAACAACAAGAGGTGGCGCAGGATGTCACCCCTTTAAAAAAAGGAAAAAAAGAAAAGAAAGTAAAGAAGAAAAAGAAAAAGCGGGGATCGTAATTCCGTTCCCACACTTCGCCGCAATGACCATTCCGCATTCCAAATGCTACATTCCGAATTCAAAAAGCGCCGTCCTGATTGCTCAGAACGGCGCCTTGTTTTTAGTGTGACCACGACTGGAGTCGAACCAGCACATCCGAAAGGACACTACCCCCTCAAAGTAGCGCGTCTACCAATTCCGCCACGTGGCCATACATGCTTTTTCAAGCGGGTGCAAAGATAAGACAAGCCGTTTTAATTATTCAAATATCCGGTGCAGAAATTTCAGTTTAGGAGCCGAAAATATCTTTGACCTTATCAAAAAAGCTTTTATCCTCCTTACCCGGGTTGGGTTTGAAGTTGGGCATTTCGCGCAATTTCTCCAGGAGTTTCCTTTCCTCGTCGTTGAATTTTTTGGGCGTCCACACATTTACATGGATGAGTTGATCGCCTCGGCCATAACTCTGTAGGGCTGGCAGCCCTTTTTCGCGCAGGCGGAAAATTTTGCCCGATTGTGTTCCGGGGGGAATTTTGATCCTGGCTTTACCTTCAAGGGTGGGCACTTCGATTTGGGTGCCGATGGCTGCATCCGCTATGTTGATGAAGAGCTCGAACATGATGTTGTTGCCTTCGCGGATGAAATCGTCGTGTGGAAGTTCTTCGATGTTGATGATGAGATCGCCCGGACCGCCGCCTTTGGCGCCGGCGTTGCCTTTGCCCGACATGGAGAGCTGGATGCCGTCGTGTACGCCAGCCGGGATGTCTACGTCGATGGTTTCTTCACCAAAAACACGTCCGTCGCCTTTGCATACATTGCAGGCCACCTTGATGGTTTGGCCACTTCCGCTGCAGGTAGGGCAGGCGGTAGCAGTTTGCATCACACCAAACGGCGTTTGCGTAACGCGGTTTACCATGCCCGAACCACGGCAGGTGGTGCAGGTTTCAACGGCGTTTTTGTCGCGTGCACCCGATCCGCTGCAAGTGTTGCAGGTGACTTGTTTGCGGACTTTGATTTTTTTGCTGACACCGGAAGCGACTTCTTCGAGGGTCATTTTGACGCGGATGCGCAGGTTGGAGCCGCGTTCGCCTCGGGGCTGGCGTACACCGCCGCGACGGCCGCCGCCACCGAAAAATTCGCTAAAAATATCGTCGGAATCGAAACCGAAGCGGCGCAGAATGTCGTCCATCGACATGCCTTCAAATCCGCTGGGGCCGTTACCCTGTCCGTCCACGCCTGCGTGACCATAACGGTCGTAGCGCGCGCGTTTATCGTCTTCACTGAGCGTATCGTAAGCTTCGGCGGCTTCTTTAAACTTTTCTTCGGCAGCTTTATCGCCCGGGTTGCGGTCGGGGTGAAACTCGAGTGCTTTTTTGCGGTACGCTTTTTTTATTTCGTCGGCAGCGGCGCCTTTGGCCACGCCGAGAATTTCGTAATAATCTCTCTTTGCCATTTACGGATGTTATTTGCCCACCACAACTTTGGCGAAACGGATGATGCGTTCGCCGATGGCGTAGCCGGGTTCGAGGGTATCCACAATTTTACCTTTCAGGTCGTCGGAAGCGGCGGGCACTTCGGCCACGGCTTCGTGGTGGTCGGCATTGAAAGGTTCGCCTGTATTGGCGGGCAGGTTGCGCAATCCCCTGGCTTGCAAGGTTTGCTGGAGTTTGTGGTGAACAAGGGCCACACCCTCGGCGAGTCCGCCGTTTTTGGCGGCACGTTCAAAATCGTCGAGCACGGGCAAAAGGGCGACGATGATGTCGCGACCGGCGGTTTGCGTCAGCTCCGTACGTTCGCGTGCGGCATTGCGTTTGTAATTTTCAAAATCGGAAAGCAAGTAAAGGTGTTTGTTGCGGGCATCGTCGAGCTGTTGTTGTAATTCCGCCACTTTGGCTTCCAGCGGATTTTCACCGGTTGCTTCGGTTTCCATAGCGGTTTGTTGCGCTTCAACATTCTCCATCGATTCGTTTTCCTGCAAATTCGTTTCCTTATCGGGCATGTTCATTTTATTTTTTATCCACTTTTTAATCATGGCTTATGGTACAGTGATCGTGCGAAAAGCTGTTTCAAAGGGCAATATCCCATGCTGACCTATTCCGGCCATCCAGATCTTTTTACACTGCCAACAAAGCCATCCACAATTTTTATGCCCCGTCGTGTGTTGGTGCCAATTTGTCAGTATGCTGGTATTTTTTGTCCGTCTTCGTGCTAATTCTTGCTGATGACCTGTCCGAGCATGCGATCAATCTGATCTGGAGACAGGTTCACACCCATAATGCGGCCTTCGGGGTTGATGAGTACGGTGGCGGGTATACTTTTAACATGGTACAATTGGGCCGCCGGGTGGTCGAAACGTTCGTCTGTGGCATAATGATGCGGCCAGATGAGCCCGTCAACTTCAATGGCGTTTTGCCATGCCCGCATGTTTTGTTCGATTCCGATGCTGAAAATGGTAAAGGATTGCGCCTTGTAACGGTTGTATATGTTGACCAAATGCGGATTTTCCTGGCGGCACGGACCGCACCAGCTGCCCCAAAACTGCAGCAATACGTATTGTCCACGTAAGTCCGACAAACGGGCTTTGCGGCCATCGGGCGCCGACGCTTCAAAATCAGGCGCCATGTCGCCCGCTGATACACTTGGCTGGCGGTACTGGTACCATGCGAAGGCCAGAAGCGCAAGTACGATAACGGGTAAAAAGCGGCGGAATGTGGAGAAGTTCATAAGGATATAACAGTTGATGTTGGTTCGTTGTTTTTGTCATCCCAACGCGGTGTAGGAAAAGCGCTGAAAAGAAAGATTGCGATTGAACATTGAAAATGCAACATCTGTCCTATGTTTTTAGACATATTAATTGCAACTTTGTCAAGCAATTGAGTATAATTTCACCTCCCCATCTTCCTTAAAACCAAAGCCATGAAAAATCAAGTCATTATTTTCGGTGTTGCAATGATGCTGGCTTTTTCGACGTCGGCAGTTTTTTCACAAAATGAGAACATCTGGCTTGGTGGCAACGCCGGTGGCAACGCCGACTGGTTTGTTGCATCCAATTGGTCGAAACACCGTGTTCCCAACGAAACCGACCATGTCATTGTTCCCGCAAACACCTCGTTTCCGGTAGTAAACGGAACCGCCGTCGTCCAAGCATTGTACATGGCGTCAGGTACGGAAATACAACTTCGCGACAATGCTGTGTTGGTAATCATGCACAATAAGAACAATGGAAAGGGTCTTTACATCACTTCGGCGCAGGCTGTAAACGAATTGCAATTCGGGCTGAGCCAATCTTGCGAACTTGTCATTTACCAGGGTATGCGGGAGGTAAATCCTACAAACTGCCCCATTGAAGAACACGTAGACAAGACCCAAAAAAAACAAAATTAGAGTCCAGCTTAGTATTTCCTGGATGCAAATGTCGGGTACAACGTACTTTTGAGGGTTACTTTCAACGTCCGTTAACTTGTCTTTTGCATTCGCCACACCATGCTCACCATAGATCCAACCCAAATTGCCACGCGCGACCTGCACCAATTCATCCTCGGCGCCGTGTCGCCACGCCCCATTGCGTTTGCCAGCACCATCAGTACCGACGGTGTTCCAAACATCGCGCCGTACAGTTTTTTCAACGCTTTCAGCAGCAATCCGCCCATCCTGATCTTTTCATCCAACCGACGTGTGGCCAACAACACCACCAAAGACACGTTGAAAAACGTACAGGACACCGGCGAAGTGGTGATCAACGTGGTGCCGCACAGCCTCGTGCGGCAAATGGCCATGGCCAGCATCGAATGGTCTTCGGAAGTGAATGAATTTGAAAAAACAGGTCTCACTCCCCTCGCTTCCGATTTGGTAAAACCATTCAGGATTGCCGAAAGCCCGGTGCAGATGGAATGCAAGGTAGACCAGGTTCTGCCTCTGGGCGATGATGGCGGCGCAGGCAACCTCATCGTTTGCCGGATCGTGCGCATGCACATCGCCGAAGAAGTGCTTAATGAAAACGGCCGCATCGATCCGCATAAAATCGATCTTATGGGCCGCATGGGCCGTTTTTGGTACGTACGCGCCAGTGGAAATGCACTGGAGGAAATTGTGCAGGAAGTTGGCGCCGTCGATGTCATTGGTTTCGACAAACTCCCCTACGGTATCCGCCACAGTTCCGTGCTCACCGGTAACAACATCGCCCGGCTGGCAGCCCTGAAAGCCCTGCCTTCGGCCGAAGAATCCGCCGCACTCGCCATAACAAATACGCGTGTACAGGCCCTTCTCAAAGCGCCTGATGCCCGGGTGGCCATACACCGCTACGCCCAAGAGGTTTTGGAAAACGGCGATGTGGAACTGGGTGCGAAGCTGGTTGTGTTGGAGGGTAATCTTTAGTTGACTGCCGAGTGTTGACTTATTTACCCCTACCTTTGCTCTCCATTTTTCAGCCCAACCTTTATTGCTAAACATGAAATTCGCCACCAAAGTCATCCACGCCGGCATCGAGCCCGACCCCTCCACCGGGGCCATCATGACGCCCATTTTCCAAACCTCCACTTACGTGCAAGCCGCTCCCGGCGACCACAAAGGTTACGAATACGCCCGCACCCAAAACCCCACGCGAACAGCCCTTGAAACCAACCTCGCAGCTCTGGAAAACGGTACCGACGCCATCTGTTTCGGTTCGGGACTGGCCGCCCAGGATTCGGTCATTAAATTGTTGAATCCAGGCGACGAAGTGCTCTCTGTGAACGATCTCTACGGCGGATCTTACCGCCAGATGGTCCGTGTTTGGGGGCCCTGGGGTTTGAAAAGCCGCTACATCGACATGTCCGACCCAGCCGTCGTGGCTGCCTCCATCACCGCGGAAACCAAAATGTTGTGGATCGAAACCCCCACCAACCCGATGCTCAACATCGTCGACATAGAAGCCCTTTGCTCGGTGGCGCGCAGCAAAGGCGTGCTCACGGTGGTAGACAATACCTTCGCATCGCCCTACCTGCAAAATCCGCTTGACCTGGGCGCCGACATCGTCCTGCACTCAGCCACCAAATACATCGGCGGTCACTCCGATGTAGTACACGGCTGCCTCATTACCAAAAACGCCGACTTGGCCCAACGCCTGCGTTTCCTGCAAAACGCCTCGGGCGCCGTGCCCGGCCCGCAGGATTGTTTCCTCGTTTTGCGCGGCATCAAAACCTTGCACCTGCGCGTTCAGCGCGCCTGTGAAAATGCCGAAAAAATCGCTCATTTCCTAAAAAATCACCCCGCGGTATCCAAAGTGTATTGGCCCGGATTCGAAAACCATCCCGGCCACGCCGTGGCCAAAAAACAAATGCGCATGTTCGGCGCCATGGTGTCTTTTGATCTTGTGGACAACTCACCCGAAGCAGCCAATAAAGTGCTCAGCGGCACCAACCTATTCTCCCTCGCCGAATCGCTCGGCGGCGTAGAATCGCTCATCGGTCACCCAGCCAGTATGACCCACGCCAGCATTCCGCGCGAAGAACGCCTCAAGGTAGGACTTACCGATTCGCTCGTACGCCTCAGCGTAGGCGTTGAAGATGTGGATGATTTGATCGAGGACTTGAAAAAAGCACTGTCCTGAATGCGGACTTGTCCCGAGTAAGCGATGGAACTGGAATGCAGAATTTGCGTCAAAGAGGTAGTGCTCAATGAACTGTGACAGATTTAAAAAAAATTTGGCACAAATATTTGAATAGTCCCCATAGTAGCACAAATTCCGCATTCCGCATTCCGCATTCCGCATTCCCTTACCTCGCTACCACCAATTGCATCCTTTTTTGCAATTGGTCGCCTGCGAGAATGGTTACGAGGTAA
>JBBSDH010000060.1:0-19279 GCA_038249605.1 Chitinophagales bacterium | reverse complement strand
CCCTGTTCAGCAGCCCACCGCGGAACCATTGCGGTTTGTTGGAAAAGAAGGAGGTTGGGATAAAAATGAACATTGAGCACCCAAGCAGCGGCAAGCAGAGCTAAGGCGCCAAGTTGTGTTAAAGCAATCGAGTCGTTGGAATCCTGACCGCTAACAATCCAATAGGTCAGTAGGGCAACCATGGAAATCCACACAATAAGAACCCAGATTTTTGCACCTGGAAACACCCAAAACATGATGTACACGCTCACTGCGGTTAAAGCAAAGCATGCTGTGTACAACAATATTTTAGCAAGTGTAGCCGATTTGCGCCGCTCTACAGCTTTTTCCATCCACGCCGCCGCAAGCACCGCTGCCCAGGGCAGGGTGATGAATACGTAGTGGGGTAGTTTGTATTTCGACATCGACAAGGCCGCGAAAGTAAGCACAAATCCACCCAATGAAAAGGCTTCAGCGCCGATTGGGATTTTAAATTTGTGGAAAAACAGGTTGCGAAATTTTTCAACCAATGCAGCGATCAGCACAAAACTCCAAGGCAAAAAAGCCCATAGGTACACATGCACGAAATACCAGGCAGGCGTATCGTTTTTCCACACGTTTTCTCCAGTGATGCGCCCGAAACTTTGTTCCCAAAAGTAAAAATACAATCCGGAAACACCCGTTCTGCCGTTGATCTGTTTTTCCGGATGCAGGTCGAACTGCTGGTACAAACCCCAACCCATGGGCGCCAAAACCACTAAAATGACGCCCAAACCTGCCAGCCATTGCCAGCGCAGAATATTTTTCCAGTCGCGTCGCAGCAAAACATGCGTACCTGCGGCAAAACCCGTGGCCACCAATCCGATCGGGCCTTTGGCCAACATGGCGAAGCCGATGCAGATGAAAGCGCCGATCCACCATTTGTGCCCGCCGCGTTCCATAAACTCGGCAAGCATCCAGGCTGCACATGCGCTTAAACCCAACAGAAGGGTGTCGGTGCGCACGTCGTTGCAGATGAGCACGAGTCCCAGACTGAACGCCAGCATCATCGCGGCGTTCCTTGCGGTTTGGGGTTTGTAATAAATTAGGCAAAAGCGGTATACAGCATAAATGCCCGCCAAGGCTGCCAGCATCGACGGCAGTTTGTAGCTCCAGTTGTGGATGCCGAAAAATTTGAAAGACAAGGCCGACAGCCAAAAAAGCAAAGGCGGCTTGTCGAGGTAATCGGCACCACGGTGTTGAACCTGAAGCCACGAACCGTTTTGGCTCATTTCCATGGCCATGGAGGCGTATTGCGAGGCGTCTACATCCATGACGTCCAAAAAAAGTCCGCGCACCAGCACCAGCAGCCAGCCCAGCACCAGCCACCATGCTGCGCGTACAGGCACTTCCTGGTGCAGGAAACTGCTCCGCAGCAACACCTTATTCTTCATAGGTGTCGCTTAAACTGCGTGTGGTAAACGCATTTTTCGAGTCGGAGAGGATGGATTCGGTACGGAAAAGCACGGTTTTGTGTTCGCCCGGAAGCATGTCGAAATAGTTGTCGCTGAAAAATCCTTCGATCTGGGTGCCGATCATCACGTTTTTGGCCAGTTTGGGAACCGATAGATGCAACAGGTAGCCCTGGGTTACCTGTTGCACGCTGTCGATCGTTACGTTCACTTTGGGCAAATTGAGTTTGCGGGGCTGTGTGTGGTAATACAGCCTGCGGTTCAGCACTTTGCCCGTACTGTCCTTCACAAGGCATTCCACGACGGCATTTTCGACTTTTTCTTTGTGGAAAACACTGCGAAAAGTGCCTTTCCACGCCAATTTGCTCGAGTCGGGATGAATGCTGATGCCTTTGGTTTCCACATCGCTCAGCGATTTGCCATTGAAATCGAATGCGCGTATTTGTACATCCACCACAGTTGCGTCGGGAAGGTCCGAGGTAACATACACATTCAGGTTGTCGCCATCGGCGATGGGCAGTGCGACAACCGGCGCGAAGATGTCGCGTACGTGGTAGTGCAGGGCTTTCCATCGTCCGTAACTGTCGATGCTCGACCACGAGGCCACCGGCCATACGTCGTTGAGCTGCCAATAGAGGGTACCCATGCAATAGGGTTTGTTGCGGCGGTGCGCTTCAATACCGGTGCGCATGCCTTCGGCCTGCAGCAACTGACTTACGTACACGAAGTCCTGAAACGTATTTGGCAGGCGGTAATCGCGTTTCATGTATTCGGCGATGAGGGCGTTGCCTCGCGGGTGTTTCTGGTGGGCGAGCATGACTTTGGACTCCAGTTCGCGGTCGGAGGGTAGGGTAAACGACTCGATGGTGCGCCATTCGGGGAAAGACTGGAATCCGAATTCGCTCATGAAACGCGGCACTTTTTTGTTGAAAATCTCGAAAGGTTCCTCGTCGTGCCAAACACCCCAATAATGTGAGTCGCCTTGTTTGTTTGATTTGGGATTGGCGCGGCCAAACGAGGGCGAGCTTTCCCAATAAGGAACACCCAGAGCGTTGTTGGCTACGTAGTTGGGCAACAGGTCCATGAACAGCGTTTTGTAATCGCGCCACAACTGGGCACGCTGGGCTTCGTTGAACTGCATTTGCCAGCCCCAGTTGTGCCAGGCTTCGTTGTTTTCGTTGTTGCCGCACCACAATACGATGCTGGGGTGCTGGCGCAGTCGGTCAATTTGCTCAAGGGCTTCCCATGCGGCGTTTTTCAAAAACGAACCACTACCGGGGTACATGGCGCAGGCGTACATAAAATCTTGCCACACCATGATGCCGTTCGCATCGCAGAGTTGGTAAAAGAGGTCATCTTCGTAAATGCCGCCACCCCACACACGCAGCATGTTCATGTTGGCTGCCAGGACGTCGTCGATGATTCGCCGGTATTTGTCGGGCGAAACGCGGTCCTGAAACATGTCCTGAGGAATGTAATTGGCGCCTTTGGCAAAAACAGGTTTTCCGTTGAGTTTGAAATAGAAAGATTTGCCATCGGCATCGGGCTCCTGCACCAGTTCAATGGTTCGTAAGCCCATCCGAACGTCGTGGCGTTCGAGTAAGATCGTTTTGCGCTTCACTTCCAGGGCAATATCGTAAAGATGGGGTGTACCCATGCCGTTGCACCACCAAAGTTTGGGCTCCGGGATGTCGAACATCACAGAATCCTGATGGGTTCCGGCGTACAGTTTGCGCTCCTCGATTAATTTCCGTTTCCCGTCGCGGAGGATGATTGTTGCCGGGCCACTCTGGTCGGTGCGGTACTGGAAACGGGCCACCAGCCGAGCGCTTTCGGGCGTAAGGCTCTGGGTTACAATCACGAGGTTTTCGATGATAAAATCGTTCCAGGCCGTGATTTCGGGCAATTTCAAAATGCCGCAGCCGACGAGTTTGGGGCCCCAGTCCCAGCCGTAGTGAAACTGGGCTTTGCGGCTCATGGTGCGTATGCCGCCGGGCAGCTCGTAGCCGAGTTCTTTCCAGGCAATTTCCGCTTTTTTGGTTGGACTTTCGAAGTAAAAATGCAACATGTTGGCGCCGGGGCGGAGGTATGGTTTTACATCGATCGTCCAGGAACGGAACATGTTGTCGCCTTCCAGGATGAGGCTGTCGTTGAGGTACACTTGCACGTAGGTATCGAGCCCCCGAAAGGTCATTTCGATGTGTTTGTGTGCCAGCACTTCGACGTCGGCAGTGAATTCGGCCTGAAATTCCCAGTCCTCGTTTTCAATCCACTGCAACTTTTCTTCGTTGTCGCGGTAAAACGGGTCTTCAATTTGTCCGCTTTGCATTAGGGCGGTATGTACGCTGGCAGGCACTTTCACCGCCTTCCAGTCGGCCGTATGTGCTTGTCTGAATTCCCAGCTGGCTTCGAGCGGCTTTCGCAAGGGTTGATCGTTGGTTTGAGCTTCTAAGGACATGGCAATCAGGGCGAAAAAAAGCAGCAGGAAATGTTTCATGGATCGGAAAAGCTAACTCAAGGACACAAAGTAATGTGCCCAAATGCTGCAAAAGTAAAGCAGCAGGACGTACAATTCCTGTCTGAATTGGTCAATTGAAGAATAGGTTTGGAAGTTTGGTTTAAAAACCGGTAATTTTGTACTCAGATTCAACACATTATTTGTCTTCACGGACCCATTCAACACAAACAACATGGCCGCGTTTTATCCCCAATTACCCATGGTCGGCGATCGGGTGCCGGAGTTCGAAACCACCATCTCGGGTAATCTTCTGCATTTTCCGACTTACTGTGCTGGCAGATGGTGTGTTTTTTTTGCACACCCGGCCAATTTTACATCGGCGTGGGCCATGTACTCTGCTTTTCTGGCCATGAAAGAGCGCTGGCTCAACGAGCGCAACACCAAACTCCTGGCCCTTACCAACGAGCCAATGCGGCAAAACAACGACTGGTCAGACAAAGCCCGGCGTTACATCGGCATTTACCTCAAAGCGCCGGTGATTGAAGACCTCGACTTCAGCATTGCGGCTCTGTTTGGTTTGGCCTCCGGTCGCAGGCCACAACAAGGTTTCGATCGGTTGGCATACATCATCGATCCCCAGGGGATTATTCGCATGATCATTACACGCCCGCTGCCCAACATCGAAACCGCCATCCTCGACCTGCAGGAGGAATTCGACCGTTTGCAGAGCAACACCGATAGGGCTGCCATGCCCAAGCCGCTCGAACCCCTCGAATCCATGAAAAATACCGAAAGGCCCGATACCTCCCCGGAAGTAACCTACAATCCCCGGCCAGCCTATTTCAGGAAGCATAAAATCAACATGAATTGATGTCTTAATCCGGTCCCAGGCTTCGCTGGGATGGCAAGGTCTTACACTTCACTGGGATGACAAGGCCCGTGTTTCTTATTTATTTCGTTCTCTGACAGTAACCTGCACCCATTTCCTGCGTCTTTATTACAATCTGCGCAACGTGGATTAAAGTTTGTGCGTTATACGTGGCCTATTGAAGCGTATTCTCAAACAAGCTCAAAGAAGCGTTAAACCTTTATGCGTCATTTCTTCTTTCTCTTCGCTTTTGTATTTATTGCCTCCGAGGCTACCTCACAAACGGTTATCGGTACCTGGCGTACCGTTGATGACGAAACCGGCGAGGCCAAAAGCCATGTCCAAATTTATGAAAAGGGCGGCGTGGTGTATGGCAAAATCATTAAAGTGCTTCGGAAAAACGCCGCAACAAATTGTGCGAATTGTCCGGGCGACCTGAAAAACAAACCTTTGGTTGAAATGGTCATCCTCGACAAAATGCAGCCCAAAGATGGTTATTACCAAAACGGCAACATCCTCGATCCTGAAAAAGGAAAGTGGTACGAATGCAAAATCTGGCTCAAGGAAGGCGACACCAACACGCTTCTGGTACGTGGAAGTCTCGGACCATTTTACCGCACACAGTACTGGAGCAGGGTACAATAATAGTTTGGAGTTTGGAGTTCGGAGTGCCGCTGGTTTTTTCAATGCTTAAACACACCCTATGCGCCCTATTTTTTTGTTTTTTGTCCTTGTGCTGACGTCTTACATTGCCTCTGCTCAATCGATAACCGGTACCTGGCAAACCATCGACCATGAAACAGGCAACGCAACAAGCCACGTTCGTTTGTACGAACAGGGAGGTATTTTGTATGGAAAAATTACAAAATTGCTGCGCAAAGACGGCCAAAAAATTTGCGACAAATGCTCCGGAGAAAGAAAGGACAAATCATTGCTCGATATGGTCATCATAGAGGACATGAAACTTGCAGAAGGTTATTACCAGGGTGGCAACATTCTCAATCCCCAGGGCGGCAACTGGTTCAGCTGTAAAATCTGGCTCAAGGATGGCGATCCCAACACCCTTGTGGTTCGCGGCTCGCTCGGACCGATTTACAAAACGCAATACTGGAGCAGGCTTCAATAAAGTCCGAAGTCCGAAGTACGTGGCTTTCAAATTTTTTTTTAAAGGTTTCTTGCACAGGTGGTTTTGATCGTCGTATCTTTGCCCCGCTTTTGAAAAAGAGCAATGGTGGCCCATGGTGTAATGGTAACACAGCAGATTTTGGTTCTGTTATTCAGGGTTCGAGTCCTTGTGGGCCAACAAGCAATAAGAACAAGAGTCGCTCCGGTTTCCGGGGCGGCTCTTGTTCTTGTGGGGGAGTTTAAAACAAAAAAGGTCATTACCGCAATGCGGCAATGACCTTGGTTTTTATCGGCAGTAGTATTTATTCTTTATCGAAACGTATTTCCTGAATGATCAGGCCGCTTCCGGCTTGTTTCAGGTAAAGGTACACGCGGTAGTTGCCGGTGGAGGTGTTCAGGTTGCCGATGCTGTACTGGTCGCTGTTTTCGCGGCTTGTACCCTGGTGCACCTGGCTGAATCCTTTTGGCTTGTTGGCGCCGAAAAAGGTTCGCAGGGCTTCGGTTGCACGGGCTTTGCTGTAGTTTTGCTCTTTGTCCTGGATGGAAATGGCAACATTGTCGGCCAGGTACTTGCCCAAGGCATCGGCATCGCCAGCACTGAGTGCTTTGGCAATGGCTTCGAGGCTAGGGTTGCCCTGTTCGTTGGCAAAAGCCACCATGGGCACAAACAAAAGCAGAAAAAGAAGGTTCTTCATTACGTGGTCAGGTTTGGTTTGATTATTAAGCTTTTAACGCTTGGTAATTCTAACGCAACATTAAGAATATAGTAACTGCAAACCGACCTGAATTATTGTTAATGTGTCGTTAACCCCGTATTTGCACTAATAAGAAGAACCTGTGATGTAGTGTTCGAGGCTTTTGATGCGGTGTTTTTGTTCACTGATCATGGCGTTCACGATGTCGCCAATGCTGAGCAGGCCGATCACATGGTTTTGATCGAGTACGGGAAGGTGTCGGATGCGTTTTTCGGACATAAGTTTCATACAATCCTCCATGCTGTGGTGGGGTTCTACGATAAAGACGCCAGCGGTCATGACCTCGGTGATGGGTGTTGATTTGGCTTTGCGGCCTTGGAGGATGCCTTTTCGGGCGTAATCACGTTCAGAAAAAATACCGCGGAGCTCTTCGCCGTCCATCACGAGTATGGCGCCGATGTTGCGTTCGGCCATAAGCTCGAGGGCTTCGATGACGGTTTGGTCGGAACGAACAGACCAGATGCGGTTGTGGGTTTTGCCTGCGAGCAATTGTTTGACGTTCAGCATGGTACTTTTGGTTTAAATCGTTTTCAGAATGTTGGTTAAATTGAAAATTTCGGATTATATGTTATGGTTTGATTGTATTTCATGGACTAAATATAGCGAATATTTACGAAAAAACAAAATTAGGATGATTTTCAAAAATTGTCGTTGGAAGTCTGGAATGCCAAGGTTCAGACAACCGTATTTGGTTTGATGTTGCATTTTTTTCCGATTGTATTTTTTATGGAATATTTGCGGGATGGTAAGTGCCGTTGCGTTAACGCCGCATTTTCAGGGGCCTGGAGGGCAATGTTTTGGGTCGTTTTATGGGCTTTTTGAAAAAAAATATGCTTCTTACTGGCTAAATCGCCACTGAATTGACCAACAGCAAAACGTATTTGTTACTTTTCGGACTTGTTTCAACGAACACCTGCACCAAACCTTTCTGTGTAACCTTCACCACTTCGCTTAATCCATGAAGATAAGACCACTTTTTAGCCTGTTATTTTTGCTGGTATTTGCATTCCAGGGTACTGCTCAGAACTTGTGGAACGATGTTGCCGAGCGCAACCTCGCTTCCTTAGGAGAACGCCGCATAGTGCCCCAACAATACCGTACAGTCCAACTCGACCTTCAGATGTTGTCTGCAGTACTTGCTGAGGCTCCCGAGCGTTTTACGGCTGCATCTGATCACCAAAATGCCGAAATCAGCCTGCCTTTGCCCGGCGGCGGTTTTCAGCGTTTTCGCCTTTTCGCCTCACCGGTTATGGCGCCCGAATTGCAGGCCCAATACCCTGAAATACAATGTTTCTCCGGTGTTGGCATCGATAACCCTTCGTCCCGAGTGAAATGTGATTTTACGCCCTGGGGTTTTCATGCCATGATCCTGACGCCCGGCCAAAGTCCGGTTTACATCGATCCTTACATCCACGGCAACCAGGAATTTTACACGGTTTATTTCAAAAAAGACTACGCACCTTCGAAAGAAGACGCCATGTGGACGTGCGAAACCGAATCTGTGGGTGAAGAACTCAAACCCGGTACGGATGCACCCGAAAACATCGTAAACGGCGACTGTCAGTTGCGCCGATACAGGTTGGCACTGGCCTGTACCGGCGAATACGCCAACTTTCACGGCGGTACCAAACCTCTGGTTCTGGCGGCCATGAACACCAGCATGAACCGCGTGAACGGCGTTTATGAAAACGATTTTGCCGTAACCATGGTCATCATCGCCAACAACGACCTCATCATTTACCTGAACAGCGCTACCGACCCGTATACCAACGGCAACGGCGGTACCATGTTGGGTGAAAATGCTTCTACCCTCACCACCGTAATCGGCAACGCCAATTTCGACATTGGCCACGTGTTCAGCACAGGTGGCGGCGGCGTCGCCGGCCTTGGCGTGGTTTGCGGCACCGGCAAAGCCAGAGGTGTGACAGGAGGTGGCTCACCGGTAGGCGACCCGTTCGACATCGATTACGTAGCGCATGAGATGGGTCACCAGTTCGGCGCCAACCACACCCAGAACAACAACTGCAACCGTGTAGCCTCGGCTTCTATGGAGACTGGCAGTGCATCCACCATCATGGGTTACGCTGGCATTTGCTCACCCAACGTGCAAAACAACAGCGACGATTATTTCCATGCCATCAGCATGCAGGAAGTTTACAGTTTCATCATCAACGGAAACGGCAACAACTGTCCGGTGAAGCTCAATTTGGGCAACAACAATCCGGTGGTCAGCGGCGGAGCCGATTTCACCATCCCCAGATCGACGCCGTTTGTTCTTACGGCTACGGGCTCGGACATGGACGGTGATACCCTCACCTATTGCTGGGAACAAATGGATCCTCAGTTTGCCACCATGCCGCCTGTAACCACCAGCGCTACCGGTCCGCTTTTCCGCTCCTACACAGGAACTGCTTCGCCTTCGCGTTTTTTCCCGCGCTTGCCCGACCTCATCAACAACGTAAACAGTACTTGGGAAGAATTGCCCGGGGTAGCCCGTTCGATGAAATTCCGCGTAACAGTGCGCGACAACAATTTCAACGCCGGTTGTACCGACGAAGACGATGTGGTCGTCACGGTAGATGGCACCGCCGGCCCTTTCGTGGTGATTGCGCCCAATACCAACGTAACCTGGCTGGTAGGTACACCACAAACGGTTACCTGGGACGTGTCGGGCACCAACATCGCACCCGTTAACTGTGCTTCTGTTCGCATCCTGCTGTCGCTCGACGGCGGACAAACGTACCCCATCGTTTTGGCCGACAACGTACCCAACAACGGCACCGCCAGCATCGTTACGCCCAACAATCCTTCAACCCTTTGCCGCGTAAAGGTTGAATCGGTCGGAAACGTGTTTTTCGACATTTCCAACCAGAATTTTAAAATTGAACTGCCGCCTTCCCCAACGTTTGTTTTGTCCGCAACGCCAACAAGCCAGACGATCTGCGCAAGCGACAGTGCCGTTTATACGATCAATGCGTTGTCGCTTTCGGGTTTTGACGCGCCGATCACCTTTACAGCTGCCGGTGCTCCGGCTGGCGCCAATGTTTTTGTGACACCGGAAACTCTTGTGCCCTCGGGCTTAGTCTCTGTAGTGGTAACAGACCTGACCCCCGCCATGGTGGGCAACTTTACAATTACCGTGTCAGCCACAGGCGGAAGCATTTCTCAAAACATCGAACTGCAACTTGTTGTGCTGCCTGCCGCAATATCAACGGCATCCAACCTTTTGGTTCCGGCCAACGGAACTGTAGGACAATCGCAGAACACTTCGCTGGTGTGGAATACCACACCGTTTGCTGGCGAATACCTGATCGAACTGGCAACCAGTCCAGCGTTTGGAGCTGGCGATATCGTACTCACTACAACAGTCATCGACACCACGGTAAATGCCGCTGGCCTTGCCATAGGCACCGTGTATTACTGGCGTGTGAAACCAACGAACGCTTGCAGTGAAGGCCCGTGGTCGGAAGTTTATGCTTTCCAAACAGGTCTTCAGGCATGCAACCAAAACTTCAACAGTACCAATGTGCCAATAACCATTGATCCGACCGTTGCAGCTACCAGCACATCCGTAATCGACGTTCCCGTGTCGCGGTTGATCGAAGACATCAACGTATCCATGAATGCGGACCACACGTGGGTTGGCGACCTTGATGCACGCGTCGTTTCACCTGGTGGCGATACCGTATTGCTTTTTGATCGCCCGGGTGTCGTTGACGGCAATGGTTTCGGTTGTGCTGGCGATAATGTAATGCTGGTTTTCGACGACCAGTCGGCTCAAACCTCTGACTTGCTTGAAAGCGCGTGCAACGCTACGGTGCCTGCACTTGCCGGAGCCTTCCAGTCCATTGGGTCACTTGCCGCTTACAATGGCGAGCTCAGCGCTGGCGTTTGGACATTGTTGGTTACCGACAATTACCCCGACGATGGTGGAGCACTTACGGCTTGGAGCCTTTCATTTTGCTTCTCGGAACAAATCACACCCGGCAGCATGCTTAACAACCTGCCGCTTACGGTAGGCTCCGCAACTACCACCAACGTGCCCTCCGCCAACCTTTACATGACGCTCAGCGACGGTGCGGCCTTGGGCTTATTCACCCTTCTGCAAACGCCTTTGCATGGCACGCTTACACTCAACGGTGCGACGCTTGGCGTAGGCAGTTCCTTTACACAGGCCGACATCGACGCTGGCAAACTCGCTTACACAAATAATGGCGATGCTGCAACGGTTGATGCATTCCGCTTCGATGCCCTCGACCAGAACAACGATGCATGGCTGCACAATGCAACATTCCAGATCATCGTCGTACAAAATACCTTGTCCGCAAACGCTGCACAAACGCAAAACATCTTGTGCGGGGGAGGCAGTACAGCAGAAATCACGGCCACTGCCTCAGGACTGTCAGGTGCCTTCACTTACAGTCTCAATGGCGGCACACCACAAACATCCAATGTGTTCAGCAACCTTGCCGCAGGCGCCTATGAGGTGGTTGTTACGGGTCCGTTCGGTTTTACAGCCACCTCGAATGAGGTTGTGATCGATGAACCACAGCTCCTGGTGTTGACGACCTCGGTTTCCAACGACACCATTACAGCAAATGGATCCGGTGGTACTGGCACTTTGGAATACAGCCTCGACGGCGTAAATTTCCAGAGCAACAACGTTTTTGGTCCACTCGCCGACGGTATCTATACCGTGACACTTCTCGACACAACGGGTTGTACACAAACTGCCCAGGTTATCGTTGCGACAAATTCAATAGTTGCTGCAGCGCAGCTTGTCACTGGAATCACTTGCAACGGCGACAACAACGCAGTCATCAGTGTTGTGGCCGGTGGCGGCGCAACGCCTTATACTTACAGCCTTGACGGCGTGATCTTCCAAAACAATCCAGTATTTACCGGATTGGATAGCGGATCGTATCAGGTTACGGTAAAAGACAACGACGGCTTGACCGCTCAAACCAATACCGTTTCCATTTCCGAACCCGATGTGGTTGCGGTTGATTCCGATGTGACGCTCAACACCATTACGGCTGCCGGAAGTGGCGGTACGGGCATTTTGGAATACAGCATTGACGGTGTGAATTTCCAAACCTCCAATTTGTTTACCGACCTGCCCAACGGCGTTTACTTCGTGACCGTACAGGATGAAAACGGCTGCACGGACCAAACCTTTGCCATTGTGGCCGTGGATGCACTTGTAGGTTTTGTTCAGCAAACCAACGACATCCTTTGCCATGGTGACGAAACCGCTGAAATCGTTGTAGCGGTTAACGGTGGCATTTTTCCGTACAATTACAGCCTCAACGGTGGTCCAAACCAAGACGATCCGACATTCAGCAACATCGGTGGGGGCGCTTTGGCCATACTTGTAACCGATGCTGCCGGTGCAACCACCACGATCAACTACGACCTTGCCGAACCGCTGCCACTTAATGTTGTGGCAACGGTTGCCGACAACGACGTGGCCGTGGCCTCAAACGGTGGAACAGGTTCGTATGCGTACACTCTGAACGGCACGAGCATTACTGTCCCCGATGATTTGCAGGATTTGCCCCTGGGCGATTACGAGCTGCAAGTGACCGATGACAACAACTGCACGTCAACCACCACTTTCTCGGTGCTAGGCAATACCATTGTCGCATCCCTTTTTGCCGCAACAGACCCCCTGTGTGCAGGCGATGCAAACGGTGAAGTTCAAATATGTGTCAATGGTGGTTATCCGCCCATCACGGTGGTCATCAACAATCCAAATGCCAACGTAGCCAATGTAGGTGGTCCGTGCGATGTCAATGTGCGTTTCAGTGATCTTACGGCAGGATCGTATACCATCGTGGTGAGCGACAGCGAAGGATTCACGTACACCTCGAGTTTTGTCCTGAGTGAACCGCAGGTGTTGATTGCTTCCGCTTCTTCTACAGGCGACAGCATCCTGGGCGGTGCTTCCGGCGGTACAGGAAACATCCGGTACAGCATAGACGGCGTGAACTTTCAAATAAGCAACCTTTTCACCGGATTGCCCAACGGCATGTATGTGCTCACGGTACAGGATGAAAATGGATGTAAAGACAACGTAACTGTAACGGTGAACAACGTCGGCACCATAGATCCGACCACCGAATGGGGCCTGCTGGTATCGCCCAACCCGGGCGCAGGTTTGTTCCGTTTGCAGTTCGGCCAGGCACCTTCCGAGTTTCATACCGATGTGTTCGATGCTACGGGCAAACTGCTGTACAATGAGCATTTCAGCACGTCGGGCGGTGAGTTCCAAACAGTTCTGGAGCTCGATCATCTGCCCCAAGGCATGTACATGCTGCGTTTGAGCGATGGAAAAAGTACTGGCGCTGTACGTTTGGTAGTTCAGAAATAAAATAGTCTGAAGTCCAATGTGGATTTTTAGAATGTACGTAGAGGGGTTTCGTGCAGATGTGACATCTGCTCGAAACCTTTCTGCGTAAAATCTGTGCAATCAATCTGCATAAAATCTGGGTGAAACTTTTTTGTGTAAAATCTGCGTGAAACCACCCTGCGTACATCAAAAACCCACTCCGAATTTTTCCAACCATGCAAATTACCATTCGCCTCCAAATCAACGACATCTGGCGCGAAGCCGACCTGAGCCGTCCCTTCGACCTGTCGATGCTGTTGAGCTCCGGTCCGGAAAACGTGAGTTGCTTCTGGGCGCCTGAAGTTGTTTACGAGCCTGTGCGAGCAGGTAATTTTGTAGGCAGTACGGCTGAGGGTGGACTGGTGAATTTTTTCAACGTGCGGTTCAATCCGCATGGCAACGGCACCCATACCGAATGTGTGGGCCACATCGCGCGCGAGCGATACGTGTTGCGCGAGTGTCTGCAAAATGCACACTACAGCGCCAGGCTGGTGAGTTTTCGCCCGCAAAAAACGCCGGAAGGCGACCGCGTAGTGATGCGCGAACAATTGGAAGACCTTATCAAACCCGGTGAGGTTCAGGCACTGGTGTTGCGCACGTTGCCGAACGACGACCTGAAACTCCGGGCTCATTATTCCGGCACAAATCCGCCTTACATCCACCATGAGGCCATGCGGTATCTTGTATATTGCGGCATCGTACACTTTTTAACGGATCTGCCTTCGGTGGACCGTGAGGAGGACGGTGGTGCTTTGCTGGCGCACCATGCTTTTTGGCAATATCCCGAAGCCGTGCGGCGCGAAGCTACGATCACCGAGCTGCTTTATGCGCCCAATGAGGTTCCGGACGGCGATTACCTGTTGAACCTCCAGACGGCGGCGTTCGATCTCGATGCAAGTCCGTCGAGGCCTGTTTTGTATCCTTTGTTATAAAACCCCGTTGTAGGTGTTGTACACCACTGCGGTAACCGTTTGGCCTACCATTTTTAAGGTATTTTTGTCGATGGCGCTCATGTTGTCGTCGTGGGTATGCCAATGTTTTACAAACCCGGATTTGGTTTCGCCTGGCCTGCTGATGATGTCGATCATGGGGATGCGGGCGATCTGTATGACGAAAAAGTGGTCGTCGGTGATGGCGGGGCCGTCTTCGGGTACAAAGGCATTGCTGTAGCCGAGGGAAGCGGCGGTGTTCCACACTTTGTCCACGATGGCGGGGGCGTACGTGCGCGACAGACCTTCACGGGCAAATTTGGGGTTTTTGCCACCCACCATATCAAGCAGGATGCCGTACATGGGCGAATAGCCGGGGCGGTGCAGGTTTTTAGCCCAATGCTGGGCGCCGAGGCACCAGGTGCGGCTGTTGTCCTGGCCGTCGTCGGAGTCGTTGCCTTGGTCTTCAGCGTCAAAAAGTACAAAATCCACACCTATATCTACCGGATTGGCTTGCAGCACACGGGCCAGTTCGAGCAAGATGCCTACGCCGCTGCCGCCGTCGTCGGCGCCATCGATGGGTTTGTTGGTGTTTTTGGTATCCTGGTCGGCCATAAAACGAGAATCCCAGTGGGCTGCCAGTAGGATACGGTTGGGCAGTTCGGGTTTGTATTGGCCGATGATGTTGACGCAGTTGAAGATGGTTCCCTTATAGTGCTGCGCCTGGAATTTTTGTTCGATAACAGTCAGACCGTAGCGTTTGAATTCGCTGCTGAGCCAGGCGGCGCATTTGCGGTGGCCATCGGTATTGGGTACGCGCGGACCAAAGTTGACCTGTTTTTCAATGTTCACGTAGGCAGAATCTTGGTTGAAAACCGGAACTGCTACTTGTGGAACCGTAATTTTGGGTGTGGAAGGACCCTTGGTAACGACGGCAGGTTTATCGTTGATGCAGGCGAAAAAGGCCAAACTTATAAAGACCAGAGCGGTCAGGTTTTTCAGATTGCGGTTGGAAACAAACATAAATACAGGTGGTTGAAATAAGTGGGCAAAGCTCTTGAAAATTACGCGTACCATATCGATATTAACGTAACTTTCACGCAGAGCTTGTTCGGAGTTTTGGTTGTACAATACCAAATGTGTTACCTTTCGTTTCTTAAAAAAATTCAAATCAAACCAGCTATGCGTAAATTCATTCCCTTATTTGCTTTAAGCCTTCTGGGCTTTATGGGCTGCAAAGCCCCCGTGTTGCCATCGGGCACATCGTACAACCTCACCCAGCTGTTTGGCCAGACCGTGCCGGAAGGCAACGGCGGCGCCATCCAGTTTGACCCGGAAAACATGAAATACATGGGCAACACCGGGTGCAACAACTTCAGCGGCACCTATACCATGAAAAAGAAAAAACTGACGCTGTCTCCGGCTACTTTGACCAAAAAAATGTGTCCCGACATGAAACAGGAGGACCGTTTTTTGTCGATGCTTGGTCAGGTTACCGGTTTTGCGCAAAAAGGCACGGAACTTAAATTGATGGGTGGGGACAGGGTACTTGCGGTTTTTGGCGAATAATCGCCACCAACAAGGCAAATTTTGTTTTAAAAGAATTTAGGAGTCCTTCGGGCGTTTTTGTGACGCATCCGAAGGATTTCTGTTTTTTAGTTAATATTTAGTATTTTATTTTAAAAAAAACGACAATACAACTTTAAATTTTTTTTAAAATATTCATGTTACGTTAAGGTTAATTCATAAAAAAAATTGCGTAACGTATCGTGTTTTAACTGCGCTTCAAAAAAACTTGCTTTTAACAAACAAAAACTGTTAAATTTGAGTGTGGAAAACTTCCTGAATTTTTTTTTACACAAGCCCATTAACCTTTCAACGATCCTTTTTTTTCAAACTTCCGTATTTGACAAGTGTTGCGATACACGGGATGAAACAACCGTAAAAAATTACGGATCAAGTTTTTAGGTTAAGTAGAATTTATCAATTGAAGAAATATTTGGGCGTGCACAAGTGTGGAAAAGGGGTAGGGCTTGTGGATAAAACGGATTGTTTTGGGACTTCTCCACATTTTATTACAGAGTTATCCACAGGTTTGACCCAAAACGGAATGTTTGGAAAACCCTTGGGTCCATCAATTTCGAAGTAGGTTTGTAGCGAAGCGAGTACCACCATGGCAGAATTCAACGACAACAACAAACAGACAGGCCGCGATTCCTCGTCTGGTTCACAGCGTGCGCAACGCCAAAGCGGCAACGCTCAGGAAGGACTGTCGAACTATGTGTTCGGCAAGGTGCAACCGCAGTCTCTTCCCCTTGAAGAAGCCGTATTGGGTGCCCTTATGCTCGACCGCGAGGCCTTGCCCATGATCATGGATATTCTGCGCCCCGAAAGCTTTTACCTCGAGTCGCACCAACTCATCTACAAGGCCATCATCAAACTTTTTGAGCGCTCCAACCCGGTCGATCTGCTCACCGTCACCGAAGGCTTGCGCCAAAGCGGCGACATCGACAAAGTCGGCGGCGCGTATTACCTCGTTGAACTTACCAACCGCGTAGCCTCTGCGGCCAACATCGAATACCACGCCCGAATCCTGGCGCAAAAACACATCCAGCGCGAACTCATCCGCGTGAGCACACGAACCATCAAAGATGCTTACGAGGACACGACCGATGTGTTCAACCTGCTCGACGAGGCCGAAAAAGGCCTGTTCGGCATCACGCAAAACAACCTCAGCCGGAGCTTCGAAAGCATGGGTACACTTGCCAGCAAGGTGCTCAAACAGGTGGAAGAACTCATCGGAAAATCCGACGGACTAACGGGCGTTCCTACGGGTTTTACCAACCTCGACAGGCTCACATCGGGCTGGCAACCGTCCGACCTCATCATCCTGGCCGCCCGCCCGGGTATGGGTAAAACCTCGTTCGTGCTCGCCATGGCCCTCAACGCCGCCAAGGATTTCAACAAACCCGTCGCCCTTTTTTCGCTCGAGATGGCCAGCACCCAATTGGTGCAACGTCTGATTTCAATGGAGGCGGAAATTCCCGGTCCGAAAATGCGCGGCGGAAAACTGGAAGATTGGGAGTGGCAACAACTGCAAACCACGGTTGAAAAACTCAGCTCGGTGCCCATTTTTATCGACGATACGCCCGGCATCAACATCTTCGAACTGCGCGCCAAATGTCGCCGCCTGAAGATGCAGTACGACATCCAGCTGATCATCATCGACTACCTACAGCTCATGAGCGGCGCTGCGGAAAACAATAAAAACGGCAACCGCGAACAGGAAATCGCAAGCATCTCCCGCGCCCTCAAAGGTATGGCCAAAGAACTCAGCGTACCCGTCATCGCTCTGTCGCAGCTCAGCCGACAAGTGGAGGTACGCGGTGGCAGCAAACGGCCGCAATTGAGTGACCTCCGCGAATGTGTCGCCGGCGATACCAGGGTTTTCCTCGCCGACGGCAGTGTGGCGCTCATAGCCGATCTCGTCAACAAGCCAGTTGATGTTTTGTCCTTGTCACCCGACAACCACAAACTCACCGTCCAACATTCTGATCTGGTTTGGCCTTCGGGTGAAAAGGATGTTTACGAAGTAAAACTTGCCAGCGGCCGTCGCATGAAAGCAACCGCAGGCCACCGATTGCTTGCTTTTGAATGCTGGAAAGAAGTGCAGGATCTGCATCCGGGCGACCGGCTTGCTGTTGCCCGGCGTTTGCCAGAGCCTGAAAGTCCGCTGGTTTGGTTGGAGGAGCACCTCGTTTTGCTTGGTCACCTCGTCGGCAATGGAAGCTACATCAAACACCAACCGTTACGGTACACGACGGCATCGGAAGAAAACAGTAAAATTGTACAGGAATCTGCCGAAAAGGCATTTGATGTAAAAGTTAACCGAAACCATGGACGGGGCAACTGGCACCAACTTGTCTTCAGCGGCAACGGCAACCGCTGGCATCCGGCCGGTATGAATTTGTGGCTTCGCGAATTGGGTATCTTTGGACAACGCTCGTACGAAAAACATTTGCCTTCGCAGGTTTTTCAGCTTAACAACAAACAAATAGCCCTGCTATTGAGGCACTTGTGGGCCACAGACGGTACCATGTACGTACCCAAAAACGGGCGGAAAGGGTCTTGCAGGATTGCTTTTTCAACCAACAGCCAACCATTGGCCGACGATGTGGCCTTGCTGCTTTTGCGTTTCGGCATTGTTGCCCGCATCCGTGAAGTGCAACAGGGGAAATACCGTCCCATGTTCAGTGTGGATGTGTCGGGCACGCGCGACCAACGCATTTTCCTTACAGAGGTTGGTGCATTTGGCCCCAAAGCCAAATCCGCCGCGCAAATGCTGGCATACCTTGAAAATACCGTTTCCAATACGAATACCGATACGTTGCCGAAGGAGATTTTTGCTTCCGTTAAATCCGGCATGAAATCCAAGGGCATATCCCATCGGGAAATGGCTGATTTGCGCGGAACATCGTACGGCGGAAGCGCACATTTTTCATTTGCTCCTTTGCGCGAAGTTCTGAGTGAATACGCCACTTTGCTCGACGACCCGACCCTGATGGAACACGCCCAAAGCGACATCTTCTGGGATGCCGTGGTGAGCATTACCCCCGCCGGTGTGGAACCAGTGTTCGACCTGAGTGTGCCCGGAACCCAAAACTGGCTGGCCAACGGCGGCATCGTTAGTCACAACTCCGGCGCCATTGAACAGGACGCAGACATCGTGTCCTTCATCTACCGTCCTGAATACTACCAAATTCTGGAGGACGAAACCGGACAAAGCCTCAAGGGTGTGGCCGAAATCATCATCGCCAAACACCGTAACGGCGCACTTGATACCATACGTGTGCGCTTCACCGACCACTTCGCCAAATTTACCAACCTCGAAGATCCAGCCTTCGCCGGCCTCAGCGATCCACTCACCGGACCGTTCACGCCCAGCGTGATAGCGAAAAGTTCGCGGATGAACGAGGAGGATATACCGTTTTAGTCGGTTGGTCGGTCAAAAAAATCGGGTGTCTCCTTGTCATGACGAGAAGCTCTTCGGCTCTTTTAGTGCCTTTTCAAACCGGGAATGAACCGAAAAGCGCGTTTATCTGACCAGAAGCTTTAGCGTGGGATTAAACATATTTGGCACCATTTTAACTACTAATTGTGGTTAACTGGAAGTACAAAACGCGCTGTCATGGCGACTGAAAATAACGCTGTGCTGGGGTGGGGGGGGGGGGGGGGGGGGGCGGGGGCGGCCCGGGCCGCGACAGAAGAGGAAAGTAGAGGGGGCACGACCGCAACGGCCTCAAAAAAACAAACCAGGAGCTGG
>JBBSDH010000059.1:0-19409 GCA_038249605.1 Chitinophagales bacterium | reverse complement strand
TGCCGAAATAGGCGGCGCCGAACAAACCCATGGCGCCAATTGGTGTAAAATTGGGAGGGTGGGGCAGAAGGCGCGTTAAAGCAGCCAATACAATCAATGCCAGCGCAAAACGGAATCGCATAACAAATAGCTTTTTTCGTCTGTTGTAAGTTTAACGCGGCAAATATACGGCAACGACGTCGCCCGCAACCACGTTTGGACCGTTTTTCCAAAAAATACCCACAACAAAACGTTTTACCTTAATATTGCCCAATCGGTTTTTAAGTTTGAAACCCTTTTTGGTTTGTAACAAATTTATTTTATGAAAAAAAACATTTTCCTCAGCCTGGCCTTCCTTGCCGGCTTTTCAGTCGCCACAGCGCAAAATCACCGATGGCAACAACGTATTGCCTATACCATGAACATTGATGTGGATGTTGCCGCTCACCAATACAGCGGAAATCAGCGCATACAATACACCAACAACAGCCCCGATACCTTAACCCATCTGTTTTTCCACCTCTTTTTCAATGCCTTCAAACCTGGCAGCATGATGGATGTGCGAAACCTTTCGCTGCCCGACGCCGATACACGCGTGGCCGACCGCATCAGCAAACTCAAACCCGAAGAGGAAGGCTGGATCCGGATAAAAAATGTGTCCGTCAATGGCGTCGCCCAAAATTTCGAAACCAGCGAAACCATTCTTGAAATCCCTTTAAAAACACCCTTACTTCCAGGCTCGGTAACAGCACTCGACATGCAGTGGGATGCGCAGGTGCCTCTTCAAATCCGCCGATCCGGCCGCGACAACCGTGAAGGTATTGAGTTCTCCATGGCCCAGTGGTACCCCAAACTGTGTGAATACGACGAACATGGCTGGCATTCGATGCCCTACATCGGCCGCGAATTTTACGGCGTGTGGGGCGACTTTGATGTCACCATCAACATGGACAAAAACTATGTCGTAGCGGCAGGCGCCTACCTCCAAAATCCACAGGAAATCGGATATGGATACGAAACAATCGGCACAACGGTTGCTCGTCCGGCCGGAGACAAACTGCGCTGGCATTTCAAAGTTCCGGAGGTGCACGATTTTGTCTGGGCCGCCGATCCCGATTACACCCATAAATTCATCACCGCAGATGATGGCAGCATCATGCGCTTCTTTTGGCAAAAAGGTAAAGGTTACGATGAACAATGGGAACAATTACCGGCCATCATGAACACGGCCCGAAACCTGATGAACCAGCGTTTCGGCAAATATCCCTACAAGGAATACGCCTTTATTCAGGGGGGCGACGGTGGCATGGAGTACCCGCTTGCAACCCTCATTACCGGCAAACGGCCGCTCAAAAGTCTGGTCGGTGTTGCCGTACACGAACAAATGCATTCCTGGTATCAAATGTTGATGGGCACCAACGAAAGCCTTTACTCCTGGATGGATGAAGGCTTTACCGATTATGCAACCACCTGGATCGAAAATGAACTGGCCCGTAAAGGCCTGCTCCCTGGCGCTACCTTTTCGGAAATGCCCTACGATGGCACGTACAATGCCTACCGCAACCTGGTGAACAGCAGTAAAGAAGAACCCCTGAGCACCCATGCCGATTTTTTTGAAACCAACTATGCCTACGGCCTCGCATCCTACGTGAAAGGCGCCGTCTTTTTAAACCAACTGGAATACATCATCGGAAAACAAGCCCATGCCCGCGGCCTTTTGCGTTATTACAACGATTGGAAATACCGCCACCCCAACGACAACGATTTTATCCGGGTGATGGAAAAGGAAAGCGACCTGGAACTCGATTGGTACCTGCAAACCTGGGTGAATACGCTTGCTACCATCGACTACGCCATCCAATCGGTGGAAGCCGAAGGTCGAAAAAATACCCGGGTCACCATCCAGCGCATTGGCCGCCTGGCCATGCCGCTCGACATTGTGGTTACCTTCACCGACGGCGATCAAGAACTGTTTTACATACCACTGGAAAGTATGCGCGGTGAAAAACCCGCCGAATCGGATATGAAACGAACCGTGTTGCCCGACCACCGCTGGGTGGACGCCACGATCAACTTTGAAATACCCGGTAAAAGCAAAAAAATTGCAAAAATCGAAATCGACCCGACACACCGGCTTGCCGACATGGACAACGAAAACAACACCTGGACCAAACCTGATTAACGAATCACATTTGTAGTTTGCCCATATACGCTTCTACTTTGTCTGTGCGTTTCCAACCTTCTGAGGCGCACAAATCAGCAAAAGATTTAACCCGGGACGCCACGGTTGTTCCCGGGTATTTTTGTTGCGCATATTCCCACATCTTACGAAATTCAGGGGTTACCTCATTGGTTTCGTAATTGAATACGGGCGTATTGTTGGCGCCGAAAACCAGCGCGTTGGTCAGCCAGCTTTGCGACCCCCTCGTTTCTTCTTTGTAAGGGAAATAGGGGTTGTTGTTGTTGAATTTCTCCCAAAAAGCTGCCCGATCAGCCAGCTCCTCAAGGGCAATAACAATGCCGTTGTCGCTCATCTCCGAAAGCTGCTGTTCAAGTACCGATTGCTCGAGATAAGCTTTCATACCCGGACCTACACGCGTCGAAAAATACTTTTGAAACAGTTCCAAATCATACACCGGGAAGACGGTTCCTTCGGCATAGGCCAAGCGAAAACCGGATGCTGCCAACTGTTTGGTTGCCGGGTATTTGTTCATGTCGAAACGGTTGCCATGCACCGCTTCGTAATCGGCATCTTCCCATTTGAGGCCCTCGGTCATACTGTAAAAAGCGCCTTCAAACTCCATGCGTCGCATGAAAAGTTCCAAAAGTATCAGCGTTGCATCTGCGTTGGAAGGATTCTTATCGGCCGGTATTTTTCGTACATGATCCCATGCTTTTTTTCCACTTTCAAGATTTTTGGGATCAAGTTCGCTTAGAAAACGACTGATTGCCTGTATTTTACTCATATCCGGACCATCCATGTTCGTACCCGCATACAGCACCTGAACGGCAGCTCCGAACAACCAACCTTCTTTACCTGTATTGGTTCGAACCTTGTTGTAGGCAGATGTCATGGGGATTCCACGCAATTCAACTGTGTCCATTTGAGCCGAGGTTTCTCCGCTGCCGGAAACAAGCTCCCCAACCGGCAGTTTGCTGCCCACCTTGGATTGTTGTCCTGGTTGTTCGCGCAAACGCAGATCGTTGTACTGAACCACATATACAAACAGCTCGGGCTTACCTGGTGGCACAGTTGGCGCTGCTGCATCAGATTGCTGCGTACTGTCTGAAGTACAGGCCGAAAGCAGCATACACAAGGTGAACATTCCGAAAAGCAGATGGATGGTTTTCATGTTTAGGGCAGCTAAAAGCAACGGTTATGGTATCAATCCCAAGATGGTGTCCGGCGAAACCGTAAGCAATCCTATCAGCAGTATTCCAACCAACATAACCCAACGGAATGCCACAGGAACGGATACTGTGTAGGCGTTTTCGTCGCTTGTGAAATACATAGCAATGATGACTTTGAAATAATAATAAATGGAAATGGCGGAATTGATCACGGCGAGCACGATCAGCCAGGGATAGGCCTCAAAGGCAGCCGTAAAAAGGAAATATTTGCCGAAAAAGCCGACAGTAGGCGGAATGCCTGCGAGGGACAAAACCGAAATGGCCATCACGGCAGCAAGCAACGGTTCTTTTTTGGACAACCCGTTGAACGCGCTGAAACTACCATCGGCATTTTGTTCAGCAACCGTCATGTATACTGCAAAAGCACACACGGTGGCGATAGAGTAGGCGAGGGTGTACAGCAAAATAGCACTGGCGGCACCTGTTTGGCCGGCCACCAGAATGGCAAGTAAAAGATATCCTGCATGCGAGATGGACGAGTACGCCATCATGCGTTTGAAATCCTTCTGAAACAATGCCGTTGTATTGGCCAACGTCATGGTCAGCGCTGCGATGGCAGCGATGGCTACATTCCAAACTTCACCGGAATCTACAAAAGCGGTGGAAAACAAACGGTAAAACGCAGCAAAGCCGGCGGTTTTTACCACGGTAGCCATAAAAGCGGTAATCATGTTGGGACTGCCGGAATACACATCGGGCGCCCAAAAATGGAAGGGTACCGCCGATACTTTAAAACTAAGTCCGGCAACAATCAACAAAATACCGATGCTGAACATGTTGCCGGTGGCACGACCGCTTTGCACTGCCGAAGCAATGCCCTGCAAATCAAACGTACCGCATGATCCATATACGAGGGTTATGCCAAACAACAAGATGCCTGTTGCAAAGGAGCCCATTAGAAAGTATTTCAGCGCTGCTTCGTTGGATGCAAGGTTGTCGCGACGGCTGCCTGCGAGCACATAAAGTGGAATACTCAATATTTCGATGCCCAAAAAGAGCATGATCATGTTTGTAAATGAAAACATGCAAAACGCTCCGCAGATGCTGAAAAGAATCAGTCCGTAGTTGTCGCCAAGCGTATCGGAAAGATGGCGAAATCCCCAGCCGCTCAGGCCAAACAGCAGTGCAGTAGTTAACAATATCACGGCGCCGAAAGCCAATGCATAGCTGTCGAAGCGGAACATGGTGGCATACATCTCGTTCCAGCCCGTGGTGTCACCCACAAAAAGATCACTCACCGTAGCGCCCAGAGCGATCAGTACGCCTCCCAACGCAAGCAGCACCAAAGTTTGGCGTTTGGCTGACAAGCCGGCGAAAAGCACGACAATGGCGGTAACAAATAGGATCAATAATGCCTTCATAATGGTATCAAAATAAGCCGAGCTTCCAGTTTAAAATTGTACGACGCTCAAAATGCGGTTCACGCTGCCGTCGGTAATGTTCAAAATCCATTGCGGGAAAAAGCCGAAAACAAGCACCATGAGCGCTACAGCGCCCAACACAACCCATTCACGTATGTTGATGTCTTCAAAGTGCAACGTAGAATCGTTGGGTTTTCCAAACATGACAAGTCCGTAAGCACGCAGCATGTAAACGGCGCCGAAAATGATCGTTAGGCCAGCCAAAGCACCTAGCCATGGATTGTAATTCCACACGCCGTTCAACAAGAGAAACTCTCCGGGAAAACCATTGGTAAGTGGAACAGCTACGGCGCCAAGCATAATAATCATGAACAAAGCAGCAAAATTGGGTGCACTTTTGGCAATGCCGCCCATCTCCGAAAGCGAGCGGGTACCAAGACGGCGTTCAAGCACCTCAACTACATAAAACAACCCAACCACATTGATGCCGTGGTTGAGCATTTGTAATAGGCTGCCCTGTACTCCTACCTTATTCCAGGCAAAAATACCGGCGGCAATAAGCCCCACGTGGGCAATGGAGGAATATGCGATCAGGCGTTTCAGGTCGGTTTGTTTGATGGCGATGATGCTTGCGTAAACAATGCCAAAAACAGCCAGCGATATAAAGATGGGTGATAGATCGTGCAATGCTTCGGGCGCCAGTGGAATCATCCAGCGAATGACACCGTAAGTTCCCATTTTCAGCATGATGCCGGCGAGCAGCATCGTTCCGCCGGTAGGCGCTGTCGTGTAAGTATCGGGCTGCCAGGTGTGGAAGGGAAATATGGGCATTTTTACAGCAAAAGCCAGGAAAAATGCCAAAGCAACCCACCAGGCTGCACCGTTCGAAAGTTGTACGCTCACCAGATCTTCCCACAGGAAAGAATGTGTTCCAGGTGTTTGCAGGTACATGTAGATCAATGCGACCAGCATGAACAACGACCCTGCAAACGTATAAATGAAAAACTTCAACGTAACCCTGATGCGGTTGTCGCCGCCCCATATGGCGCAAATAAAATAGATGGGAATGAGCGCCAGTTCGTAAAACACATAAAACAACAAGCCGTCAAGGGCCATAAATACACCGTTCAATGCACCCAGCATCATCAGCAAAAGGCCGAAATAGCGCGCCTCGGGATGGTATTTTTCACCTCCGCTGCTAAGGATGATCAGCGGTGCAAGCAAGTTGCTTAGCAAAACCATGAGCAAACTGATGCCGTCTAAACCAAGTCGAAAATGAATCCCGGCGCTGGATACCCAGGGCACACTGAACTCATGGTTGAAAGAACCGTCGCCGTTGAATCCCGAAAACGCAAACAACGTGATGGCCAGGTTCGCCAGCGAGGCTGCCAAAGCTATGCTGCGTGAAGCGGCCGGACGGGCCAGCAGCAAAATCAGCGAACTAACAAAAGGTATAAGTATAAGGTATAGCGACATAACGCATTCTTGTTGTTGCAATGGCGGACCTGTGAAGGGCCGGCGAGATTAAACGAATACAGACAAAAGCAGCAGCATAATGCCAGCCACCATGCCCAAAAGGTAATATTCGATGTTGCCGTTTTGGAGCCTGCGAAAATAGCCGCCGAGTTCCATTACCCCTTTGCCCACACCGTTTACCACACCATCCAAACCCCAAACGTCGGCGTAGTAATGCAGCATTTTGGACAAACGGGCTGTAGGGTTCACAAACAAGGCGTCGTAAATTTCATCTACGTAAAATTTGTTGGCAAACAATTTACTCAAACCGCTCAGTTCGGCATCTTCCACCGGCAGGTTGGCAGGTTTGCTGTACAACACGTAGCTAACGGCAATAACTGCCAGTGCAACGGCCGTAGCAATGCCCATCAACATCCATTCCGTGGAAGCATCAATGCCGATTTCACCCATCGGGATAACAGACGCACCCGTTACACCGTTGCCGGCAAACCAATGGGCCATCCATGAGGCAGGTTCGATGTGCAAAAAGTGCGGCAGGTTGAGCAACCCGCCCACAACCGACAAACCCGCCAGAATGATTAGCGGAATGGTCATTACGGCAGGACTTTCGTGCAGGTGGTGTTTTTGATCTTCCGTTCCGCGGAAATCACCGAAAAAGGTCACGTACAACAACCGGCACATGTACACCGCTGTCAGCAAACCGCCGAAAGAGGCCAAGGCCCACCAACTGGTGCCACCGTGATCGTAAACGTGGGCAAAAATTTCATCTTTGGAGAAAAACCCCGAAAGTAACGGGAACCCAGATATGGCAAACGTACCGATCAGAAAAATCCAAAACGTTATGGGCAGCGCTTTGCGCAATCCACCCATGTTGCGGATGTCCTGTTCTCCGCCCAGTGCATGAATCACGCTGCCAGCGCCGAGAAACAGAAGGGCCTTGAAAAATGCGTGCGTAGTTACGTGGAACATCGCACTGCTGTATGCGCCCATGCCGAGTGCCAGGAACATGAGCCCAAGCTGCGAAACGGTGGAGTAGGCAAGTACTTTTTTGATGTCGTTTTGCCGTAAACCGATAAAGGCTGCGAACAAACTGGTCGCCAGACCAACGATGGCCACCATATGCAGGGCGTCCGGAGACAAACTGTACAAACCATTGCAACGTGCAATCAGGTAAATACCGGCCGTTACCATGGTGGCAGCGTGAATGAGCGCAGATACAGGGGTCGGACCGGCCATGGCATCGGGCAGCCAGGTGTAAAGCGGAATCTGAGCACTTTTACCGATGGCACCTACGAACAGCAACAGGCAAATGGTGGTAACCACACCTGCGCCGATTTCCAGCGTGCCAAGCTGGCCGAATACCTGGGCATACTGTATGCTGCCGAAAGTTTTGTAAATCAGAAAAATGCCCAACAGCAGACCAAGGTCGCCGATGCGGTTCATGATGAACGCTTTACGGGCCGCTTTGCCGAATTCCACGTTGGTATACCAGAAACCGATGAGCAGGTAGGAACAAAGCCCCACGCCTTCCCAGCCGAAAAACAGCATCAGGAAATTGTCGCCCATCACCAGCAGCAACATGGAGAAAATGAAGAGGTTCAGGTAGGCAAAAAAGCGCCACATACCATCATCATCGTGCATGTAACCAATGGAATACACATGAATGAGGAAACCCACACCTGTTACAATCAACATCATCCACACCGAAAGCTGGTCGATGAGGAACCCAAAAGGCACCTGAAGACTGTCCACGGCAAGGAACTGATACAGTGAAAAACTGATGGGCCCCGATGTGGCCACCTGGTTGAACGCCGCAAGGCTCAACAGAAAGGAAACCAGCAAAGGCGCTGAGCCTACCAGACCGACGGTTGTTTTCGAGAAGTATTTACGCCCGAAAATCCCGTTGATCAGAAAACCCAGCAGGGGTAAAAAAGGAATCAGTGGTAGCAAGGATTGCATAGGGCTTAGTTCCGAAGTTGGTCAAGCAGGGAAATGTCGGTCGATTTGGTGTTGCGGTAAATCATCACCAAAATACCCAGGCCAACGGCAGCTTCTGCAGCCGCCACAACCATGATGAAAAACACGAGAATTTGTCCCTGGGCGTCCGACAAATACGTAGAGAAAGCTGCGAGCAGCAAGTTTACAGCGTTGAGCATGAGCTCAATGCACATCAGTACCACAATGGCATTACGGCGCGTAAGCACCCCAAATACCCCGATCACAAAAAGCAGGGTGCACAGGTACACAAAATATTCTATGGGCACAGCTTTCAGCATGGCGTTTATAATTTTAAATCGCGTTTGCCTACCAACACAGCGCCAACCATGGCGGCCAGGAACAGTATGCCGGCAATCTCGAAGGGAACCACAAAATCGGTGAACAATACTTTACCAAGGTTTTCAACCAGGCCTACGTTGCTGTCTGGAGTAGCTGATGCCTGAAGCTCGATGCCGCCACGCATGGCGCCCACAAGCGTAACCAGCAACATACCGGCAGCTAAACCTCCACCGACTTTCCAATAAATCGACTTCTGAGGCTCCGTGTCTTTGTTTAGGTTGAGCAACATCATTACAAAAAGAAACAACACCATAATGGCTCCCGAGTAGACAATGATGTGCACAACGGCCAAAAACTGGGCGTTGAGCATGATGTACAAGCCGGCAATGGTAAAAAAGGTGAGGATCAGGTACAGCACGCTGTGAATGGGGTTGCGCGAAAGCACCACCAGCAATGCTGTTATGACCGAAATAACCGCTAGGGTCAAAAATAGGGCAAGGGTCATGGTCGGTTAATCGTTTTGCAAAATTGTTGCAGTTTTAGGTCGGACAAAGGTAATCCAAGGTTTTTTCTATTCTGAACAAACGCTTGCGTCAAAATTCGGCAGGCTGTTTTTTCTCCTGTATGTGTTTCTGACGTACGGATACATCGATGCGCTTTTCAGGCTCAACGCCCTCCACCAACAAATCTTTTCCAAAAATAAAATCCTGGCGTACGTAATCGGAAGGCACCGTGCGGTCGGTAAGGAAAATGGCTTCTTTCGGACAAGCTTCCTCACACAAGCCGCAGAAAATGCAGCGAAGCATGTTGATCTCATAAGTAGAAGCGTATTTTTCCTCGCGGTAAAGCTTTTCTTCGCCTTTTTCACGCTCTTCAGCCACCATGGTGATTGCTTCTGCCGGACAAGCTACAGCACATAGGCCACAAGCTGTACAGCGCTCAGCGCCCTGCTCGTCGCGTTTCAAAACATGCCAGCCGCGGTAAACGGGGGCAAAAGGCCGGTGTTCATCCGGATACTTTACGGTAGCCGGTTTTCGGAAAAAGTGCTTGAGCGTGATCCACATGCCGCCTAGGATGGCCGGGAGGTAGATCCGCTCTGAAAAACTCATTTCTTTATTGACTATAACCTTCGAGCGGTTGGTTAGTGGTTCCATGACGTAGTTATCTTTTGATGTTTTCCCGCATTAAACGCGAAAAATCCTGTTAATCCAATCCTGAAGGAACAGATCCTTCGTTCCTCAGGACAAGTCTTAAAATTTCGATTCCAGCCACAATATGCCGGCGCCGGTAAGCAACATGTTGAGAATGGAAAGCGGAATGAGTACTTTCCAGCCCAGGTGCATAAGTTGGTCGTAGCGAAATCGCGGCAATGTCCAACGAATCCACATGAATACAAAAATGAAAAAGAAGATTTTGGCAAACAAAACAACAGGCCCCATCAAACCACCAAGCCAGGCCGGGTCCACAAACGGGAAGTTGTATCCACCGAAATACAACGTGCTGATCAATGCCGATGAAATAAACATGTTGATGTATTCGGCAAAAAGGTAAAAACCAAGCTTCATCGAGCTGTATTCGGTGTGAAAACCACCCACAAGCTCCGTTTCACATTCCGGTAGGTCAAAAGGCGCACGGTTGCATTCGGCTAACGCACAAATGAAAAAGATCAAAAAACCCAATGGCTGGTAAATAACCGTCCAGTTGAATCCTGTCTGCGCTTCAGCCATGGTCCGTAAGCTGAGGGTACCTGTGAGCATCACCACAGCAATGATGGCAAGACCCATGGCCAGTTCGTAGGAGATCATCTGCGAAGATGCGCGGATGGCGCCGTACAAAGAGTATTTGTTGTTCGAAGCCCAGCCACCAATCATGATGCCGTATACCCCAAGCGAGGTGAAACCAAGTACATACAAGACGCCACTGTTGATGTCGGTTACCTGTAAATCAATGTTTGCGCCAAAAAGAG
The DNA here is from genome assembly GCA_038249605.1 of Chitinophagales bacterium. Classification (GTDB taxonomy): domain Bacteria; phylum Bacteroidota; class Bacteroidia; order Chitinophagales; family Saprospiraceae; genus M3007. The sequence goes on along the minus strand of JBBSDH010000059.1, from coordinate 8,939 downwards.
TGAGGGTGGTGCCCCACGGTATGACGGCGCTGGTCATACAAGCCGTAAAAATGAAAATACCCGGCGCCATAATGAACAACCACTTTTCCGAACCCTGTGGAATAAAATCTTCCTTCATGAACATTTTAACCCCGTCGGCAATGGGCTGCAACAATCCGAACGGCCCGGCGCGGTCCGGACCAACCCGGTCTTGCATAAAGGCGGCTACCTTGCGCTCACCGTAGGTCGAATAGGCCGCTATACCCAGTGTGATGAGAAACAACACCACAATCAGGCCGAATTTTTCGAGCAGCACCCCAAGAAAAAGAAACAATAAAACAGACATAACTTTTTATTTAACAGGCACTTAGCGTACCGTAAGGGGTTTTCCTTCGTAATGGTTTTGAGAAATGACCGACTGTTTTTCGATGTCCCGTGGGCCCTCTACGATCCAGTCCGTCGTTGCTTTTTTCTCAAACCGGCAGGTGTTGCAAATGAATTCGTGCACCTCACCGTATTGGTCCTTTCGCCCTGTCACACGGAAAATTTCATGGCCATACATCCAAACGACGGCTTTGCCGGAGCAGGTAGGACAATCGCGGTGGGCATCCATCGGATTGAGGAACCATACGCGGCTTTTGAAACGGAAAGTGCGGTCGGTGAGGGCGCCAACGGGACACACATCGATCACGTTTCCGGAGAATTCGTTGTCAATCGCTTTTTCAATATACGTACTGATCTCAGCATGGTCACCGCGACCAAGGATGCCGTGCACACGTTCGTTGGTGAGCTGGTTGGCCACATACACGCATCGATAACAAAGAATGCAACGGGTCATGTGCAGTTTTACATAAGGACCGATGTCAATTTTTTCAAACGTGCGGCGCTCGAACTCGTAACGGGTATTTTCGGCGCCGTGCTCAAAAGCAAGATCCTGCAAATAGCACTCACCGGCCTGGTCGCAAATGGGGCAGTCCAGCGGGTGGTTGATGAGCAGAAACTCCACCACGCCCGCACGTGCGCTAAGCACTTCCGGACTGCTGATGTTGGCTACTTCCATGCCGTCCATGACCATCGTCTGGCAGCTGGTTACCAGTTTGGGCATGGGCCTGGGGTCCTTTTCCGAACCTTTGGTCACTTTCACCATGCAGGTACGGCACTTACCGCCCGATCCCTTCAGGGACGTGTAGTAACACATGGCCGGCGGTACAATATCACCGCCAATCATCCGGGCTGCCTGGAGTATGGTGGTGCCATCGGGCACTTCCACTTCGATTCCGTCTATTTTTACTTTTGCCATTGGTATGGTTATTCTTCAAGTACAAGTAATGTAGGTTTGAAAACACTTTAAAACATCGCGTTTATCAACTGGAATTATGCGTTCCAGAAGTGTTTCAAGGTTGCCATTTTTATTACCAACCGGCATTAAAAACAGCGTTTCATCTGCTACAATTCCGTTCGTGGTATTCAAGACATCTGATTTTCTCTTTTGAAAATCTTTATCGGCATCAATGATGACCAAATTTTTTCTTTGAAGATCAATATTATCCTCAAAATCCTTCTCAATTTCCTTCCAGGAATTAAGTACGGTAAAAGGTGAAAATCCTCCAACTGACCTTAAATTCACTTTGTATATTTCAGATTCGCCTTTGAATGCTTGTTTATCCTCAGGTCACCATGGCTTCTTTTACCAAGCCATAATTCCGCTCCATACAAGCCTTCGGTTCGTTTACGTGCCATTCAAATTCCTCGCGGAAATGGCGCACAGCCGAGGCTACGGGCCATGCGGCGGCATCGCCGAACGGACAAATGGTGTTGCCTTCAATTTTTTTGGAAATGTCGACCAGCATGTCGATGTCCGACAACTTGCCCTGGCCGTTTTCGAGCCTCCACAGCACTTTTTGCATCCAGCCCGTTCCTTCGCGGCAGGGGGAGCACTGTCCGCACGATTCGTGGGCATAAAAGCGGGCGAAATTCCAGGTATTGCGCACGATGCACTGGTCTTCGTCGTACACGATGAAACCGCCCGAACCCAGCATGGTACCGGAAGCGAAACCGCCGTCGGCCAAACTTTCGTAAGTCATCAGGCGCGGTTCGCCAGCAGCCGTTTGGGTGATCAGGAAGTGGGGGAGTACAGGCACCGAAGAACCGCCAGCCACAAGTGCTTTTAGTTTTTTGCCGTTTTTGATGCCTCCGCAATACTCGTCGGAGTACAAAAACTCTTCCACCGGCACTCCCAGTTCAATTTCATACACGCCGGGTTTGTTGATGTTGCCGCAGGCGCTGATGAGTTTGGTGCCGGTGCTTCTTCCGATGCCGAGTTTGGCGTATTCTTCACCGCCGTCGTTGATGATGGGTACTACAGCCATTATGGTTTCTACGTTGTTCACCACCGTTGGTCTTTGCCACAAACCTTTGACGGCCGGGAAGGGTGGTTTTACGCGTGGATTGCCACGTTCGCCTTCCAAACTTTCGATGAGCGCTGTTTCTTCACCGCAGATGTAAGCACCCGCACCGGGGCTCACGTACAAATCGAGGTTGTAGCCTGTTCCCAAGATGTTTTTACCCAACCAGCCGGCAGCGTATGCTTCGGCAATGGCGCGTTCAAGGATGTGTACGATCCAGGAGTACTCACCACGAATGTAAATGTACGACGTGTTGGCACCCAGGGCGAAACTAGACGTGATCATGCCTTCGATAAGCAGGTGTGGAATTTTTTCCATCAGGTAGCGGTCCTTGAACGTTCCAGGTTCCGATTCATCGGCGTTGCAAAGGAGGTAACGGGGGACACCTTCGGGTTTGGCCAGAAACGACCATTTCATACCCGTTGGAAATCCTGCGCCACCCCGGCCGCGCAAGCCTGATTTTTTCACTTCTTCCACTACCTCATCGGGCGTCATGCTTTTGAGGGCCTTTTCAACCGATCGGTAACCGCCATTTTTGCGGTACACTTCGTAGGTATGGATGCCTTCGATGTGGGCGTTGGCCAGGAGAACTTTTCTGCTCATGGTGTATGTTATTCGACTTCTTTGTCAAATTCTTTTTGCATGTCGGCTTTGAGGTGCGAGGGATCGACCACGACGCCGTTGAATTCGGTATTGGGAAAAACGGCTACGAGAAGTTTGTCTTTTTCCATTTCATCGAGCCAAGCCATCAGTTCATTTACATCAACGGCTTCTACGGCGTATTCTTCAAAGTCAGCCGCTAAGCGGAAAGCTTCGGCGTATTCTGCCCCAGGGAATAGTGGAATGATGTCCGCATCATCGTTGTCGTCGCCGAGCAAAGCCCAGCCTTCTTCGTCAGACAAGCCGTACACCACTTCGGATTTTACGACTTCTCTGATGAACAAGTTGTACCGTTTTTCACCCGGTTTTTTAAAAACGCTGTTGATTTCGTCCTGTGTCATGGTAAATATTTTATGAATTGCGCATTGCTCAGTGCATGCGCCAGGTTCCTTTGTTGATGTTTCCTACCCGGCAATCGTCGATGAAAGCATCGATTTTTGTTTCGTTCAGGTGTTCGTGGTAAAACTCGCCCACTTGCATCATGGGTGCGTAGCCACAAGCGCCCAGGCATTCCACCTCTTTGATGGTAAACATTCCGTCGGCAGTGGTTTCGCCCGTACGAATGCCCAATTTTTGCTGCGCATAAGCCACAATACGTTCGGCACCTTCGATGGCGCAAGGACCGGTGTGGCAAAACTCAAGCACGTATTTCCCCACCGGAGCGAGGTTGTACATGGAGTAAAAGGTAGCCACCTCGTACACTTCAATGGGGGCAATACCAAGGGCATGGGCCACTTGGTCCATGGCTGCAATGCTCAGCCAGCCGTTGTTTTCTTCTTGTGCGAGGTGCAGGGCCCTGAGGATGGCGCTTTTATGCTTGCCTTCCGGGAATTTCTGCGTGGTCGCGCGTATTTCAGCCAGTGCGCCTTCCGAAAACTGAAAAGGTGTTGCGTCGGTGCTGTGGGTCATGATGTTCGAATGTATTGGATGGTCAGTTTACGCGTCGAGTTCTCCGGCAATAACGTTCATACTCGACATGGTCAAAATGGCGTCGGACAAAAAGGAGCCTTTGATCATTTCAGGATAGGCCTGGTAATAAATGAAACATGGGCGGCGGAAGTGCAGTCGGAATGGTTGCCGGCCACCGTCGCTCACCAGGTAAAATCCAAGTTCGCCGTTGCCGCCTTCAACACAATGGTACACTTCACCTTTCGGCACTGGAATCTCACCCATCACAATTTTGAAGTGGTAGATAAGGGCTTCCATTTTGGTGTACACATCGGGTTTGGGAGGCAGGTAAAAATCGGGCACTTCGGCGTGGTAGTTTCCTGTAGGAAGGTTTTTGTAAGCCTGTTCGATGATGCGCAGGCTTTGGCGGATCTCCTCCTGACGAACCAGGAAGCGGTCGTACGTATCACCCCTTTCACCTACAGGTATGATGAAATCGAAATCTTCGTAACTACAATAGGGGTCGGAAACACGCACGTCGTAATCGACACCTGCAGCGCGCAGGTTGGGGCCGGTGAAACCATATTCAAGGGCACGTTCGCCAGCAATGGGCCCGGCACCTACCGTACGGTCGATGAAAATACGGTTGCGTTCGAGCAGGCTGGTAAACTCATCGAAACGTGCAGGAAAACCTTTGAGAAAACTTTTCAGTTTTTGGTGAAAAGCAGGCGTAAAGTCGCGTTCCATACCACCAATTCGACCGATGTTGGTGGTTAGTCGCGCTCCACAAACTTCTTCAAACATCTCGTAAATCAATTCGCGTTCCTGGAACATGTACGTGAAACCCGTAAGCGCGCCTGTGTCGACACCTATAACGGTGTTGCACACCAGGTGGTCGGCGATGCGGGCCAGTTCCATGATGATTACGCGCATGTACTGGGCGCGTTTGGGCACGTCGCAACCGATGAGTTTTTCCACCGTCATGTGCCAACCCATGTTGTTGATGGGAGAGGAGCAGTAGTTGAGACGGTCGGTAATGGTCGTAATTTGGTAGAACGGACGGCGCTCAGCGAGCTTTTCAAACGCACGGTGGATGTAGCCGATGGTTTGCTCGGAATCGAGGATACGTTCGCCATCCATTTTCAGCACGTTTTGAAAAATGCCGTGCGTAGCGGGGTGTGTCGGACCCAGGTTGAGGGTTACGAGTTCACCGTCGATGGTGTCCAAACCGGAAAAATAAGATTGTACCTGCATAAAGGTCTTTGTCTTTGATCAAAACGAACCTGAAAACGCGTGTTGTTACTCCAAAAGCTGTCCTTCATGACCATCGCGACCAAAAAAACGGTCGTCTTTGTCGGTTCGGGTGCCGTCTTCAAGCTTGTATTCTTTGCGCATGGGAAACACATCGAGGTCGTCGACGTTGAGGATGCGTTTGAGGTTAGGGTGGCCGGTAAACAGCACCCCATAGAAGTCGTAGGTTTCCCTTTCCATCCAATTGGCGGCAAGCCAAACGGTGGTGGCTGTGGGTACGATGGGATCGTCGATGGAGAAAAATATTTTGATGCGAAACCTAAAATTGTTGCGCATGCTTTGCAGGTGGTACACCACACCGAGTTCACGGCCCGGTTGATCCGGGTAATGGATTCCACAAAGAGAAGTGAGGAAATTGACCTGCAAATTGGGGTCATTTTTCACAAATTCCAGTATCGGAATGATTTGTTCGCGCGTGGTTTCGAGTGTCAGCATACCGTAGGATTCTTCGTGGGATAAAACCACTCCGGGAAGCTGCTGCTCAATGGCCGCACGCATGGTGTCGTTGCTAAGGTGCATACGTTGATTTGCTTTGTCGGTTTAGCCGATCTGGTATTTTTCCATAAGGTGCTGGTATTCGGCAGAATAACGGCGGCGCGCGGGTTCGTTTCTCACCAGCTCTTGGATTTTCATGATGCCGTCGATGATCTGTTCGGGACGGGGAGGGCAACCAGGCACATACACGTCTACTGGAATAACTTTATCGATGCCTTGCAAAACAGAATAGGTATCGAAAATTCCACCCGAACTGGCGCAGGCACCTACGGCGATCACCCATTTGGGTTCGGCCATTTGCGTGTAAACCTGTTTGAGGACCGGACCCATTTTTTTGGCAATGGTACCCATCACCATCAGGAGGTCGGCCTGGCGGGGCGAAAACGAAAGGCGTTCCATACCAAATCGGGAAAGGTCGTAGTTGGCACCCATCGTAGCCATGAATTCGATGCCGCAGCACGAGGTTGCAAAGGGAAGCGGCCACAGCGAATTGGCACGGGCCTTGCCCACAGCTTGCGCAAGTGAAGTGGCGAAAAAACCTTCTCCACCGTATCCTTCTGGCATTTCTACTAACTTATCAGCCATAGCGAGTGTAGTTTTTTATTTGGAAAATTAATTGTCCCACTCAAAGGCGCCTTTGCGCAAAACATAGTAAAACCCGAGCAGGAAAACAGCTACGAACATCAATACAGCAAAGAAGCCCTGAGACCCCATTTCCCTGAAATTGACGGCGTAAGGGTAAAAAAAGATGACTTCCACGTCGAAAAGAACAAACAAGATGGCCGTCATGAAATATTTGATGGATACGGGCATACGGGCATTGCCCTGTACTTCAATACCGCATTCAAATGTTTCATCCTTTTTCTTGCTGTGCCGTCGCGGACCCAAAATGTGGGTCACCACAAGCACAAATACCACGAACCCAAGAGCCACCAGGGCTTGAAGAAGTACGGGCAGGTATCCGGTAGGTTCCATCGATTATGAAAGTTTTACTATTAAACAACCGTATCAACCTTGTGGTTCATCGCGGCGCTGAAATGTTGCAACTATTTTAACGGCGGCAAAGGTACCACAAAACGGTTCAACTTTTGCCAGACCTAAATTGTACTTTTTACACTTAGCCATGCCATCCATATATTTTAGACTGATTCCCAAAAGCCGCAAAAGTAAAGCTCCAAAAATCAAGATCGAATAAGTCAGAAAGCGCAACGAATCTTTAAGACGGCAAACTATGATACATTAGAGGTGGAAAACGTTGTTTTTCGAGACCAAAGCTGTCTCTCTGAAACGATTGATACCTTTGTAGGTGTATGGAAACAATCCAAGTAGACATAATAAAGTTTGCCGGACAAAGGGTAACCGCAAATTTTTGTTGCAAGGTTTTTGAAACTTTCAATTCTAACATTATATTTGTGGCGAAGTCGGGCTTACGCCTGGGTTCTTTTTGGATCACCCTACCGATTACACCAATCTTATCCCCCTTATTTTTCTTGTCAGTTACTGACCTCTACATCGTGTACGCAACGTTGGTTGTTGGCGAACGCAACAAATGGAATTCTTAATCAAAACCAGCATAAAAACTTCTTCACCAAACTATCTTAACGTTATGAAAAAAATTATATCCAGAACATTGTTTCTTCAAAGCATGGTGCTGTTGTTGCTTCTGACAACCACAGCAAGACAAGCATGGGGGCAATGCAACAACCCCGCAGCATTTGGTACAGTTACAGCACCTACCAATGCTACGCCTGTCACCATTACAACATGTGCATTCGCTGGTGAATACAGTACCGTTATTGGCGCTGTAGCCGGTACTACGTATGCCTTCACCGGTACTGGTGGCGCGGGCAACTACCTCACCATCCGTCAGGGTACATCCGGCGGCACTGTACTTGCACAAGGTTTTTCACCTTTGTCAGCTACCTGCACCGTTTCCGGGTCACTTTTTGTGCACGTCAACACGGATGCCGCATGCGGAACTGACTTTGACTGCCATACCCTCACTGTTGCGTGTAGCAGTTGCGCCGCGCCTCCACCCGCAGCCTGTCAGAACTCCTCACAATTTGGTTCTGCGAACATCGACCCGACTGGAGTTGTGGTTAACATCTCTACCTGCAATTTTGCAGGCGAATTTTCACCCATTACTGGTGCCGTAAATGGACAGCAACTGCGTTTCATTAGTTCTTTCGCAGGCGACAACATCACCATCCGTTCGGGTACTTTCAATGGTCCGGTCGTAGCCAGCGGTACAACACCGCTCACCTTTACCAATACCTTTACCGGCACCTTGTTTGCTCACTGGAACCTGGCCGGCTGCGGATCGCAAAGCTCATGCCGTGTTACAACCGTACAATGCCTGAGCTGCGCCGCTCCACCCTTCAATCCTTGCGCAAGTACGCCTACCATCGGATGTGGCGCTGCAACCACGGCCAGTATGACCGGCTCAGGCGCCTGGAGTCCCGGTTCTTGCGGGTTCGCTACACCGGGACAAGAAAGGCTTTATGTGTTTACGCCAACTACTACAGGCGTCCATAACCTGCAGGTTACCTCAACAAGCAGCACAGCCTATGTTGATTATTTTGTCAAACCTGTTTCCTTTGGTTGCAATGGCACTGGTTGGACTTGTATCCTCGACATTATTTCGCCAACGACAGCTTCCATGGGTACGCTGACAGCCGGCGTACCCTACTACATATTACTTGATCCGGAATCCACAGTTGCGGTTACCCAAACCTTCCAGATCAACTGCCCTTCGGCCGTTCCTCCACCTTGTTTGGCGGCCCCGACCAGTCCAACCAACGGACAAAACAACATTTGTCCTTCGTCGACCCAAACACTGAGTTGGCCTGCCTCCACAGGAGCTACGAGCTACGATGTGTATTTCGGTACAACAACGACCCCTCCTTTTGTAGGCAATACAATAGTTACCAGCTTCGTCGCGACCACACCTAGCAATGGTTTGTACTACTGGCAAATTCAACCGCGCAACGCCAACGGACCAGCAAGTGGTTGTACCATATGGTCGTTTACCAAGGGAGATATCCAGGCACCCACCATCACCTGCCCAGCCAATGTAATAGCGAACAACAGCCCTGCCACCGCGTGCAGCGCCGTGGTCACTTACGGCTCCATTTCTGCTACCGACAACTGCAGCGCGCCAAGCATTACGTTGGTTTCTGGCCTACCCAGCGGTAGTATATT
>JBBSDH010000058.1:0-19536 GCA_038249605.1 Chitinophagales bacterium | reverse complement strand
CTACTCTTCTCCAAACTACTCTTCTCCAAACTTTTTCCTTATTTTTGCGGCAAGATTATGGTAAAAATAGGAAATGTAGAATTGGGCGAGTTCCCCTTGTTGCTTGCCCCGATGGAAGACGTCAGTGATCCGCCTTTTCGTCGTTTGTGCAAAGAGCAGGGTGCCGACATGGTCTATACAGAGTTCATCAGTGCTGACGGCTTGGTGCACGACGCCATCAAATCGCTTAAAAAGCTGGAGATATTCGATTACGAACGTCCCATTGGTATCCAGTATTTTGGTGGTCAACTCGACAACATGATTGAAGCTGCTGAGATGATTGATGCGAAAAATCCAGATGTGATTGACATCAATTTTGGGTGCCCCGTAGCCAAAGTTGCTTGCCGAATGGCTGGCGCTGGTTTGTTGCGTGACATCGATAAAATGGTGGAGCTCACTGCGGCAGTTGTCAAAAGCACGAATAAACCTGTAACGGTAAAAACCCGCCTGGGTTGGGACGATTCCACCATCAACATTCTTGAAGTCGCTGAACGTTTGCAGGATGCCGGCATTGCCGCACTCAGCATTCACGCACGCACAAGAGCGCAAATGTACAAGGGCGAAGCCAACTGGACGTGGATAGCCAAGGTGAAGGAAAATCCGCGCATGCAAATACCCATCTTCGGCAACGGCGACGTCAACAGTCCGGAAAAAGCCTTTGATTACCGCCGCCGTTTCGGTCCCGACGGCATCATGATCGGCAGGGCGGCTATAGGTAATCCATGGATTTTCAGAGAAATCAAGCATTATTTTGCGACGGGAACATTGCTTCCACCGCCCGACATCCATGAACGCGTTGCTGCTGCCCGGCAACACCTCGATGACAGTCTGGCATGGAAAGGTGTAAAGCTCGGTGTGCTGGAAATGCGCCGCCATTATGCACCCTATTTTCAAGGTTTGCCAAATGTAAAACCCTACCGCGCAAGGCTGGTTACCTTGTTCGAACCCGACGAGTTGTACGGTGTGCTGGATGAAATGGAGGCTGTTTATGCCGACATGGAACTCAGTGTCTGAGCTCAGCGTTTACTTTTTACGACCCAGGCCGAAGGATGATATTTTCCATACAGCAAAACGAACGCAAAATTTTTGAACTGATCGGCCAATGTGCCCGTGAAGTAGACGCACCGGCTTATGTTGTCGGAGGCTATGTGCGGGACCGTCTTTTGGGTCGCCCAACCAAAGACATAGACGTGGTTTGTGTGGGTGACGGCATCGTGCTTGCCGAAAAAGTTGCTTCCAAACTTTACCCATCGCCCAAAGTAGTGGTTTACCGTCGTTTCGGGACGGCTATGCTTCGTCATGAAGGCAACGAAATTGAATTTGTTGGCGCTCGCAGGGAAAGTTACCATGCCGACAGCCGCAAACCTGATGTGGAATCTGGAACGCTTGAAGATGATCAGAACCGCCGCGATTTTACCATCAACGCTCTTGCCGTAAGCCTGAATGAAGGTACTTTTGGCCAAATCATTGATCCTTTTGGCGGCCTGGAACACTTGGAACGCAAAATCATCAAAACGCCCCTCGATCCTGGCCAGACCTTTTCCGACGACCCGCTGCGCATGTTGCGCGCCATACGCTTTGCAAACCAATTGGGGTTCATCATCGAAAAAAGGACGTTCGAGGGCATTCACAAATACCGCAACAGGCTTACCATCATTTCCAAAGAACGCATCTCTACCGAAGTAGAAAAAATGCTGATGTGCCCTCAACCTTCTGTAGGTTTCAAATTGATGTTCGAAAGTGGTTTGTTGCCCCTTTTTTTACCTGAAGTCGCAGCACTTCAAGGCGTGGAAGACCGCGACGGCCGTGGTCATAAGGACAATTTTTTCCATACCCTCGAAGTGCTGGACAATCTTTGCAGGAAAAGCAACAACATCTGGCTGCGTTGGGCAGCATTGTTGCACGACATCGGCAAACCGGCAACCAAACGTTTCAGCAAAGAAGTCGGCTGGACCTTCCACGGTCACGACTGGCTGGGTGCCAACATGGTGCCCAAAATATTCCGGAACCTCCGCCTTTCGCTGGGTACCGACATGGAGTATGTGCAAAAAATGGTGCGCATGCACCTGCGACCCATCAGCCTGACCAAAGAACAGGTAACCGACAGCGCTGTGCGTCGCTTGTTGTACGACGCCGGTCCCGACATCGAGGATTTGATGAAACTTTGCGAGTCGGACATCACGACCAAAAATCCGAAAAAAATGTTCCGTTACCTAGAGGGCTATGAATGGCTGAAAGAAAGGATGTCGCTGGTGACGGAAACCGATCGCATGCGATTGTGGCAACCACCCATTACCGGTGAAGTCATCATGGCAACCTTCCAAATCGCGCCTTCACGCGATGTGGGTGTGATCAAAACTGCTGTTCGTGAAGCCATTCTGGAAGGGGAAATCGACAACAGTTACGAACAGGCATTCGAGCGCATGGTAGAAGAAGGCATAAAACTGGGGTTCAAGCGCCATGTTAAATTGTCATCTGACACGTAAACGCTTTTTCACCTTAAGTTTTTGAAGTTCCAGCTGCGCTTTCCCCTGCGTTCGTACAAGAACCTGCATTTCATTTGCCATAAAAACAACGTCGCAGGATTTGATGTCGAAGGTGTCAAAATTCAAATCGATGGATTTGGCTGCTTTTCCTTTTTCTATCACTTCTGAGATCAGGGAAGGCAATTGATTGATGAGGTGAGAGAGGTCCACATCAAGCTGCTGAGCAATGGAATCGCGCAATTGATCATGCGCCCACGAATCTGCGAGTCCCAACAGGGCGTTTTGGGTGTTGACATCGAATTGAAAGTTGCTGACTTTCAGGTGTTTGCTATCGGCATGGTAGGAAGGATTGCCCACCAGGTATACTTTCCCTTTCAACATTCCCCTTAAATCGGCAGCGACATTCATTTGTTCGCCTGTTCCCGAAACGCTAACGTTCCTGATGCGGATCCTGTTACCAAATTTTCCTAAACCTGCAAGCACCAATTTTTCATTGAGCATCTTGTTGAGGTCGTGGTAAGGAATTGAAGCAAGAATACTGATGTCAAATGCTTCCTTCGACTTTTTCATGGGTAAAAAATCGGGCAAAGTAGGGTTGGACTGCGGCAGGGATTCCCGGTTGGTAGACATCCGTGCCCGGCCGGAAACAAACATGTTTACATTTATTTTACCGGAATTGTCCAAAACAATGTTTTCGACAAAAACATCTTTCAGATTGAACTTCAGCCACAAGCCTGCTTTGGGTGTGCCGAGCATTTTAGGCTCCTGCAATTTCAGCCAGATGTTGGTGAGGGGTTTGTCCAAATGAATGGATTCATAGGCTATTTCATCTAATTTGGCAATGAGCATGTGTTGATTTTCATCAATCACCTTTTCAAGGGGTTCTTTTAGGTTGAATTTGATGCCGAAAATATGAACCACAGGTTCGCTGATCCAGGTTAAATTAACCAAGCTTGTTTGGGTGTGAAGGTGCCAGTTGGTTTCCAGTTTTACTTTTGAAGAAAACCTGATGAGTACTTCCGTTTTTATAGGCGTCAAATTGCGCACACGTTTGCCCATAAAGCGGGTGAAATACGTGCCCCGTACATGCAACGGAAGGTCAATAATGAGCCGGTCGTCCTTCAGACTAAGTTTGATGGCGGACAACTTTTTTATTTTTACAAAAACACTGTCGTTACCGATTTTAATGCCTTGTTCAACAAACGTTCCGGTGATTTTTTCATTGATCCATCCTTCAAAATCCTTTACATCGTACACCACCGGTAAATGAAATTGAGACTCAGACAGTTCTAAAGCAGGCAACTCCTCTGTCGGGGCCGGAGGCAATGGATCAATGTTGTTGCAGGACAGGCAAGCCATCCAGCAAACACAGGTAGTAACCACAATTTTGAGCAAAATGCCGGCGGGGTTGGTCGTCATGTAATCAACATCATTGTTAGGAACTATCGGTGGTTCTATGCCCGTAATCAACGGCCGCTTGGTATCTTTGTTGCCTACAATTGAAACATACTATGGGAACCAATCAAAACCAATCGGGCAAGCCTGACCTTCCGGTATACACCTACGCAGAAGCACTTGAAGCATCCAAAGTCTATTTTGACGGGGATGAACTGGCAGCGGGCGTTTGGGTAAACAAATACGCTTTGAAAGATTCGTTCGGACGAATTTATGAAAAATCGCCCGATGAAATGCACCATAGGATCGCATCCGAATTCGCCCGCATTGAAAGCAAATACCCTGGCGCGCTCGGTGAAGAAGACATATACCAACTCCTCTACCGTTTTAAATTCATCATTCCTCAGGGCAGCCCCATGGCAGGTATCGGCAATACCTACCAGGTGTCCTCGTTGTCCAATTGTTTTGTGATTGGTAGTGAGGCCGACTCCTACGGCAGCATCATCCGTACCGACGAAGAACAGGTACAGCTCATGAAACGAAGGGGTGGGGTAGGCCACGACCTTTCGCACCTTCGTCCTAAAGGAACGCCTGTGCTCAACAGCGCCCTTACTTCCACCGGCGTAGTACCCTTCATGGAGCGTTATTCCAATGCCACCCGAGAAGTGGCCCAGGATGGCAGGCGCGGTGCCCTCATGCTGACCATTTCCAGCCGCCACCCTGATGCGGAGGATTTCATCGATGCCAAGCTTGAACAAGGCAAGGTAACGGGTGCCAATGTGTCGGTGCGCATCGACGATGAATTCATGCGTTGCGCACTCAGTGGCAAACCTTACCAGCAACAATTTCCGGTTGACAGCGACCATCCGAAAATGGTAAAGGAAACCGAGGCCACACGCCTTTGGGATAAAATTGTTTACAATGCCTGGAAATCGGCCGAGCCTGGTGTCTTGTTTTGGGATACCGTTTTGCGCGAATCGGTGCCCGATTGTTATGCAGATCTTGGTTACCGCACCATTTCTACCAACCCTTGCGGCGAAATCCCCTTGTGTCCGTACGACTCGTGCCGCCTGCTTGCCGTCAACCTTTTCAGCTACGTGGAAAATCCGTTCCAACCCAATGCTTTTTTTGATTTTGAAAAATTTAAGGAACATGTGCGTTGCGCCCAAAGGCTTATGGACGACCTCATCGACCTGGAAATAGAAAAAATTGAAGGTATTCTGGCAAAAATATCCAAGGATCCGGAGGCGGACGATGTTAAAAATGTAGAAAAACAGCTTTGGGAAAAAGTGTTGAAAACCTGCGTTGAAGGTCGTCGTACAGGTTTGGGCATCACTGCAGAAGGCGACATGCTGGCCGCACTTGGTTTGCGATACGGCACCGAAGAAGCCAATACTTTTGCCGTTCAAGTACAAAGAACACTTGCCCTCAGCGCCTACAGCTCTTCCGTTGAACTTGCCGAACAACGCGGTGCATTCACGATATACGACAGCAAACGCGAAGCAAAAAATCCTTTCATCCTTCGTTTGGCGGAAGCAGAGCCTGCTTTGCTTGAAAAGATGAAAAAATACGGGCGGAGAAACATCGCGTTGCTCACCATTGCTCCAACAGGTACCACAAGCCTGATGAGCCAAACGACTTCGGGCATCGAACCGGTGTTTTTGGTTTCTTATACCAGGCGTAGAAAAGTGAATCCCAACGACCAAGACGTGCATGTGTCTTTTGTGGATGAGTTGGGAGATAGCTGGGAGGAATACCACGTTTTTCACCACAAATTCGCAGATTGGTTGCAAATCCAGGGTTACGATGTTGCCAAAGTCAAACAACTCAGCGCAGAGGAACTCAAACCCATCATTGAAGCTTCTCCTTACCACCTGGCTACGGCCAACGATGTGGATTGGGTGCAAAAAGTGCGCATGCAGGGCGCGATTCAGAAATGGGTGGACCACTCCATCAGCGTTACCGTGAACGTACCGGAGGAAACCACGGTTGACATGGTGAAGAAGATTTACCAAACAGCCTGGGAAACCGGTTGTAAAGGATGCACCATTTACCGCGATGGCTCCCGTTCCGGTGTGTTGATCAGCAACGAAACCAAAAATGAAACCGCGGAAGGTGTTGAAAATACCGCATTCCGCGAAACCTTGCCGCCACAACGCCCCATGGAACTGGAAGCAGAGGTGGTTCGTTTCAACAACAATGCTGAAAAGTGGATAGCGGTTATCGGTTTGTTTGAAGGACGCCCTTACGAAGTTTTCACCGGCCGTGCCGAAGACATTTTTCACCTGCCCAATTACGTGAACAAAGGCTGGGTGATCAAAAACCGCGACGAAGACGGCCGCAACCGTTACGATTTCCGCTTCAGGGATCAGGATGGTTACCGGGTCACCATCGAAGGACTTTCACGTTCATTCAACAAGGAATACTGGAACTACGCCAAACTTATTTCCGGTGTGCTCCGTCTGGGCATGCCGCTCAACCAGGTTGTCAACCTTATCAATGGTTTGAATGCGGAAGAAGACCACATCAATACCTGGAAAAACGGCGTGTTGCGCGCCCTCAAGCGGCACATCCGCGATGGAACCAAAGTGCACAAAGAGGCTTGTCCCAATTGCGGCGATACCGAATCACTGTTGTACAAAGAGGGATGCCTCACTTGTGCGAGTTGTGGGTACTCCAAATGCGGCTGAGAACCTTAAAATGCCTACCTTTGCGCCCGCTAACCACAATGCATGGGTATTTTACAAAAACTATGGGCTTTTTATGCCGTCATTCTTTTCCTGTTGATGATGTTCATCAGCTTGCCCATTGTATTGTTTAATGGCATGTTTGGTACAGCCGATGACGTTTTGCGTCGCAACATTTTCTACCTGCATCATGTGTTTACACCGGTGTTTCTCACACTGATTGGTATACGTTTGAAAATACATGGGAAAGAAAAGCTTGATCCGGCCCGTTCCTATTTGATTGTTGGCAACCACAGAACTTCCCTGGACTTTATCCTGAACGCTGTTGCTTTTCCGGGTGTTTTTCGCTTTTTGGCAAAACAGGAACTTCAAAAAGTGCCGATTTTTGGTTGGGTGGTGAAAAAAATGTGTGTAACGGTGGATCGCCGAAGCACCATGTCGCGCGCGCGAAGCGTGGTTGAAATCAAAGACCAATTGTCAAAGGGCTGGAGCATTTTTATTTACCCGGAAGGCAGCCGAAACCGAACAAAAGAACCGCTTGGACCGTTTTACGACGGTGTCTTTCGCATTGCCATTCAAATTGGAGCACCCATAGCGGTGCAAACCATTTGCAACATAAAAAGTGTAACAAATCCTCTTCAGTCCATCAACCTGAAACCGGGTGTTTTGCACATCGTATGGGATACCCCCATTGAAACCAAAGGCATGAAAGCCGAAGACATACCCATTTTGAAAACCCTTGTGCAGCACCAAATGGAAAAGCACCTGGCCAACCATAACGTTTGAACCTTTACAGCAATGCAATACAAACGCAACGTCCTCGAAACCATTGGAAACACGCCGTTGATTCAAATCAACCGCGTCGCTGATGACATACACGCCCTCGTTTTGGGAAAGGTAGAAACCTTCAATCCCGGTCATTCCACCAAAGACCGCATGGCATTAAAAATGATTGATGATGCTGAAAAACGCGGCGACATCAAACCAGGCGGTACCATCATCGAATGCACTTCCGGAAATACCGGCATGGGACTGGCACTCGTAGCCTGTGTACGTGGTTACCGATGCGTTTTTACAACTACAGACAAGCAGAGCAAGGAAAAAGTAGATGCACTTAAAGCTATGGGCGCTGAAGTTATTGTTTGCCCTACCAATGTTGGGCCGGAAGACCCCCGTTCCTATTATTCGGTTGCACGCCGCCTCAGCACCGAAATTCCCAATTCTTTCTGGTGCAACCAATACGACAACCTGTCCAACAGACAAGCACACTACGAAACTACAGGTCCGGAAATCTGGGCTCAAACAGACGGTAAAATTACCCACTTGGTGGTAGGTGTTGGCACAGGAGGCACGGTTTCCGGTACGGCGAAATACCTCAAGGAACAAAACCCAGACATTAAAATCTGGGGTGCCGACACCTACGGATCGGTGTTTAAAAAGTACCACGAAACCGGCGTTTTTGATGAAAAGGAAATTTATCCTTACATCACGGAAGGCATCGGCGAGGACATCCTGCCTGCCAACGTCGATTTCAGCCTTATCGATAAATTTGAAAAAGTAACAGAT
This sequence comes from Chitinophagales bacterium, assembly GCA_038249605.1. GTDB lineage: Bacteria > Bacteroidota > Bacteroidia > Chitinophagales > Saprospiraceae > M3007. The sequence goes on along the minus strand of JBBSDH010000058.1, from coordinate 11,363 downwards.
AAAGACGCCGCCCTGTGGGCTCGCCGCATCGCACGTGAAGAAGGTCTGTTGCTCGGCTATTCGGCAGGCAGCGCCATGGGCGCCCTGTGGCAGCTTCGCAACGAACTCAAACCTGAAGACATCGTCGTGATCATTTTTCACGATCACGGCAGTCGCTATGTCGGTAAAATTTACAACGACGACTGGATGCGTGAGCGCGGCTTTCTTCAGGATGAAATGAAAGTGAGCGACCTGATCGCCCGCAAAAAAGACCGGCGCTTCATCGGGGTGCAAGCCACAGAAACTGTTAGAAATGCTTTCAATGTCATGAAATCGCACGACATCAGCCAAATGCCGGTTATGGATGGCGACAAAGTAGTGGGCTCCATCACCGAAATCCAGGTGTTGCACTTTCTCCTGGAAAATCCGTTGAACAATGCCGAACGCAACCTGCGCGATGTTATGGGCGAAGCGTTTCCTATTGTACAAGAGGACCTGCCCATCAGCCAGCTCAGCAAGTACATCAGCAAAACCATACCCGCCGTCATAGCACACGACCGAACGGGTGGCATGCACATCGTGACGCAGTATGATTTGATACAGGTTATTTAATGTCTTAACCTGGATTTTGGGGACTCGTCCCGATGGAATCTGGATGCGGGATTTTGATGACAAAAAAAGGATTGGGATGATTGGATTGGATTTTTTGGGATGGATGGAGTTCTGATTTTCAGGGATTTAAGGAGGTTAACGCTCCTGGCAATCCGTTGAATCTAAACTCCATCCATCCAAAAAATCCATTCCAATCATCCCAATCCTTTTTTTGTCATCAAAATCCCTATCCAGATCCCATCGGGACGAGTCCCCAAAATCCAGGTTAAGACTTAATCACCACGCCATTTTTCACTTTAAACGAAATGGCACGAAGTTTCAGGATGTTTTTTAGAGGATCGTCGGAAAGCACCAGGAAGCTGGCTTCGAAACCTTCATCGATGCGGCCAATTTTTCTTTTGGGGAAAATAGCGCGTGGTGTGGTTTCGCAAAGCGTTTTCAGCGTCGAATTGTAATCGAGCTTGCCGAGTTGGAACCAGTAATTCAATTCGCCTCGGATGGTACGCTGCGGGTCATTGGAGCCGATGCACACGTTCGCGCCGTTGTCGAACAGCCGTTTGAGGATTTCGGCTTGCCGGGCGCTTACGGCGGCAGGAACTCCGCTGATTTGTTGGGCCTGCGAAAACTGAGGGATCACCACTGTTTTTTTCTTGACCAGTTTTTTCAAATCGTCGTCCGTAAGGGTGTATTTGGCCGCATCTGCGTCTTGCCCGTCGGAGGTATTGCCGGGAATGTTGGTGATGCCGGATACGCCCAGTTTCAGTGCGAGGCGCAGGTCTTCCATATTTTCGATGTGGGCATAAACGGGCAGACCCGCTTTTTTGGCTTTTTTCACCACCATTTTGGCAACTTCCGGAGTCAGACCTTTACCTTCTTTACCGCCGTTGGCCGTTGCATCAAGCAGATAAATGTTGATCAATCCGGGTTTTTGGGCCATAATTTTAGGCCAGTTGGCTTCAAGCGCTGTTTTGTTGTCGATGAACCAATAACCATCGCCAAGCATCTTGCTTTGTGTCTTAATCTGTTCGTACCGCTGTGCCATAAGTTGCTGTGTATACACGCCGTTGGCCGGTCCTTCGTACAATACAAAAGGATAGCCGAGGGTACAGGTGATGGCGCCGTTGGAGAAGACAACATCCGGTCCGGTCGGGCGGTTCACTTTGTCGGCAATGGCTTTGTAACCCGCCTGAGTATTGCCAATGGATTGCACATAAAAGATGCCTTCGTCCATGTAATTTTTGGGCATGGCAGTTCCATTGGTAGCATCGGTCAGGCTTGCGGAATACGCGTCGCCCATGGGAGGAACGATGTAACGGCCGGAGAGATCAATGGTTGAGTCGATTTGGGGAGGCGTTTTTTTGGTAAACTGTCCGTTCACCACATACCAGGTTGCCACCGTGAAGCCTGAGCCGTTGTACCAGTTGCCGTTTTGGTAAGCGTATGTTTTCGGAGCGGCGGTTTGAGCGGTCAAACCGACAGCGCAAAGGGACAAGCATAAAGAAAGGATAAATTTTTGCATGTTGACGGGATATTAGGTGCAGGAATTATTTACCCTGCAGTTGTTGAATTTTTTGCAAATCGGATTGTGCGCCGGATTGGTCGCCCAAACTGCTTTTTACTGCAGCGCGGGTTTGGTATCCACGCAAGTAATTCGGGTTGATGCGTATGGCTTCCTCAACGTCCTTAAGTGCTGCTTCCGGGTTTCCATTTTGAAGGTAAGCGCTTGCTCGGTTGGTGAGTACCATTTCCAATCGCGGATTCACCTGTAGCGCTGCGCTGTAGTCGGCAATGGCTTCGTTGTACCGGGCGGCATTGAAGTGAATCAAACCACGGTTGACCAGTGCCTCCAGGTAATCACCTTTGCGGCGGATGGCTTCGGAATAGTCTTTGAACGCGGCCTCCGTATTGCCGCTTTTTTCATACACCACGGCGCGAAAATAATAAGCCTCCGGCAAATTGGGTTCAAGTTCTATGCTTTTGTTGAGGTCGGGCAGTGCTTCGGAAGCGCGGTTGAGGATGACCAGGCATTTTCCCCTTCCCAGGTGTAGACGGGGTGTAACGATACCTGCTTCCAGGGCTTTGGTGAAGTCGCTGAGCGCCAAATCAAATTGCCGGTTGTTGAGGTAAGCCTGCGCGCGTCCATTGTACGCTTCCACCGTATTGGGATCGTACTTAAGCGCTTCGGTGTAATGTGTGATGGCACCTTTGAAATTGTAACTGAGCAGCTCGTTGTAAGCCAGGTTGCATTGGCAAAGCGATGATTCGGGCGTTTTTTCAACACAATTGTTGAAAAGCGCTTCCCCGTCTTTCCATACTGCTGTTTGTTGGTGTGCCAAAAAACCAAACACAAGGGCGAGCGCCAGGGGAATGCCCAAACGCAAGGGTGTGGTTAATTTAAGTCTGTCCAACAAAACAGCACCCAGAAAAAACAGTCCGATACACGAAAAGTACACGTATCGGTCGGACCGGAGCTCAAAACTTCCAACCGTGCGGTACGGAAGCATCACCAGCAACGGCAACAAGTACAAGGAGAGTCCGAGCAGCACGTTTTTGTCGTGGCGCGCAAACCGCCAAGCCGCAAAGCCGGTGCCTGCAAGTACCAGAGGTGCTGCATAATAGGTCCACGGCCACAGGCCATCCATTTTTACAAAAGGGTAGGAAATGGAAAAGCCAAGAGGGATAAGCAGTTTGACAGGGTAAAAAAGCAACGTTTGGCTAACCATGAAAAAACGGTCGACAAACGAAAAGGCAGCCGACATCTGCTCAATGTCATGCCCTTCACGTTCGCGGGTAACAAACGTATAAATACCAAAAAACAAACTGATCAGTAAAAAAGGAATTTTACTCAGCCAATTTTTTCCCGTCAGTTTTTCATTTTTATAAAAATCAATGGCAAGCAGTACAAGCGGCAAAGTCACAGCGGCGGATTTCGATAAAACCGCCAAAAGAAAGGCTCCCAAAGATGCTGCAAGCCAGGAAGAGGCATTGGAATCGGTATAACGGAGGTATGTAAGGATGCTTGTAAGGTAAAACGTTGTAAAAAGCACGGTACTCAAAGCAGCGGCCCAGCTCACGGCTTCTACTTGCATGGGATGAACAGCAAACAACAAAGCCACCAGCCAGGCAGCCCAGTTCAGACCGGTAAGCCTGCGGAGCATGTGCCATACCATCAAACTGTTCGTCAGGTGCAGTACAACACCCAATGCATGGTATCCCCATGCTTCCTTACCGGAAAGCGCCTGTCCAACACCATAGGCTATCCAAGTAATGGGGGCATACATGCCAAGGTTTTGGCCCGAGAAAAATTTGGCCAGTGAAGGGTTGTTGAGGGTCGTATTGAACAGAATTGCTTTATCGTCGTCAAAAAAAACAAAACCATTGGAAACCGACAGGGCATAAACGCCCAAGCAAGCGATCACAAGGGACAAAGGAGGCAAGAACCCCGTTTCCCACCCAGGGATGTTTACCGCAGGCGATGCAACTGCCTGAGCGGGCTTCGAAGGCGGAGGTGGTGGTATTTTTTTCTTGGCCATTATTAAAGTCGGATGTAGGTAAGGATTTAATTGGGCTTTTTGGGTGTGTTGGGTTCCTCATAGTCTATCCTGCCGCCCCACATGCGCATTTGCGACATGATCCAGCGTTGCCTTTCGCGAACGTTGGCTTGTGGGTTTTTTACCGAATAACGCAAGGGCGAGGGTAGAACAGCGGCAAACATTGCAGCTTGGTCACGATTGAGGCTTTTGGCTGAAACGCCGTAAAAATGCTGTGAAGCTGCTTCCGCGCCATAAATGCCGTCGCCAAACTCAATAACATTGAGGTAAACGGTCATGATGCGTTCCTTGCTCCAAATGACTTCAATGAGAAAGGTGAAATACACCTCCAATCCTTTGCGCATCCACGAACGCGCAGGCCAAAGAAAAACATTTTTTGCTGTTTGTTGGCTGATCGTGCTGGCCCCCCGTTTGCGTTTGCTTTTTTGATTGTGCTTGTAGGCTTTTTCAATGGCCTCAAAATCAAAACCGCTGTGTTCCAGAAATTCCTGGTCTTCAGCACAAACCACAGCGAGCTGCAGCTGGGGCGAAATTTCTTTGAACGAAACCCAGTCCTTTTTAAATTGAACATCACGCTTTGGATCACCTGCCTGCTGAAAAAAACGCTCAACCATCAATGGCGTGATTGGTACAGGCAAAAAGCTGTACAACAAAGTTATTCCAATGGTGCTGCCGAAAAACAGGAGCACCAGTTTGAAAAACAGGCGGCGGAAATACGCAAACCACCGCGGGTTACCCAAATCATCTTTGGGTAACCCGCGGTACCAGGAGCGTGAGATTCGGGCAAGGGTGGTCACGGAATGTTCATTTCCCGGCAAAAATAAACGTAACCATCGTAAGCAACGTTAAAATCTTAAAAATCCATGCCGCCTTCTTCCGAGCGGGTGTTTTTTCGCTTGAAAAGGGAGCTGTCAAACTTGCCGAACCGGTAACTGAAGTTCAAACGAACGAGTTGTGGGTCGCGCCTTCTCCAGGATTCCTGAATGAAATCAACGGTTTCGCTGTAGTTGCCAGTTTTGCGTGTACGGAAAATATCCTGCACACTCAGGGTAATATTAGCCTTGCGTTCCCACAAATCTTTGCGGATGGAAAAGTCGACAAACCACACGGGGATGGTGTATCCCTGGGCCGAACTTGATGGTCCGCCACCCCAGCCACCACGACCGCCGCCGCCGCCCTGCGAGAGTGCGGTTCTGCTTTGGTGTGAACCCGAAAACTGGACGGTGTAGTTTTTGGGCAGTTTAACATTGAGGTTTTCTTTGATAAACCAGGAGAATTGCTCGTTGGTTAAGTTGGCCTCTACGTTGCTTGCATCCACATAAGAGTTGAAAAAGTTCAGGTTGGACGTCAGTTCCACCACCTTCCAAAAGGTATTTCTCGAAGTAATCTCCAAGCCAAAAGCCCTGCTGGAGATGGCATTGATGTACGATTGCACCACGGTTTCACGATCCAGATTTTCATCAAAGGCCGTGAATTGGTAAGAGGTAATAAGATCGTCTGTTTGCCGGAAGTACAGGCTGGTAAGCAGGTTGTGGCCTTTGGCAAAAATGTTTTGGTAGGAAAACTCCACAGAGTTGGTGAATTCAGGTTTGAGGTTGGGGTTACCCACCTGAAGCAGCAACGAGTCGGAAAAGTCGGGGAAAGGGATAAGCTGAAAGAAATTAGGCCTGTTCACACGTCTGCTGTAATTGAGTTGCAACTGGTCTTCTTCGTTCAGCTTGTAGGAAAGGAAAAGGCTGGGAAAAAAAACAAAAGGGTAGTCGTTTTGGAAGGTGGTATCCAGATCAACCAAAGTGCCTTCGTAGTAGGAACTTTCAACACGCAAACCGGCCTGGTAGCCCCATTTGGCAAACGATTGGGTCAAGGTGCCGTAACCTGCATATACCTGATCGAGGTAGGTGTAGTTGTCGGCAAAACCGGGTACACGCACGTACTGATCATCGCCGTAGTCGTATTGAAAATTTCCGTTTTCACTCGAAAAATCACGAACAGATCCTCGGATACCGGCCTCAATTTTTTTATCCTTTCCCCATGGGGATACGTAGTCGGATTGGAAGGTATACAAATCCGTACCGCCAACACCTTGTTGTTGTTGCTTCGATTGGAATTCGGGCTGCAGGTAATCGGTTGTGAAATAATTGTTGCGATCGTTTTTGCTGCGGTTGAAGTTTACGTCAGCTGTAAATTCACGGCCTTCAACAGGGAAAAGTCTTTTGTACAACAATTGAGCGCCAGCGTTTTGGAAACCTCTTTCGGTATCGTTGTTGCGTAAGGATGAACTGCTACCGATGATTTCACTGTTGAGGAGGGTATCGGTCAAAATATCAATGTCTTCATCTCCCTCAAATCGGCCGCCGTAGATGTTGCCGCTGAGTGTGAGGGTATTGCGGTTGTCGATGAACCAATCGATGCCACCCCTGCCCGACAAGAACATACCATCGTTGATCGATTCATTGTCCTGGCCAATGTTGGTTAGCGGGTTGGTGAAAAAATTCTGACGGTCGGTGGCGCCGGTGCTGATGTTGCGCCGTTGGTTGATGTTTCCTCCCAAAAAGGCATTGAATTTGCCTTCACGCGCATTGATGTCACCACCAAAATTGAAGCGGCCGCGCATGTCGACACCTGCACGTACGCTGCCATTGTAACCGATGCGACGTTCTTTTTTCAAAACGATGTTGAGAATGCCACCGCCTCCTGCTCCTGAGGCATCGTATTTGGCTGAGGGGTTGGTAATGATTTCGACCTGCTCGATGGCGTCGGCCGGAATTTGGTCCATGGTCAGGTTGGTAGGTCTGCCGTCGACAAAAATTTGGGGAGCAGAGTTGCGCAGCGTTACATTGCCATCGAGGTCAACGTTCAGTGATGGTATGTTGCGCAAGGCGTCTTCCGCTGTGCCACCGCTTGCAACGCCGTCTTTGTCGGGACGGTAGATTTTTTTGTCTATGGCCAGGCTCATTTGACCTGCTTCTCCAGTGATAACCACTTCTTCAAGCACTTCAGAGGATCCACGGAGTTTGATGTTTCCCAGGTCTTTCTCCAAGCTGCCTCCGGGCCTAGCGCCTCCGGGTGTCCCGAACGATACTTTTTGCTCAACACTGGTGTAACCCATGAAGCTCACTTTCAGGGTGTATTCACCGCGAACTGGAATGTTTTCAATTTTGAAGTCGCCGTTGTTTTCACTGAGTTGGCCTCCGAACAAAGCTGGTTGCATGGAGCGACTAACACTGTCGAAACGCATGCCAGTGATTTGAACAGTGGCATAACCTAGTCCTTTACCTGTGGCATCATCGATTATTTTGCCGTAAAAACGGCCTGTAACTTGTTGTCGACCAGCTCCCCCTCCTGAGGGGTTTTGAGTTTGAGCGAACAAAGGAAGGGTCAACCACAGTAAAATCCAGGAAAGGCGTTGATAACGGCGTATGATTAGGCGCATTGCAAGTTGGTTGGTCTTTTAAAAGCCCTTCAGTATTTTATGCAGCAGGGCAACAAGTAGGATGTAAAGGTAAGACAGGTGTTGTCCTTAATAGTTAATGACGGCACATCAACTTTTTGAACCTGCCAGATCGGATACACGCCTTTCGATGGTCGGAATTTCTTTCACTACCATTTGCATGGTGTTGCGTATACGTTCTTCAAACAGAACAATTTTCCCTTTTTTTAGGTTGTTGATGGTGTCTTCGTTGTAGTGTCGGATGGTAATAAGTTCAAGCCCTTCTTCTTTTTTTACCTTGAATTCATCCGACATGTCGGCGATGTATTTATCGGTACGTTCGGCGATGTTGGGAATGCAAATGGTAAAACTGATGGCTGTATTTTGCATCATGTTGACAAAAATGCGCAGGTCAGCTGCTTTGCCGAAAAGGCGTGCCATGTGATGTTCTGCTACAAAGGAATAGTCGAGGGTGCTGATGTGTAGCAAGGCCTGGTTTTTTTCAACCATAACCATGGGTGGGTAGGTTTCTTCCAAATCGCTGCTGATTTCGGTGCCCGGTGCATCAGGATCCAAAAACGACTTAACATACAGCGGTATGTTTTTGTTCTGGAGCGGCTTGATGGTTTTTGGGTGGATCACCGATGCGCCGTAGTACGTCATCTCAATGGCTTCACGGTAAGAAAGTCGGTCTAATTTGGTTACATTTTCAAACAAACGTGGATCAGCGGTTAAAACACCGGGAACATCTTTCCATATAAACATGCCTTCCGCATCGAGGCAAAAGGAAAAAATGGAAGCTGAATAGTCGGAACCCTCCCTGCCGAGTGTGGTCGTAAAATTTTCTGAAGTCGAGCCAATAAAACCCTGCGTAAGCACAAAACCACCTTTATCAAGCATGGGTTTTGCTATTTTCTGTGCGTTGTTTTTGGTTTTATCCCAAATCACCCAACCTTCCCGGTAGGTGTTGTCGGTAGCCACCACATCGCGGGCATCGAGCCAGTGGGTCGGCAAACCTGCTTTGTTCAGGTAGGCAGCGGCGATTTTTGAAGAAACCAGTTCGCCCATGCTTACAATTTGATCGTACATGTAATCAAAGTCTTCGGTGGGGGGTTCATCAAGCACCCATTCACCTTCCACAAACGTATCGTTGATGGTGGTAAACACCTCGTCGCCTTCCTCGAACAAGTCGTGCATGATGGCGTAGTGGTCCTCTTTAACGGCGTTGTAAAGTTTGTGTGCCTGACCAGTTTGTTTGGTATGCGCAGCCACGACCTCCTCCATGGCGTTGGTTGTTTTGCCCATAGCTGAAACGACGATGAGCAGTTGATCGTTTTTGTACTTCTGGAGGATGGAGGCTACATTGCGTACTCCGGCAGCGTCTTTAAGGCTGGCGCCGCCAAACTTGAATACTTTCATGGATGTTTTTTGTTCTGAAAAGGATTGCAAAGATACTGTAGTTGAACCTGAAATTAGAAAGCTGAAAGTATATACATGAATCATCCCAATTAATTCGGAATGACTCATGTATTCACTTTCAGCTTTCTAAACTCAGTCTTCAGCTTTTCTATACGAATTTGCCTGTACGTTGCTGTGGCCTGCCATTTTTGTTGTTTGTCGAACGGTTTCCACCGTTTCCAAAAGGCCTGCTGCTGCTACCACCACCGGGTCGGGGTTGGCGGGCCTTCTCAATATTGGGCGGCATGGGCGCCAGCTTGTTGTTTGCCGGATTGTTGGTAGCCGGGTAGGGGTGGTTGTCTACCACAGGAATCGTCTGAACGATCAGCTTGTGAATGTCCTTCAGGAAAGGTTTCTCTTCAGAATCACAGAACGAAATGGCGATGCCTGAAGCACCTGCGCGACCAGTACGACCGATGCGGTGTACGTAAGTTTCAGGCACGTTGGGCAGTTCGAAGTTGATTACGTGTGAAAGCTCTTCAATGTCGATGCCACGCGCGGCGATGTCTGTAGCTACCAGTACACGCGTTGCACGGGTTTTGAAATTTTGCAAAGCGCGTTGGCGGGCATTTTGTGATTTGTTGCCGTGGATGGCTTCTGCGCTGATGCCAGCCTTAACCACATCACGGGCTACCTTGTCGGCGCCGTGTTTGGTGCGGGTAAATACCAGTACCGATTCGATGTCCGTGTCTTGCAAGAGATGGATGAGCAGCGATTTTTTGTCGTTTTTATCCACATAATACACAGCCTGTCTCACTTTTTCAGCGGTTGACGACACCGGAGTGACTTCAACACGTTTCGGGTTTTTCAAAATGGAATCGGCGAGTTTACTGATTTCTGCAGGCATGGTTGCCGAAAAGAACAATGTTTGGCGTTGCTGTGGGATGTGGGAGATGACGCGTTTTACATCGTGCACAAAACCCATGTCGAGCATGCGGTCGGCTTCGTCGAGCACAAAAATCTCAAGTTGTTTGAGGTTGATGTATTTCTGATTGATCAGGTCGAGCAAGCGGCCGGGTGTAGCAATAAGGATGTCGGTGCCGCGGCGCAGTGATTCTGTTTGACCGTGTTGCGAAACGCCGCCGAAAACGACCATGCTGCGCAGGCGCGTATGCCTGCCATAAGCTTTGAAGCTTTCATCGATCTGGATGGCCAGTTCGCGGGTAGGGGTAAGAATGAGTGCCCGGATCGAGCGGTTTTGAGGAGCGGGTTTGCTGCTTAGCAACTGAAGCATCGGTACAGCAAAGGCTGCGGTTTTACCCGTGCCGGTTTGGGCGCAACCCAGAAGGTCGTGTCCTTGCAATATGATCGGAATGGCTTGTTGCTGAATGGGGGTAGGGTGGGTATAATTCTCCTCCTGAATTGCACGGAATATAGGTTCCGTGAGATTTAAATCTTTGAATGTCATGTATGATTGTTAAAAATAAAATTGATCGGCAAGGGTACAGGCGGGAGAGGGTATGGGGCGTTAAACCCATAAAAAACACGCAGAACACAATTGCCGAAACGACAACTTGCCGTGCATTTCAGACTGAAAGCGCTGCAAAGGTAACAGATTATTTACTGTCAAGTGTAAATAATAGCAATTTCCTTCAAACGTTCAGGGCTTCAGTCGCCATTGTTTTGAAAGCTCCCAACAGGCAATTCCACCTGCTACTGCCACATTCAAGGAGTGTTTGGTCCCAAATTGTGGTATTTCCAGCGCGCCGTCGCACAGGTCCAAAACGTCGTCGGCAACGCCGTCAACTTCGTTTCCAAGTACAAGCGCTACTTTTTTTTCAGAAGGAAGTTCAAAAGCATTTAGCCATGTTCGTGGTGTACTTTGTTCAAGCGCCCATATTTGGTAACCTTCCGAACGCAATTTTACCAAGGCATCGGTTGTATGGTCGTATGCTGTCCAAGCGACAGTATCCGTACTGCCAAGGGCAGTTTTTAAAATTTCACGGTGGGGCGGACGGGCCGTGATGCCGCACAAAAACAAACTTTCGAGGGCAAAAGCGTCGGCTGTTCGGAACAACGATCCTACATTCATGCCCGATCGGATGTTGTCGAGCACCAATACCAGCGGTATTTTGGATTGCTTGGAAAAATCCTCAACGCTTGGTCGGCCAAGTTCTTCCATGGATAATTTTTGCATCTGTCTTAACCTGGATTTTTGGGATTTTGGGGATGGGGATTTCACTGGGATTGTAAAAAGGATTTGGGAAGATTGGATTGGATTTTAAGGAGACTTGAACGCAAATTTAAGGTAGGTTGGCAAAGATCCATATCCGCCGGGCACAAAATGCCCATTCACAATGTACAAAGGAATAACTATACGCTCAGGTTCCCTT
>JBBSDH010000057.1:0-19536 GCA_038249605.1 Chitinophagales bacterium | reverse complement strand
TGCTTAGGCGATCTTCACATCAACTGCGTTCATTCCTTTTTTGCCACGCTCGGTGTTGTAGGTCACAACGTCGCCTTCGCGAATGTTGTCGATCAAACCGGTTACGTGAACGAAGATTTCTTCTTTCGAAGAGTTGTCAACGATGAAGCCAAAGCCTTTGGATTCGTTGAAAAATTTTACTGTTCCAGTATTCATTGTGTAAAAATTAAAATGTGTTATGACAACTTGTCATCACAATTATAGGCAGTTTCTTGATAAGTTCATAATTTTTAACACCTAAGCCCAAAAAACAACAAGAGCCGCCCCATTTTCAGGGACAGCTCTCGCATCAGAATTTCTTATCAAAAGAAGTTCGAACCGCTGCTTAGGCGATCTTCACATCAACTGCGTTCATTCCTTTTTTTCCGCGCTCGGTGTTGAACGTTACCGTATCGCCTTCGCGAATGTTGTCGATGAGACCGGTTACGTGAACGAAGATTTCTTCTTTCGAAGAGTTGTCAACGACAAAACCAAATCCTTTGGTTTCGTTGAAGAACTTTACAGTTCCTGTGTACATAATAGAAAAATTAAAAAGTTGTTATGGCGACTTGCCGGGACAAAGGTAAGCTTTTCTTGGTAAAAAATTAAAATACAACAGGATTTATAAAAAATAAATCCATATATTTTAAATCACCACGCATAAGCAAAACACAGATAAGCATCTGCTACATCACGGGGTGAAATAAAACTACAAGAGCCGCCCTCTGAAGGACGGCTCCTAAGTCAGAACTTATGTTAATAACTTAACTGTTCAAGTGCATCCTGCTTTTGATGGCGAAAACGCGCTTAAACACCCCGCTTCCCAAGCGTGCAAGTGGACATGCCCAACAGGGAATACATCGGGCAAAAACTCACCAAACTTGTGAGGGTAAAGACGGCCGCTACAACAAGTGCAACGATGCCTAACGTACCGGTAAGGGTGCCGCTGAAATACAAAAATGCCAAAACCGCAGCGATGACGAGGCGAATGATGCGGTCGGTAGTACCCATGTTCGTTTTCATAATGGAAATTATTTTAAATTTGATTGTTGGTACAAATATCACATTTACCCCAACACGATGAAGTGACCTGGGTCATTGGGTGAAGTGACACTTTGCGGTGCAAAATCAAACTTCAAAACCCGGACATCTTATTTCGTCTTTCAAATTCCACCCAAGGCCACTAAAACGCATAGTTCAAAATCAGGTTGTAATGCGTCATCTCCACCTTATTGATCACATATTTGTCGTTGCCGTACACATTTCCAATACGGCCTTTCCAAACAAACAACATTTGTGCGCGCAGACCTTCCAATACGCCGCCAAAGCTGTAACGCACGTCGGTATTGAACTGGCGGAAGGCGGGAAAGGCGTATTTATTGAGGGAAACATCCTTGATGTCGGGCAAATAATAATGGCCGTATCCCCATTCGATGCGCCATTTTTTGGAGGGCGCCGTCCAGATGCCACGAATGGTAGCGGCGTGTAGGTCGCCACTGCCTTCGATGCGTTCGCGGGCCATGAAGGTGTAAAACGGTTCGCGGCCCCATTCACGTGGGGAAAGGAAACGGCCGTCGGAGGTAACGTGGGTATACGCTGCCAAAGCCTGCCACGCGCCGCGCTCCCAGCCGGCCTGGGTACTGAAGACGTTGGATTGAGCGCCTTTGGGGAAATAGGCCATTTCGGGTTCAGGATTACCGCCGTCGGCTATTGCATCCTGATGCGTGAATTGCAATCCAAAGAGCAAATGGTCGCCGTTGTTTAAAGGATTGTTGTAATCGGCCTGAATCATGGCCGTGTTGAACACGTTCTCTACGTATTGATCCCACAATTGCAATTTCAGGTTTTTACCCATTTTCCGCGTGATGCCCAGCAATCCGACGCCGTCGCTGTATACGTTTTCGGGGTAGCCACTGGCGGTACCGTCGGGATTGAGTCCTTTGGGATACAAACCAATAGATTCGCCAATGCTGTACCATTTTACCGTGCTTCGGGGCGAAATGCTCCAGATCCAGCCTCCTTCAATTTTGGTGTTGGGCAAGTCACCAAAGCTGGCCCAAAGGCCCGTTTCCACGGTTGGGCGCATGCGACCGTCCTGCGGATTGATGAAAGGCGTGCTCAGGTTCTGACTGCCGACCGTGACGCTTGACTTTTTCCAGGCATAACGCAACCATAAGGCCTCCAGACGGTCGAGGTCGTTGGTATTGTACGGATTTTCCACGTCGAATAGACCGATTTCATAACGGTTTGACGCACCGGTAGCCGGGTCTTTCGCACCCAAATCGGAGCTGGTCAGGTTGAAGTTGAACGCTCCGCCAATGCCCATGTTGAACCCGTGAAAGGCTGCCGACTCGTAGTACAAGCCGCCGCCTGCTGCCAAAGCTTGGTAATCGGACAAGCCCGGCTTGTTGTCTGTGACCATAAAGTACGAACGGAAATTGCCCTGAAATTGCCCTTGCTGAAAAGCGTCGAGTAGGGTACGGGCAGAGTCTTTGCCGTTCTGAGCGTCAAGCGACAGCGATACCAGAACGCCAAAAAGAATCGGGAATATTTTTCTCATATTTAAAATTAGTAGGCAGCAGGCAGATCACACTACCTACCGCCCTCTGCCTACTGCCAGCCTACTTTAAACTTTAAACTTTAAACTTTAAACTTTGAACTTACATTACAGCATGGTGCTTGGGCAAACGTAATCGCTCACTTTCAGTGTTCCGGCTTCCTTGAGGGCTTTGAAACCTCCACGCACGTCGATGAGGTTGTCGTAACCGCGTGCACGCAGGATGCTGGTAAAAATCATGGAGCGGTAACCGCCGGCACAGTGGATGTACACGGTTTTGTTTTTCGGAATGCTGTTCATCGATTCGTTGATGAAATCGAGCGGAGCATTTTCGAAACCGATGACGTGCTCGCTGTCGTATTCGCTTTTTTTGCGCACGTCGAACACCGGTACGTCCGGTTTTTTGGCAACGAGTTCCGCCAGGTCGTCCACATCAACACGCTGGATGGTATCGGTTTCAAAACCTTCATTTTCCCAGGCTGCAACGCCGCCTTTAAGGTAGCCGAGACAGTAGTCGTAACCCACGCGGGCAAGGCGGGTTACCACCTCTTCTTCGCGGCCTTCGTCGGCAATGATGAGGATTTGTTGTTTCACGTCGGGGATCATGGCGCCCACCCACGGGGCAAACTGGCCGTCGATGCCGATGTTGATGCTGTTGGGCACAAATGCTTTGGCGAAAACTTCCGGATCGCGGGTGTCGAGGATGAGGGCGCCGGTTTCTTCGGCCGCTACTTCAAATGCGCGGGGCGACAGTGCCTGGGTACCGCGTTTCAGAACGTCGTCGATGCTGTCGTAGCCCTGTTTGTTCATGCCCACATTGAGTGGGAAATAAGCAGGAGGCGCTACCAGACCGCTGAGTACTTCTTTTACGAACTCCTCTTTGGACATGTCTGCGCGCAGGGCGTAGTTGGTTTCTTTTTGATGGCCTAGGATATCGGTGGTTTCTTTCGACATGTTTTTGCCACAAGCCGATCCGGCGCCGTGGGCAGGGTAAACGATCACGTCGTTGGGCAGGGGCATTACTTTGTTGCGCAGCGAATCATAGAGCAACTCGGCGAGTTGTTCCTGGGTCATGTGTGCGGCTTTTTGAGCCAGGTCGGGACGGCCAACATCGCCGATGAACAGTGTGTCTCCTGAAAAAAGACCAATTTCTTTGCCTTTTTCATCCAAAAGCAGGAAGCAGGCGCTTTCCATGGTATGGCCGGGCGTATGCAACACGCGGAACGTGAGTTTGCCCACTTTGAATTCTTCGTTGTCTTTGGCCGTGTAAGCTTTGAAGCCAGGTTGGGCCGTGGGGCCGAAAACTATGGTTGCGCCGGTTTTTTTGGCCAGATCGATGTGACCACTCACAAAGTCGGCGTGGAAGTGCGTTTCAAAAACGTACTTGATTTTGGCGTTGTCTTGTTTTGCCTTGTTGATGTAGGACGTCACTTCGCGCAGCGGGTCAATCACTGCGGCTTCGCCATCACTTTCAATGTAGTATGCGCCTTGCGCGAGGCATCCGGTATAGATCTGTTCAATTTTCATGATGTAACAAGCGTTGGTGGTGAAAACAATACTGCAAAGTTGCAACCATCGCAAGCGCTCAAACCGTGACTTGTGTCACACCCGAGGAAAATTGTTGTCAGTCCGATACATTGGGGAAAGCGCCAAAATAATGATGCTGGGATGGATTCGGCGTAAACGCCGCGTTACCTTTTGATGCGGCATGAATGCCGCACATACATTGCGGCGTAAACGCCGCGTTACCGGACTGCCCGCTGTCCTAAAGTTTAATGATTTCAATCCCGTTTTTCAGCAGCCGCACCTTGCCGGCTTCCGAAAGTTTTTTCATCAACCGGGAAATGACTTCGCGCGAGGAATTCAGGTCCTGAGCAATTTCGGTGTTGGTGAAGTTCAACACCTTGGTTTTTAACGAATCGCTGTGTCGGCGCAGGTAAAATTCAAGGCGCTCGTCCATGTTGCGGAAGGCGATGTGGTCGATGGTTTCGAGCAGTTCTTCGTACCGACGGCGGTAGGTACCCACCACAAAATGGTACCAAGTTCGGTACTCCCGCATCCAATTTTCACTTTGTTCGATGGGGATGGCCAGCAGTTTGGTAGTGCCCACGGCTTTGGCGGTCACGGCGCTGGCACGGTAATTTCGGTCGCAAATCATGGACAGGGCACAGGCGTCGCCGGGGTGTAGGTGGTACATAAAAAACTCATTGCCCTCGTCGTCTTCACGGTACAATTTCACCAATCCCTCCAGCACGATCATGGTGCTGCGGATGTTCTGACCGGTTTGCAGCAAAATGTCGCCGTCCTGCGCCGCAACAAGGCGGCCTTTTTCAGACCATTCACGGCGCAGGTCGGCTTCAATGTCGGGAAACAGGTGGTTGTAAGGATCCATAATGTTCATACCGACAAACGTTTTTTACAAACAAAGTTTAGGCTGTATCCTATTTCTTCCGATCCAGGACATCCTTTACCGCCCAGATCACATCTTTTTTACCCAATCCGTATTTCTCCAGCAATTCGGAAGGTTTACCGCTTTCGCCGAACGAATCCTTTACGCCCACGTATTCCATGGGTACAGGCATTTTGTGCACGAGCAGGTTGGCGATGGCGTCGCCCAAACCGCCGTTGCGCTGGTGTTCTTCGGCCACCACCACGGCGCGGGTTTTGCTCACCGAATCGAGGATGGCTTCTTCGTCGAGCGGTTTGATGGTGTGGATGTTGATGACTTCGCAGGAAACACCCTCGGCAGCGAGTTCTTTGGCGGCCTCGATGCTCGTCCAAACAAGGTGCCCGGTAGCAAAAATGGTTACGTCTTTGCCTGTGGCGAGGTGTAGGGCCTTGCCGATCACGAACTTGAGGCTGTCGGTAAACATGGGCCATGCCGGACGACCGAAGCGCAGGTACACCGGACCGCTGTGTTCGGCGATGGCGATGGTAGCGGCTTTGGTTTGGGCGAAATCGCACGGATTGATCACCGTCATACCCGGCAGCATGCGCATCATGCCGATGTCTTCCAGGATTTGGTGCGTAGCGCCGTCTTCACCCAGCGTGAGGCCGGCGTGGGAAGCGCATATTTTCACATTTTTATTCGAATACGCGATGCTTTGGCGAATCTGGTCGTACACGCGGCCCGTGCTGAAATTGGCAAAAGTTCCTGTGAAAGGAATTTTGCCTCCGGTTGCCAAACCTGCGGCGATGCACATCATGTTGGCTTCGGCGATGCCCACCTGGAAAAACCGCTCAGGAAATTCTTTTTGGAAATGTTGCATTTGCAGCGATTCCATGAGGTCGGCTGTTAGGCCCACCACGTTGGGGTTTTTGTGTCCGAGTTCAAGGAGTCCGGCGCCGAAACCGTCGCGGGTAGCTTTGGTGCCGGAAGAAGTTATGTTGTCGAGTTTCATTGTTTTTCCTTAATAAATGGATGGAAAATGGGTTTCCATGTTAAATTATGGTTGGACTGTAATCCAACCCCCAGTTTTGCGGGACCAAATTTTGCCCTTTTGGTCAATAATCTCCAAGGCTCGTCTCACGCAATTGTTTCATGGCCGATTCAAACTGCTCCTGGTTGGGTGCTTTGCCGTGCCATTTGTGGGTTCCCTGCATAAAATCGACGCCGTATCCCATTTCTGTTTTCATGAGGATGACCACGGGTTTGCCTTTGCCGCAGCGGCGGCGGGCTTTGCGAAGCATGGCGATCACGGCTTCCAGGTTGTTGCCTTCCTGGAGGACAAGTACATCCCAGCCGAATGCTTTCCATTTGGCGGGCAGGTTGCCGAGGCTCAAAACGTGGTTGGTCGAACCGTCAATTTGCTGGCCGTTCCAATCCACCGTCACCACCAGGTTGTCCACTTTGTTGTGGGCGGCAAACATGATGGCTTCCCAGCACTGGCCTTCCTGCAATTCACCGTCGCCGGTGAGGCAAAACACCGTGCGTTTGTCGCCGTCGAGGCGTTTGGCGAGTGCGGCGCCGATGGCTACCGACATGCCTTGGCCCAGCGAACCGGAAGCGATGCGTATGCCCGGCAAACCTTCGTGGGTAGCCGGGTGGCCTTGCAAACGGCTGTTGAGTTTGCGGAAGGTGTTGAGTTCGGCTACGGGGAAATAACCCGTATGGGCCAAAACACTGTACCAAACCGGCGAAATGTGGCCGTTGGAAAGGAAAAACAGGTCCTGGTTTTTACCTTCCATGCGGAAGGGTTTCGGACTGTGTTTCATGACGTTGCCGTAGAGGGCAACAAAAAATTCGGTACAGCCCAAAGAGCCACCCGGGTGGCCGCTCTGCACGTTGTACACCATGCGGACAATGTCGCGGCGTACTTGTGCGGCCAGTTCTGTAAGTTTGGAAATATCAGCCATGGAGGAATTGAACTGCGAACCCATGCCTGCGTTGTCGTGTACACAAGCCCGCTGCTAAAATGAAGAAAAAAAATGAAATAATGCAAAGGCGGATAACGGCCGCAAAGGTAGTTTTTCTGTACAAAAATTCAGTTTTACGCCTCTTTTTCCTTCCAGTTTTCCATAAATTCTGTCAAAAGACGTATACCAAAGCCGGTGGCGCTTTTGGATTGTGCAAATTCCGAATCGCCAAAAGCTACACCGGCGATGTCGATGTGTGCCCAGGCAGGATGTGCTGCGGTAAAATGTTCGATAAATTTGGCGGCGCTACTGGCTTCGGCCATGGGTTTGCCCGTGAAGTTGCGCAAATCGGCCACATCGCTTTTCAGGTCGGCGCCGTATTCATCCCAAAGGGGCAAACGCCACAATTTTTCGCCACAAGCTGCGCCTGCAGCAGATAAACTTGCTGCCAATTGGTCGTTGGATGTAAACAATCCTGCTGCATGGTATCCCAGGGTTCGGATTACACTCCCCGTGAGCGTGGCTACATCGAGTAGTACATGGGGGGTTTCTTGTTTGAGCAGGTAAGCGAGCGCATCGGCGATCACCAGCCTGCCTTCGGCGTCGGTATCGGTCACTTCCACGGTTTTTCCAGCATATGTTCGGATCACGTCGCCTGGCTTCACCGCTTTGCCGTCGGGCATGTTTTCGGCAACCGGAATGGCGCCGACCAAGCGTAAGGGCAACTGAAGTTTGGCGGCAACGGCAAAAGCGCCGAGGACAGCAGCGGCACCGCCCATGTCGCTTTTCATAAAATGCTGGTTCGTGGAAGGTTTGATGCTGATGCCCCCGGTATCGAAGGTGATGCCTTTTCCAACCAGTCCAAACGAGGGCGTTTTTTTCTTGCGGGTTTTGTGCCCGTATTCCAAAACCAGCAACAAGGGGGGCAGCTCGCTTCCTTTGCCTACGGCCAGCAGTGCATTAACGCCTTCTTCTGCGAGCGCTTCACTGCGGATAACACGCACGTTGAAACCGTATTCCTTACCCATTTTCAAAGCAGCTTCGGCCATCATTTCTGGTGTTTTCTGATTGCCGGGAGCATTAACGAGGTCGAATGCACGTTTGGTAACGCCAGCCATCACTTCTGCGCGTTGCGCCGAAGATGTTGCCACACCGATAAGTTCGGTTGCCGCCATGATGTCGATGCCCGATTTTTCATTGCCGAACACCTGCGTTTCGTTTGCGTTTTTTGCTTTGGGAAAAGCGTCAAAACGGTACAAGCCGAGCAAAAGACCACTTACGGTCGCTTCGCACACACGCGGAAACTCCTCTGCAGAAAAATGTCGAAGATCAATGCCAAGCCTGGCGGGTAGTTTGGATTTGTACCGATGGCAAAAAGAACGCAAGGCGTTTTGTACATCGGCAAAACCCTGGGTTTTCCCCATCCCGATAAGGTAAAATCGCCGCCCGGGATTGTTGTTGGGATACAAAACGATCACCTCTTTCGCCTCAGCATGAAAATCGTTTTGCAAGGTAGCAGCATCCAAACCGGCTTTATCGGCCAGCTCAACGAGCTGTGATGCAAGTTGCTCTCCTAGAAATAAGGGAACTGCAAGAGCATCCGGAGCCTTCTTGTCAAGAACACGAACGGTCATAAACAAACTTTATTTGGTAATTGGGGCGCTGAAAGGTCAACATTCAGCAGCCATAATTTGCTTCTTCGATTTCGGGCACAAGATAGGGATGAAGTAAGCAAAATTCCTCTGAAAGTACCCCAAGTTGGTTTTACTTTTACCCCCTAACCAATTTTTTCTGTCAATTTGCCACTTTGGATTTCAAATGTTTCGTTTATGATGAAACTACTCCCCGTTGAACGCAGGCATGGACCAACACGTGAGGCCTTTGCCGCCGAATTTTTAACCCCTTCCAAACCAGTCGTTTTTACCGACCTCACCCAAAACTGGTCGGCGCACCAAAACTGGACCATAAACTACTTCAAAAAACAATACGGTCACCTCATGGTGCCTGTTGTTTCCAAAAACCATGCACAACCCGGCAAGTACTACCTGGCCGCAGAAAAAACCATTCCTTTCAGGGATTACCTCGAGCTTTTGGAAACAGGCCCCACCGACTTACGCATTTTCCTTTGGAACATTTTCAAATCCGCTCCCGAACTGCGCCGCGATTTCAACATTCCGGACATCATGGACGGCTTTGTGAACGAACTGCCGTTTATGTTTTTCGGCGGCGAAGGATCGTCTGTCGGTTTGCACTTTGACATCGACATGAGCCACGTCTTCCTCAACCAAATCTACGGACGCAAACGTGTCATTTTGTTTGCCCCCGATCAAAGCCGCAACCTTTACCAGCTCCCGTTTACCGTCGCCAGCCTTGTCGACCCCCGCAATCCTGACTACAACCGATACCCAGCCCTCGCCAACGCCGTGGGCTACGACATCATGCTTCAACCCGGCGAAACCCTGTTTATGCCTTCGGGTTACTGGCATTTCATCGAATACACCGACGGCGGCTATTCCATCAGCCTGCGCTCGTTCGGCTCCGTTTCATCGCGCATGCGCGGACTGGCCAACATCGCCCGCCTTTACATGGTAGACAAATCCATGAACCGCCTCATGGGTCCAGAATGGAAAAGGGTGAAGGAAAAAATGGCGGAGAGAAGAGTTTAAAGTTTGGAGTTCGGAGTTTGGAGTTTAAAGCGTAAAACACTGAACGTCAATTTATTTTCGCCTTAAACTTTAAACTTTAAACTTCAAACTTTAAACTTTAAACTTCAAACTTTAAACTCCAAACTCCAAACTCCAAACTTAACGATCGGCCAGTTCGAGCCAGCGCATCTCTTTGGTTTCCAGCATTTCCTGGAGTTTCCCGAGCTCATCGGAAAGTTTACTCATTTCGGCTGCGGGAAGGTTCAGGTCGTTGAATTTTTCCATGATTACCGCCTTGCGTGATTCCGATTGTGCAATTTCCTTTTCCAGTTTTTTCACCTCGTTGCGCTCCGATGCGGTGAGGCCGATCTTTTGTTCAATACCTAAAGTTGGTTGTTGGCTGGTCGATGAACGTTCTTGGACCTTGCGCTGTATGTCTTCCGCACGTTTTATGGCGCGGTATTCGGCGTAGCTGCCGTTGAAGTCCACGATTTTACCATGTCCCTCGAAGATGAACAGGTGGTCTACCAGTTTGTCCATGAAATACCGGTCGTGGGTTACCACCACGAGGCAGCCGGGATAATCTTCGAGGAAATCCTCAAGCACCTGAAGGGTGAGCACGTCGAGGTCATTGGTGGGCTCGTCGAGGATGAGGAAATTGGGGTTTTTCATGATCACGGTGAGCAGGTACAGGCGGCGGCGTTCGCCACCGGAAAGTTGGCTTACGTACACCTGCTGCTGTGACCTGGTGAACAGGAATCTTTCAAGCAATTGGGCGGCGGTGAGTTCTTTGCCTTTTTCGAGCGGAATCACTTCGGCAATGTCGCGCACGGCGTCGATCACACGTCGGTCTTCGGCCATTTGGATGCCTTCCTGACGGTAAAAACCAAAAATGACGGTTTCTCCCACCACCACTTTACCGCTGTCGGGGGCCAGACTTTGGGTCAGCAGTTGCAAAAAAGTGGATTTGCCAGCGCCGTTGGGGCCAACGATGCCAACCCTTTCGCGGCGTTTGAATTTGTAGGTAAAAGGTTCGATGAGCGTCCGGGTGCCGTAGGTTTTGCTCACATTGTGCAAATCCAGAATTTTGCCGCCCAACCAGTTTTCTTTGATCTGAAGACTCATTTCGTCCTTCTTCACTTTCAGCGAATCGTTGCTTTCTTTTCGGTCGAAATAAGCATCCACCCGTGCCTTGGCCTTGGTGGTTCGAGCTTGCGGCGACCGGCGCACCCAATCCAGCTCACGTTTGAGCATCTTGTTCTGGCGGTCGTAGGTCGTAGCTGTTACTTCTTCGTGCAGGGCCTTTTTTTCCAGGTAGTCGGCGTAACTGCCCGAATAGCGGCGCAGTTGTCCGCCCTCGAGTTCGATGATGCTGTCGCAAACGTTTTCCAGGAAATACCGGTCGTGCGTCACCATAAACAAGGTGATTCCGGGTTGCTGCAGGTATTCTTCGATCCACTCGATCATGTCCACATCCAGGTGGTTCGTAGGTTCGTCGAGTATGAGAAAATCGGGTTCTTCAAGCAGGATTTTGACGAGGGCGAGGCGTTTTTGTTGTCCGCCCGACAAGTTGCGCACCTTTTGTTCCAGGTTGTGCAAACTGAAACGGAACAACAATTCCTTGATGCGCGCTTCAAAATTCCAGGCTTGGTGCAGTTCCATGGCGGCCATGGCTTCCTGCAGTTCGTCGGGGTTTTCGGGATGTGCCAGAGCGTGTTCGTACGCACGGAGCACCCGCACCATGGGGTTGCTGTCGTCGAGCACCGCACCAAGCACGTCTATTTCGGGGTGGAATTTGGGTTCCTGGTCGAGCCAGCCAATCCGAGTGTCCTTGCGGAGTGTGATTTTGGCGTTTTCGCCTTCACTGCCTTCTCGGCCGGCAATCACACGCATGAGGGTTGTTTTGCCGGTACCGTTTTTGGCGATCAGACCTATTTTCTGCCCCTTGTCGATGTGCAGGCTGATGTTTTTGAAAAGGACTTTTTCACCGTACGATTTGGTGACATTTTCCAGAGTTAAGAAGTTCATAAGTGCAAAAGTACGTGTTAGCAGGCAGCGGGTAGCAGGCAGCAGGCAGTTTTGATGGCAGGAAAACAAAATACTGCCCGCTGCCCGCTGCCCGCCGCTTGCTAAAACGTACTTTTGCGCCCCAAATTCTGATTATGGCACGTAAAAACAAGCTGCGTAAATTTGCTGAAGTACAAGGTTTTCCAAACGTGTACGAATGCTACGACATGGACAACCCGTCGCTCGTTGGCGTGGGCATGCGACCCGTCGACCTGCGCGGCCAATGGCGCGAAACGCATTTTCAAAACAACAATCCCATTACCCTGGAACTCGCGTGCGGTGGTGGCGAATACACCGTGGCTTTGGCAAGCCGTTACCCGGACCGCAATTTCATCGGCGTCGACATCAAAGGCAACCGGATCTGGAAAGGCGCTAAAAAAGCACTTCACGACAACACCCACAACGCCGCCTTCCTGCGCACACGCATCGAATTCATCCACCTCTTTTTCGCTCCCGGCGAAGTTCAGGAAATTTGGATCACCTTTCCCGACCCATTTCCCAGGGCCAGCAAGGAAAACCGAAGGCTTACTTCACCGTTTTTTCTTGAAAAATACAGGCAAATCCTAGAGCCGGGTGGACTGGTGCACCTCAAACACGACGACCCCGATTTTTACCAGTTTTCCCTGGATACCATAGACGCCGATCCGCTTTGCAACCTGCTTTACCACAACGACGACATCTACGCCAGTCCGCTCGTTTACCCTGAACTCAACATCAAAACGTTGTACGAAGGCATGCACCTGGAAAAAGGGCGTACGATCAAATACGTGCGTTACACCATCAGCGGATAGTTTTGGACGGCGGCAAACCAAGTTTCCATACCCTGATGGAGCCGTATTCGCCCAGCAAACTGTCGAGCATGGGCCGAAGTTCCTCACGTGTTTCGAGGTGTCGCGCATCGGTGTACAAGTATTGCGCACCCCAGTTTATCCTTTCGGACAACCAACGTTCGTCGATGCGGTCGCCATCAAAAGCCCAGCCTTTTTTGTCGAGGTGGTAAAACCAGATGTGGTGCGATACGTCGTTGCCCACCACGCACAACGCGGTGTTCGGAACAGCCGATTGTAAAGCTTCTCGGTGATCCAGCAAATCTTTGTTGAACCCCGGATTTTTGTCCGACCACCTTGATTGAACACGCAGGTAGGCCGTTAGAGGCATCACCAGCATGGCAACGGGCAGGAAATAGCGCCAAAAAATGCTTTTGTGATCCCACAGTCCGTACATGCCGCCGGCAACAAGCAAAAAGATCAGGGGTAAAAAAGGAAAAAGGTAATAGTCGTGTTCGCTGCCAATCTGGTTTAGTTCGAAGAAAAAGTAAAACAAAACGGCTGCGCTCCAAACTAAAAACACGCCGGCAAAGGGTTGTTTGTTTTTCCATTTTTTAAAAAAATAGTAAAAACCGGCTACAAAAAATGGAACGGAGGCGTAGTTGATGAACAACTCAGGCAAATTGGAAATGATGTGCCCCCATACAATACCTACCAGTTCGCTCCATGATTTTGAATTTTCCAAAATACCCTGAACGATACCATTGCCATGCCAGGTAGGAACTACGGTAACATACCAGGCAGCCACCGGGACGAATCCTGCCGAATACACCACCATTTCTTTAAATTTAGAGGCTGATTTTGATTGAAAAAGCAGGTAAAATCCAATGGGGGCAAAAAAAACGACAAAAGGCAACTTACACAAGGCGCCAAGTCCCAACAGGATTGCGGCAGGCACCGTCAGCCTGAACTTATCTTCCCGAATCCGGCGCAGAAAAAACGCCATGCCCCAAATAGAACAGCACAGGGCAAAATTATCGGGCAGCGGATTGAGGCTGTAATAAAACATCAGGGGCGAAAAATGGAAGGCCCAGGCGCCAGCCACCGCTGTTGCACGGTGTTTAAAAACCGCCTGAAACAGCATAAACATGCCCCAAACGGAAAACAGCCCGATAAGCCAGCTCAGCAACCTGGAGATGATTAGGTGGTTGCCGAACAGCTTGTAAACACCGGCAAAAAGCCACTGCATGAGTGGAAATTCCATGCGTTGAATGCCGGAATTCGTTCCACGGTCGTTGATGCGCGGATGGAAAAGGTTGAAATCCTCGAATGCGAAATTCTCGATGTTGATCTGGGTCTGCGCTTGACGCCAAACATGCACACCGAGCAATGGTTTGGTCCAGATGTTCCAATGCAGTGCCAAACCAAGGATGGGTATCAGGGCGAACAAAACCCAGCGGTAATGACGTTCGAGAAACTGTTGCAACATGTTGATTTAACGTTTAAACAATGCTTCTATGACTTTTCCTGTGCTGGCATTGGGCTCCATGATGCGCAACATGGCAGCGAGCGTAGGCGCAATGTCGGTGATGCTCACCGGTGCATGGGTAGTACCGCGTGGCACCTGTGTGCCGAACCAAAGCAGCGGCACGTGGGTATCGTAGCTGTACGGACTGCCGTGGGCAGCGCCACCCGTACCGAACAATTGATCATCGGAGTGCCAACCGGGCTCGAGGTTGTAGAGCATGTCGCCCGAGCGTTTGTTGTTTATTCCCCGGCGAATTTCCGGCGCGTAGGGATAATCGGAAGGCATCATGAACATTTGTTCGATGGTCATGGCATCAAAAACGCCGGGCTGTTGCTGCAGGAAATCGATGATTACGTCTGCGACATCGTTCGGGTCAAGCTCGAGACTTTCCATGGCTTCCCAGTTGAGCCAGATCTGTTGGTTGGCCACCTCGTGGATGTAATCGGCCGCAACGCCGAGTTCCCGGGCCAGAACACCTTCGAGCACTGCTTCGGCTTTACTTTCTTCGTATACGCCTGCCGGAATACGCAGGGTTTTCATGTGTGAAGGCGTTTCGCCGCCGCCGTGGTCGGAGGTGACGAACAGCAGGTAATTGCCCGGTCCCACTTTTTTGTCGAGCTCGTTGAGCAGACGTTCGAAATCGGCATCGAGACGCACGTAGATGTCTTCCATTTCGGCGGCGTGGATGCCAAACTGGTGACCACAATAGTCGGTGGCCGAAAAACTGATGCACAAAAAATCGGGGTCGGCATCCTTACCCAACTGCATGTTGTCGATGGCTTCAAAAGCCAGATCGAGGGTAAAGCTGTTGCCGAAAGGTGTTGTCCGGATGATGCCGTAATTGCTGCCACTTTTGCGCAAGCCGGGCAAATCGTGCGGAAAAGCACCAGTGACATCGCCGTATTTGTTGGATTTGAACGCTTCCCAATTTTCAATGCTTTCCGTGATGGGCATTTTGGGTACCCAGGGTTTGGAGAGGTAAGCATCAATGCTGCGGGCTTTGTTGAAATTTTGTACCCACGCATTCAGTCCCATGGAATCGGGGTAATAGGTGCTGGTAATCCAGTTGCCCGTGGCGTCGTCGAACCAATAGCAGGCGTTGGGAATATGCCCGGCGGGCAGGATGCTGCCTCGGTCCTTGAGGCAAACACTGACTACTTTGGAGCGGAAGTTGTTGGAAAGGCGTAGTTCGTCGGTAATGGTGGTTGACAACAACACGGCAGGCGAATGCCAGCCTGATTTACCATCGGGAGCCCCCACGGTTTTGTAATTTTTGTCTTCGGTTACGTAACGGCTGGCGCGCCAGTCCGCATCCCACCAGGTGTTGCCGATGATGCCATTAAGCGAAGGCGTGGTGCCCGTGTAAATGGTGGCGTGGCCAGGACCGGTGTAAGTGGGCATGTAATTGTAGTGGGTATTTTCGCAGGAAAACCCTTCGCGTAAAATCCGTTTGAAACCGCCTTCGCCAAACTGCGACTGGTAGCGGTAGAGCTGGTCGTAGCGCATTTGGTCCACCACAACGCCCACCACAAGTTTGGGTCGGGCAGGCTGTTGGGAAAATAAGTTGAAAGCCGAAAGCAAAAAGCAGAGGATTGTCATCCCAGCTTGGGGGAATGCGGAATGCAGAATGCGGAATGCAGAATTTGTCATCCCAGCCTTGAGGAATGCGGAATGCAGAATGCAGAATGCAGAATTTGTCATCCCAGCTTGGGGGAATGCGGAATGCAGAATGCAGAATGCAGAATTTGTCATCCGAGTGAAGCGTGGGAACAGAAAGCGACCGAACATACCAAAGAAAATTGATGAAGGGCAAAGATGGTAAAAGTCGGGTGGTTGGTTGGTCGTTGTTCTCCTCGTCGCAACCCAATTAACAATTCAATAATATTGATTTAAAGTGGTCTGGTTGAGATGTCACCTTCTCCTACGTCGAAGATGACACCTCAACCGTCCCTCAGACCAACCAACTAAATCGGTACCACGATTTCCTTCGCGGCATAAGCTTCCAGCGCATCAATTTCCGTCCGGATCCGATTGAGCCAGGGTTGTTGTTTGGAAGGGTCGGGGTAAATGTCCTCGTCGTATTGTGCCTGCGTTTGTTTCCATTCGCGGGTAATTTGTTTGTAAATGCGGTCTTCTTGTTGTTGCAAAATACTTACGTTGGGTGCGTAGTCCTTAAAAGCTTTGGTGAGTTTTCGGGCGTACCATTCGGTGATGTCGAAATGGCCTTGTTCGTGTTCGAGCACTTGGGCGCGGTTTTTTTCCGCTTTGAAATACGATTTTCGGGTATCGAAAAACGCATTTACTTTCAGCACTACCCCACCCTCGTTGGTGCTGCCAGCGTATTCATATTTGATGATGCTGTTGGTTTCAGCTTCGAAAGGTTTGCCTCGGGTAGGCGCTTTAAAGTCGTCGATGGTCAGCTTTCGGTCGGGATGCCAGGGGATAAAATAGACAGGCTCGGTAACTTCCGTGGCACAAAAGGCGCTGGAAACGAGCAAAAGGGCGATGAGAAAGGGATGTTTGACCAAGGCTGGGAAGTTTTTCAAGAAAGTAAACGTTGCAACATGCAAAATCGTTTACGGCTAATTTTTCCTGTTCGAAGTTTTACCGGGTTCTTCCTCAGGAAAAACGTTGGGAGGTATCACCAGTTAACTGCCTTAAAAATGGATTGCGACAAATGAAATTTGCAACGCCAACAGTCAACAGTTGTACCGTTTCATTCGTTGTAGATATGAAAATCGGGCTCGCTCAAAACACCTACTTTCACGCTCCTTTTTTTCACTGTCGACTGTCGACCAACAGACTAACAGACTGAGTTCATGTCCAACCGCCCCCCTGCCACCCTTGACTGGTTGGTTTTGTTGCTTTTGTCCCTCATTTGGGGCGCTTCTTTTATATTCATCAAACGTGCGGTGACGGTGTTTTCACCCGTTCAGATGGCCATGTGGCGCATGGTGATCGCTACGGGGGCTTACATGCCGCTTGCTGTGGTGTACTGGTCGAAGATAGACTGGAAAAAATGGAAACCGCTGGTGGTGGTGGCCCTGTTCGGCTCGGCCATTCCCAATTTCTTTTTTGCCGTGGCGCAGCAGCATGTGTCGAGCAGTTTGGCTGGCGTGCTCAATTCACTCACGCCACTGTTTACCCTCATCCTGGGCGTCACATTTTTCAACATGAAAGTGCCTTGGTCGAAAGCGGTGGGTGTGGTGCTTGGGCTGTCCGGAGCGGCCATACTTATTTTGAATAACAGCGGCGTACAGGCGGGCGGACACTACTTTTTCGCATTCCTCTGCATACTGGCCACAGTGTGTTACGCCGTCAATGCCAATTCGTTGAACAAACACCTGCGCGACATGCACCCGGCAGCCATCGGGGCGGCGTCGTTTATGATCACCGGCGGATTTTTTATCGTGGGTTTGTTCCTGTCTGGCGGTTGGCAAGTGGTGTGGCAGAATCCGAAGGGATTGGAAGCGCTCAGCTATGTGGCTTATCTGGCCATCATAGGAACTGCGGTGGGTTCCATCATGTACTTTTGGTTGTTGCAGCGCACGGGGCCCATTTTTGCCACGTCGGTGACGTACCTGTTGCCCGTTTCTGCACTCGCCATTGGCGCCATCGACGGGGAGGCCATCGGGATTTTCGACCTGGTGGGGACGGGGGTTATTTTGACGGGTTTGTACCTTGCGCGGAAGGGGTGACCAGCTTATATTTGCATTAAAATACAACTCATGTACAAAAAGCACCTGTCCCTTATCTTTTTTACCGCAGGTTTGTGGTTCATCGATGCCTGCGTTCCATGCTCGGATGTGAAGCCTTATTTTGATTACAGCATTATGGATGTTTTGAAAGTGGGAGACGACGTTTTTTCCTTGCAAGGCACTACGGCCGAACTGATGGCAGCTCCTGTCAACGTCGATTTTTTGGCCACCAATTACATGCCCACGGTCACCAACATGGCTTTTGGCACCTCCTGCGATGAACCCGGCGACCAGGGCGCCAAATATCCGATCACCAGCATCGACATCGTAACCCTCCAGGATTTCGACGCGGGCCACCCGGCCGGTTCGTCGTTGGGCGACTTGTTTTATTTGTATTATTACAGTGCCGGTTTGGATTCCACGCTTTCTGTGCAAAAAACATTCGACCGACTCAACCAATATTACAGCCCTTACATACTCTACTCATTTACCTCCCCGCAGGACACATCGCTGCTTTACGACCTTAAAGTGATCGTAAACAAAAACAACGGCACCAAAGCCGAAGGAAATATTTCAGGATTTAAGTTCAAATGAATGCAACAGTTTTTACCGCATAAGTCGCCTAAGTTTATTTTAGAACACAAAAGCATTCCAACATAAATATGTGTTCTAAAGTAAAATTAGGTGACTTATGTGGTAAAAACTACCCCTTGAACCAACTGGCGTAAAAAACGTAATTGTTGGCGATGCGTTGCACTTCGCCCTCAAACAATTCGGGGGTCATTTCTTTTACCCTGCGCGCGGGCACGCCTGCGTACACGCCGCCGCTTTCGCACACCATCCCTTCGAGCACCACGGCGCCGGCTGCTATCAGACAGTTTTCCTGCACCACCGCCTGGTCCATCACAATGGCGCCCATGCCGATGAGCACATTGTCTTCAATGGTACAGCCATGCACGAGGGCCCGGTGGCCGATGCTCACGTTGTTGCCGATGGTGGTGCCGCATTTCTGGTACGTGCAGTGGATGATGGCGCCGTCCTGTATGTTCACCTTGTTGCCGATGCGGATGAAATTTACATCGCCGCGCACAACGGCCGTGAACCACACGGAACAATCGTCGCCCATTTGTACGTCGCCGATGACGGTGGCGTTTTCGGCCAGGAAACAATTGGCGCCGAATTGGGGTACGATGTCGTGGCAGGGAATGATGAGGGCCATGGTAAAAATCAGGATTTACGGTAAATAAAAAAGAACAACAACCAACCTGTAGCAGCACCAACAGCGTTGGCGATCATGTCGTCAAGTTCAAAAAAACGGCTGGGAAAGTACGCACCCTGTATGTATTCCATCATGGTGCCCCAAGCGGAAGCAAAGGTAAACATTCCGAAGCCGCGCATCCAAGGAAAAGCTGCATCGGGCCTGTAGCGGCGAAAAGCACGCAGGCCCAGCCACACCAACACACCGTACACAAAAGCATGCGCCAGTTTGTCGGGCGCCACCAGTTTGAAATCCGGCGTAGGCACCGAAGGCATCACCGACATAACCGTAATGGCAACAAGCCAAAGCAAGGGGGAAAAAAATGCACGAGCTTTCATAAATTTGGAAATTTGTCATCCCAGCAAAGCCTGGAAACCTTGTCATCACAGCGAAGCGTGGGAACCAAGTGCGGAATAAAAAGCGTGGCTGCGAATCCAATCCAATCAAAAATCCAATCCAATCAAAAATCCAATCCAATCAAAAATCCAATCCAATCAAAAATCCAATCCAATCAAAAATCCAATCCAATTAAAATCCAATCCAATTAAAAATCCAATACAATTAAAAATCCAATCCAATCAAAAATCCAATCCAATCAAAAATCCAATCCAATCAAAAATCCAATCCAATCAAAAATCCAAT
>JBBSDH010000056.1:0-19885 GCA_038249605.1 Chitinophagales bacterium | reverse complement strand
CCACAACCGGTGGCCCTCGCCGCCGGCAGAAAACTGGACCGTTTCACCAACTTCAGTATCGGTGGCCGAATCCCCACCTTCTCCATCCTCTCCACCCAATCCCAAACTCTGCAACAATCCCCTGGCCCTTTCCGCCAGCCAACCGATCACCCGGTTCAAGATGCCTTCCACCCAGGTCTGCAACCCACGCACGGCATTTGCGATGCGCTCGGGCAAAGTGCCCAAACCCGCATACCCCGCCAGAAAATCGATCACCGGTGCAATGAGCCTTGCAAGCGCGTTCTCCACCGCCGTCGCCATGCCGCCAATGTTGCCAGCCAAAATGTCGGCCATACCGCCCACCACAGTTTCTATCAACGAAAAAATGCGCGCGGCGTTGTTGAATATCCAGCTCAATACCCTGTAAATGGCCTCAATCGCCTGGGCTATGGCGCCCACCGGATTGAACAACAGAAGGATGCGCGCAGCAACCTGCGTGATCAGGGCATCGCGCAGGGCTTCCACTGCCATTTGAATGATGGTATCGAGGATGTTTTGCGGATCGAGCTGGTCTTTGATCATTTCAAAAATGCCCGCCGGACCCAAAGCGATCAAATCGGCGATGAGCGTAAAAGCTTGCTCCAACAACTGCACGTTTTCCTCTCCAATGTGGGTAGCAAGCAGGCGTCGTATACGCTCCCATGTGATGCCCATGAGCTGCAGGAAAAAGGTAACAATGCTCGACAAAGACATGTCCTGCGGTACCTGAACACCCACGGCGCCAAGGCCCGAAAACAACCAGTCGAGTAATCCACCCAGAAGGTGTTCGCCAATGCGGTCGAAAAACTGCGAAAATCCTGCGCCGATGGCCGACATAAGGTTTTGGGCAAACCCGATCGGGTCGTTGGCGATCTGGTCGATCACCTCACTCACCCTGTTCACCAAAGCCCAAAACGCCGCCGGATCGATGCCCACCAGGGCCAGCAGTCCGTCGATGATGGCTTTCGCGGGGTCTTCCAGGAAGGCGCCGATGGAGTCGGCCAAACGCCCCAAAATACCTTTGGCTTTTTCGCGGAGTGCGTGCACCTGTTCGCGCACTTCCTGCACGGCCTGCGCGGCGCTGCTGGCAAGTTCGCGGTTGAAATTATCGCGTGTTTCGCTTACCTGCCCGCGCAGACCTTCCAGTCTTTCGGCAAAACGCACCTGTTCGGCGGCAGCCCATTCGGCCAATTCGGCGGGTTGACTGGCGTACAGTTCGCTTATTTGGGTGTCGGCATTGTCGATGAGTTGTTCGCAAGCGAGGATGATGCCGTTCACGTAGGTCGAAATTTCCACGATCAGCTCGCACACGCCGTCGCCAAAGCTGCGTTCTGCTTCGTCGTATTCTTCGGTGACCCATGAAGGCATACCGGTCCAGTCGTCCCATACTTCCACCAGCGCACCGCTCATGCCTTCATGCCGTTCGTCTACCCACCGTTGCACGCGGTCGAGGTGTTGTCTGAATTCCGTAGCCAACCGGGTTTTTCCGGTGTTCCACATTTCCATGGCTGTGGAGGTGAGTGGTTGCAGCAGATCGTTCACCTGTGTTTGTGCGTCGTTGAATATCCTGTCGGCTTCGGTGGCTACAGCAACGCGCTGGCTTTCTTCATCGCCAACCATGGCCGTTTGTTGTCCCGAGCTCTCACCCACCGTTCGTGTGCGCGAAGCCAAAAGTGCCTGTGCAGCGCTTGCCTGTAGGGCCAAAAGGTTGTCTCGTGCATTGCCGAGTGAGGCATCCTGTGCGGCCAAGACAAGGGCTGGATCTTCCGTGGCCGCTGTTTCCAGTTCGCCCTGGGCGCCACGGGCATCGGCCACCGGACCGGTTTCGATGAGTTGTGCGGGTTCGGAGGTCATGCCCGCATCGTCCATTTGTTGTTGACTGCGTTCCACATCGGCATCCAGCGACACGTCTTCTTCGCCCAATGCATCGGGCGTGGCTTGGGCTGCATTGATGTTTGGACCGCCGCCGTCGGCATCGGGCGTACTGATGGGGGCGGCGTTTTGGGCCGGTGTTCCGCTGGCAGGTGTGTTGATGTCGTTGTATTCGCCGCCCACACGGTCGGAATCGCCCTGAACGCTGTTGTTCAGTTGCGTTCCGGCTTCGGTGGCCGCGGCTTCCGGGTCTGCCTGAAGCAGTGAGTCCTCGTCGGGCGGCCGTCTTTCGCGGATGACACGCCTGATGTTTTCGCAAAGTTCTACGATTTCCGGACTTGGTTCTGGCCGTTCGCCGAGCAGTCCTACGAGTGCGCCGCTTGCACGCGCATCGGTTTCTTCAACGGGTTCCTGCACGCCGCCCCGCGCTTCGGTGGTTTGTTCGGCATCCGAGGGCAGGGTACTTTGGGCTACGGCGGCGCCTTCGGCCTGTGCTTCGGATTGGTTCAGTCGAGCTTGTGCGGCGGGCGTCAGGTCCTCCGGGGCTTCCAGCACGATGGGTTCGCGAAGTGCTTCGGGAGTAGGGGCCGGTGGTGGCGCCTGAGCTCCGCCGCCAGGTGCTGCAGGGCTTTGCGGTTGTCCGCCGGCGCCGGCCGAGCCTTCCGACTGTCCTCCAGCGCCGCCGCCTTGCGATTGATTGCCACCTGGAGGTGCTGCGCCGTTGCTTTTGCGTTGAACCACGCCTGATTGTTGCTGCACGTGCACCAGTTCGTGGGCGAGCAGTTTTTTACCGTCTTCGCTTTCGGGCGCGTATTCACCCGGACCAAAAACGATGTGGTTGCCGTGGGTATAAGCTTTGGCTTGTATGGATTGGGCAGATTCGGCGGCTTGTGTATCGTTGTGGATACGTACGTCGGAAAAATCGCGGCCGAAACGGTTTTCCATGTTGCGTTGTACGCCGCCATCGAGCTGCTGCCCGTTGCCCTTGAGTGCTTTGGCAACTTGTGGTGTGGCTGAGTTGGCGGCGCCGTTTTCCTTGCGCATGATTGATGGGGCATTTTCCACCGATTTTTCCTCAACCGCTGCAGTCTCCTTGCGCCTCACGGTCATGACCTCTCCAACAGGTTCTTCTCGTGCAGCGCAATCGGCGCAGGCGCGCATCACTTCCTTGCCGCTTGGTTTTTCCACTACGGGTTCCTGTACCGCTGGCTCGCGCATGACCTTGTCGGCAACGGCGTCTGCTTCTTGTTCAAAGCTGTCACCGGGCGTATTCACCTTCAATTTGGTTTGCACGGGAGGCAAAAAAGCGCCTTCTCCCTGTTTGGGCAGGAAGGACGTCGCAGGTTGTTTTTGCTGCGTCGTGGTGGTGCTTTTTTCCGTGCTGGTTTTCATGTTACGTCCATTCGGTCATGATCGGATGGGGCATCCAGGGAAGTTTGATAAATCCTATGCCCCAGGGAAGTTTGTCAAGCAAAACGTCTACGGAATTTGCCGCCACCTGCAGGCGCCATTGATTGTTGTGCCACATCAATTTGCCGTCGCGTTGCAAAAACGTTTCGCGCAGCGCATTCGGTGAGCTGTTTTTTAGGGCCGGCCAATTTTTGATGATTGAGACAAGCAGGTCGTTTATTTCGTTTTTATCCTTTTCCGAAAAAGGAAAATGGGTTTCAGCGGGCGTATCAAAATCGATTCCACATAAAATTTTGGGCAAAACCAGTTCCCATTCTGCTGCTTCATCCTTTCCTGTACATGCCAGATGTAGCGCAAGCAGTGATTTTGTGGGTAGTGAAATTTCGTTTTTGTTTTCAATACAGCCCAGCTTTGTAAAGAACGCGGACAGGTAAGGATACAGGAGGATGAGTCCGGCATTGTTAATGAATATGCCTTCCTCGCCACGGTGTTTGTTGTCCTGGATTTGTTTTTCGGGTATGATGTTTTTTTCGGTTATGCTTTCGATTTTAGTATTTTCCTGCTGCGCAAAAAAAAGCTGCCTGTCGGCAAAATAGGTTTGCCAAAAGGCAAATGCCGCTTCGGGTTTGATGGGAACGTTGGAAAAAGCAGCTTCAAACGCCACTTGCATGTTGTCGAAACGTTGAATGGCTTCGGCGATACGTTTGGGCATGGCTTCGGAAAACTGTGCAATCAGGCGCCGCAAAGCGCGTGGCTGCTGCAAAATCCGCAACAGTTTTTCCAACATGGCCTTGTTTCCCGGCAATCCTTCACTCACGAGGTACTCCAGTTCGGCCAATGACAAGCCCGATGGCACCGACCACGGTAAATACCCTTTTTCCAAAAGGTGCAACAGCCATTGTAAAGCGACACTAGCTTTGGTTTGAGCTTCCGGAGCGGTGCTCATTGCGCGTTCGAGGGCAATGGGCAATTCGTTTTTCAGGTGGTTTTCCAGGGCTTCCTCAAGGTCTTCACCCGGCTGGATGTTGATGGTGATGTCCACCTTGTCGAGCCTGATCACAGTGTCGGGGTCGTCGAACCGGTTGAGCGCATTTTCAAGCAGATGCGGCCATTTTTCCCTGCAAAAACGGGCCAAAACATCAGCCTGCTCCCGGGCGTCGGGACCCGTTGCTTGGAGTTCCAGCGTTTGCCGGAGCAGGATGTGTTTTGAATCGTTCATGCGTATTTACTTACCGTCTTTGCGTTTTTTAGGTGCGGAAGCTTTGCCTGTTTTTTTAGGCGCAGCCGCCGATTTTTTGCCGGCAGGCGATTTTTTATCCTCCTTAGGTGCCTCGGCGCTGCGTGGTCGCACACCGCCGCCCGAAAGTATACCGCCGCCCGTTACTGGTGGATTGCCGATTCGGCCTTCCACACCTACACGCATCGAATGTGTCGAAACACAGGTGTCTTTGCCCACCACAAGTACGTTGACCCTGTAATTTCCGGCTTGGGGGAAGGTGGTTTCACCGATGGATGCATTGGAAACGGCTGGGGTCCCAGCTTCGAAATCCCAGAATACTTGATCGGAAGCAGTTGGGGTTGGCGTCAAGCCGACCTTTATGTTCAGACCGGTTTTGTCCAGGATTTCCATTTTAATGCTGGACGGTTTGGTGCACAGCGCTTCTTCCTTTTTGTCGTTGCAATGGTCGCGCAGGAAACAAGCCATGGGAGGAATTTGCGCTTCTCCAAGAATTTTGCCGTCGGTGCTCAAGATGCGGATGTCCACACCTGAAGGCGTGTACTTACTTATGCGAACAAACCGGTTTCCGGCCGTGTCGTTGTATTCAACCCTGATGGTGAACGCGAAATCGTGGCATTTGAAATATTCGATGCGCAAGGCGGCAATGCCTCCTCCCGGTTCTTCCGGGTTGTAACTCCAGTTCAAGCCGGGGAAAGGTGAAGCAGGGAACGCATTGCTTAGCCTGCTTCCCATGAACTGATTGGCTTCGGGAATCCTCGACATCCAGGTTGCGTGGAATTGCGACATGGTGTTGATCGAGCTTGCGGGATTTAATGCCTCGGTCAAAGCTTTCAACTCTTCGCTGTCGAATTGATAGGTTTTAACATCGCCGTTGTTTGAAGTTTCACCGCTGACAAACAAGCTTGTAACGTTCAGTTGTACCATTTTGTACCCGATTTGATCGGTGGGCGGCTGTAGCCACAACAGGTAAGCGCAATCCACCGCGCGACCATTGCAAGGCAAATCGCAAGCGGGTGCGCAAACAAACTCCTTCACCAAAACATCGCGCACACATGGCGGATTGGCGCTGTCGCTCACGGTCACTTGTCCACCCTGTCCGCTTGGAAACGCGAGCGTCAGTGTGTTTTGCCCGGCAGGCAAGGTCTGTCCCTGGATTTTGTAGGGTGGTATGCCGCCGTTTACGGTTATGACGGCGCTGTGTTCGGTGCCGTCGGTGTTGCAGGGCGGATTGGCGGGTTCCTGTTTCACCACCAGTTCGGGTGCCAGTTGGATGGTACGAAGTGCCGAGGGTGTTTGTTCCGCATCGCGTATGATCACTTGGCCCTGGTTTTGAAATGTCACGGGGGTATCGGGCAGGGCAATCCAGGTTTGGCCGCCGTTGGTGGAATATTCGTAAGGTGCAGTGCCGCCCTGTGGCGTGATCAAAACAGGGCCCATGATGCCGCCGGCAGCATTGAGGAAGCTGCAACCCTGCTGGACCCAGGCGAATGAAGGCGGTAGTTTGGGCAAAACAAACTGGATGGGTTCGCAATCTGAACAGCACAGGTAAGGCAGGTAAAAATCGGCGATAACCAGGCCGGGCTGCAGGTTGGAAAAACGCAGGTCCGGGCCGTTGTCGGTCGGGTTGAGTAGGTCTATGATGTGTAGTTGATCCTCTTCGTAAACCCAGGAATCAACAAGGTCGAAACCAGGTATCGACACACGCAGTTTGGAGGGTAAAACAAACAACGACAAGGTAAAAGAACCATTGCTGTTGGTTACAGCGCCGGCATTCCCGCTTACCAAACTTACGATGGCGCCTGGAATGGGCTCGTTTCCGGCAATTACCCTTCCGCGTATGGTAAATTTGCCGGTTTGAGTGCCAGTCGATTGTTCTTCGCCGTGGTACACCACGATGAACGTGCCACCCAAAGGAACACCCGCCTTGTGCTGGATGCCCGGATGTTGCTGGATGAATTTTGAAAACAACAGGTTGTCGCGCAAACGTTGGATCCTGCGCTTCATCTCTTCGTACACCGACTGGATCGGATCGAGCTTGCACATGGAAAGGAACATGTCGATCTGATCCTGGAATTCGTCAACATCAACCTGTGTTTGGCTTGGAACTTCCGGATTGATGTCGCCCAAACTTTTTTGCAAACTGGAGCTACCCACACGTGCCAGTGTTTTCAGGTCGCCGTATTTGTTTGCAAAATCGTTTAAATTAAGGTCGTTGAGATTGTCGGTGAGTGTTTCGGCAACTTTTCCTGCGTAATAAATGTACACCAGGTGGTTGAGGTACACCGTCGGAACATCGCCTTGCAGGAAGGTGATCCACAAGTTGATAACACCGAGGAAGGGACTGGCAGCCTGCGGATTGATGTCCGGGTAAGGAATGGTTGCGAGTACGGGCAACATGTTTTCATACAATGCTCCGACGGTTCCAGGTGTGTACCGGAACAATGGTGCGCAATTTTGCAACAGTTCGAATTGCGGCACCTGTTTTGGACCTCCCGGCGCGTCCTGGCCTTTTTCGTCGCGCAAAATCGTACCGTACAGGTGCTGGACGATTTCGCACAAATGGCACAACAGTTCTTCTTTCAGCGCATCGTACAACGCTTCAAGATCGTTGAAATGACACTTGTCTATGTCGTAGTCTACATTGATGTTGTTGCTGTTGCGGCCGGTTTTTAAAGCCACAATTTCGATGGGCAAACGCATGGCCTTTTTTTGCGCCAGCAAATCCTCCAAAACCAACTGGAAGGAACGACCGATGTGCCCTTCAATACGCAGGAAGTTGTTGGGTTCAAAATCGTACCGCAACGGGTTCAAAACGAAGTCGTCGGAGTTGTTCCATGCCGCTGCACGGTAACCAAGGTTGTATTTTTCCTGTTGACGTTTGGCTTTGTGTGCCGACCACCACTGAAAAAGCGGCACAGGTCTGTAATGGTAGGGTATGGCTTTTGCCGACAATGGGAATGCGCCGAGTTTGCTCGGTGTGATTTTGATTTCACTCTGGTTCGGACCGCCCACCTGTGGCGGAAGTTCCAGGGTGCCGATGATTTCCACCAGTCTACGGAACAGTACCAAAAGATCCTGAAATGCGCCATACAGTCGTGAAAACAAGGGTGATGGCGCAAAAAAACTGCGGTAACCGCCGTATCCTGCCCCAGGAACAGCCAGAGTAATGAGCAAATGGCGCGGGAAAACCCGGGAGTCCGGGCAACACAATCCGATCAGGTTCAGGCCATTTTCCCGGAATTCATTGTAGGCCTGCAGGACGGTATCGAGGTGGTCGTAGTAATATTGGTACCAAAGGTATTTGCCCTGCGACACGATGCCGCCGTTGTGCAGGTACGCCCATGCGGCGGCCAGTCCGGCAAAAGGGTTGTTCGGGTAGGCTTGGCCGACAAGGGGTTTAAAAGCATTGTACGTTGCCGTCAAAGCGTTGCTCACCTGCTGAACAAACGCGGGTGAAAGGGGACTTTGAAACCCTTCGAAAACATCGGCAGTTTTCACCAGTACGGAGGCCGGCACATCGTAGCGGCGCAAGCGCAGTTCGGGCAGTTTGAGGGTAGCAGCCTGCGCGTTCATCAGGTTGTCGTAATCGGTAGCCGGAGCGCCGAGTTCCTCAATTTTTTTCCGCATTTTCAACACGTCTGCTTCGCGCATGAGCAACGGGCGCAGGGTTGCCGTGATCATTTTTCCTTTGTCGTCGCAGGAGTTTGGACTGCAGTTTTTGTTGTCCTCCGCCAGGCATTCGAGGAAAAGAACCAGAATTTTTTTCCCACCCTGAGCGGGAGGCATGTTGTTGCCGGTCAGGAAATTGAGGTTGAGCGCCAACGCCGTGGGGTCGTTGTTTTTGTCGGGCGTGAGTTCCCACAACGGAAACTGCTGCTCGGGCGTAGCCGGATTGTTGTCCTGGTCGTCGAGAAACGTATCGTACCGCACGTCATCCGGCAGGGTGTAAGGTTTGTAAAATTCGAGCGGTCCAGGGTCGTCCCAAACTGCCAGATACCCTTCGGAGGTAACGCCGCAGCCCCGGGAGAGCCGAATGAAGGCGCCGCTGGCAGCTATGTCGGCTTCCAGGCCGCAAACAATACCGATGCCGATGAGGTTGGCACGTGTAAGCCTTTCCTGTTCGTCGAGGTAGGCGAACAGTTGGTTGAGGTGCTCGTTGCTGAGTACCTGGTTGGCTTCGAAAAACGGGAAAGAATGTTGAGCCGGTAGCATGGTGCAAGGGCGGGTTTACAAGGTTCCTAAAATGGTATTGTTAAGCCTAACGGGGTTGTCGTCGCTGCCATCGTCGCAGTCGTGTAAGGTCGCTGTCGGGTATACGCTTGATAAGCCAGTGAATACCCTGATGAGTTCGTTGAGCCTGTACGAAACCAACACCCATTCGGCATAGGATTCGTGCAACAGGCCGCGAAGGTCGGTCCAGAAAGTGGGCGAAACCGGCAATCCTGCCGGTAGGCAAAAGGTTTTGTCGTACTGTTTGATCAGTTCCAGGTCGGCCAGGAATTGCAGCCAAACCACCGTATTTATATGATCCGCAAGCACCGGATTGGTGGGATCGACGCCGGCATCCACAAGCCCGTCGATCCATGCCTTGAAGCGGTTGCCAAAATAACCGGCAAGCAAATCGACGCAGTTGCAAACGCCGGTTTTGGAAACATTTGCCGGCAAGTTTTTGGTCAACAAACGTTCCATCCGCCGGTGCAGCAAGTCGTTTTCCTGCGCCCAGTTGAATGGTGCATTCACTTTCAGCCACGTACACCAGACTTTTTCAAACCGACTGAATTGGCGGCAGTACGCATCGTCAACCACACATTCGCAGTTGGCTTCAAGCTCGGCAAGTTCTTCGGGTGTGTATTCTTCCTTGCATTTGGCGTCGCCTACCCAGCATATTTTGGGTAAAAGATGCGATGGCGTTTCTTTGCGTATGGTATTGTCGGCAAACCGCCGCAAATCGATGTCGAAACTGAACGGTGCCAGTTCGCCCTGCATCACGTACGTCAATCTGAAAGAATAAGGATCTTCGTCGCCGCAGAAGGTGCAGTCGTCCGACAAACAAACCGGCATCAAAGCGTCACCCGGGAATTTGGGCCTCAACAACAGGTGTTCCACGAGGTACATACGTTCCCTGGTAAGGATGTTGGCGAACAAGGTCTGTACCTGTGCAGGTGTCACGCCTGCTTCCAGTTTTGCGGTGTTCACACCATTTTCATCCTGTATAAAATTGTCGCCACTTTGGTTCACATACCGTATCAAATCAGCGCCGTTGGCCATAACATTTCCAATGCTAACATACGCCTGCTCTTCTGCGCCCACAGCATCCTCGGCATCAATGACCACAACTTCCTGTAGCCACAAATCGCCACTTACGGGGTCGTTGAACCTGAAACGGGCTTCAAAACCGGCCGGTTCCAGGGGCGTCAGGTCGATGGAGAAATAACTTCTCAAACTCTCCATGCCAAGCAGACGGCTGATGCGCAGGGCCAGTCCGGACTGGTTGCGAACGTCGCAAAGCCGGTAGGAGTCCTTGTAGTTGAAAGCACGTGCGCGTGTGGCGCTGATGCGCGGATAATCCTTGAGGAAAAGGGCTTTGTCGCGTATGATTTTATCCGGTGCATAGGCGATGCGGTCGGCATTGGCGTACAACATCAGGGCATACTCCCGGAACGACTCGCTGAACCTTCCGAGCAAATGGTCGAGGAAACGGTTGCGCCTGTCGTAAAACACTTCGCGGGGTTCGAGCAGGTCGTTTAACGACGGTTCGGTATACGTGCCGTTGAACAAGAGGGCCTGTCCTGCGATGTCGGGCGTGGTATCGGCAGGATCGAAAAAACGACCGAAATAGGTTTTGCTGACGTTGGTGTCGGTAGAAAACAACTCCCCAACATGGGCGAACTGCTCCTGCATGTTGGCTATGAGTTGCTCATACACCATCAAATAACCTTTCAACTGTTTTGCCTGAGCACGGCGCAAGGGCGTAGCCTGGGGACCTAAGCCGTGCGGACCGATGCCATAGGTCAGTGGAAAGGTGTGCTGCACAGGTTCGTAACCCGTCAGGTCGGGTTTGTTGCCCAAAGGCAGGGGATAATCTTTCTCTACGGCAGGCAATTTGGGCTGCGCATTTTCACCGCGCAACTGTATCAGGATGGACCGCACTTCTTCCATTCTCGGCAAAAAAGGAAGGTCGTTTTTGTAAAAAAGGAAACGCGACGTTTCGAGGTACAATTTTGGCAAATGTGCAGGCAGGATGTCGAGTTCCCAGGTGGCTGAGGGCAGTTCGGGCAACCCGTCGGCGGTGTACCGGGTAAACGACAAGCCGCGGATGGCCTTTACGCCCGGGATGTCCATCAGTCGGTTGAGCACATCGGAAGCGTAAATGGTGCTTCGCAAAACGGCCTGTTCGAGTTCGGAAGTTTTGATGAACCCGTTTTCAAGCGCTGGACCGTCGAATATTTCATCGGGAGTAAGTCCTTCAGTTTCGAGTTGTCGCAGACTGTAAAAACGGACAGGCGGATTGAAATACAGTTCGATTTCGTGGTAAATTTTGGCGAGTACCCATTCGATGTCTGCTTCAGCATCTACTTCCACGTCGGCACACACGCCTACGTCCTGTACACCTACGCCGCGAATGTGGCAAAAGTCTTCGTCCAGGTTGCGGTTTTGATGCAGGGCAAAAGCAGCTTCGTCGGCGGCTTGCCGTACCATTTGAAGCTTGCGCTGGTATTTGGAAACTATACCGCCACCGGAAGCGTCGGCCAGAATGTTCGTCTTCAGGTCGGCCATCACCACTTCGCGTTTGACACTTTCGCGGGGAGCAAAAAAGCGCAGGGCCGCTGCCGTTACGTTGAGGATTTCCGATGGCGCTGCGGTATTTTCTTTGAAGGTCAGGGCATAATCGGCAAAAAACACACCGCGCCAGCCTTGTACGAAAGAAGCTTCGGTCACAGGCTCGTTGAGCACTTTGTCGCGCGAAAAACGCGTCACGCTCACGGCAGTCACGATGGCTTCGGGCGAAGTGAAACGGCGGAATACATCCGGAACATCGGGTTCCCAATCGGGGAAGCGTACTTCCACGGTAAGTGGTGTCAAAACATTGGCCTCCGGCAAAGCGTAATTGACGGTATGCTGAATTTTCCGGTCGTTCAAATCGCCAAGCTCTGGGTCTTCGTCGAGTTCAAGCAACACGTCGTACAAACCGCGGGCCCACAGCGGGTGTTCGTGAAATTCCGCCTGTTCGACTGTCACATGAGGTTTTAGCCGCCACAAAGGCGCTGAAAACAACGCGCTTTCGGCACATTCGGCATACAGTGTGGTTTCGCAGGCACATTGTTTGCACAACAACCAGCCGTTGCGCACACCGGGCAGGTCGACGAGCAGTTTGCGGAAATCGGTAACGGTAAGCGCGCTGTTGGTCAGGATACGCCTGGCCGTGAAAAGGGCTTGGTGGAAGCTGATGACGCCTTTTTCGTTGCTCAACAAATCGACAACTTCAAATCCATTGCGGTAGCCCATTTCACTCAAGGCATAACAAAGCGCCTCAAGGATGGTAATGCCCGGGTCGTGCGCATTGTAGTCGGTCCACTGCGCACTGCCCATCTCCTCCAGGTGTTGCAGCCCCAAAGCGCGCAACGCCTCGTAATCCGCAGCGCGTGGCAGTTTCAGGTTTTTATCGATGACCAGAACTTTGTTGTCCATGTTCTTAGCGTGGTTCAGGCGTTTCCGGTTTGTTGGGGTACACCACATCCGCAATCTTCGGAAGCGCCAACAACGGCGTTATCGTCGATCACTTCGATCCAGTGTTCGTCGGCAGAAACCAGTACGGAGCATTGGGTAGATGGTTCCACGGTTTCCTGATCGGGTTTGGGTGGTATGGTAAGGTGGATGAGTTTCAGGTCGGTGAGGTAATCGACATAGGGTTGTTCTTCAATAAAATTCACTAAGGTCGATTTGTGCATTTTTCCGCCAAAAACAAGCTCTTCACCGCCATCAAATGCCCAGGGTGAAAGGAATCGTATGATGTCGTCATTCAGTTTTTTCTCGTAAAAAGTTTCGTCGAATCCAGGGAAAAATTTCACTTTGAATTCGGCGCGTACGGGCTCAAACAAGGGGTTGCGCACGTGCAAGGTCACAAAACAACTCAGGCGCATTTTGAGCCAGTCGTGGATGTTTTTCAAATTTCCCAAACTGGTGTACGGGCGCAGCGGGTTCACCGCATTGCGGTTGCGCAGGTTGGAAACGATGATGAGTGTGACATGCCCGGGCGCCAGCTCACGGTACAGGAACTGGTTGCCTGAGGGTTCAAATTGCAGGTGGTTCAAACACCGCGCGCGGTGTACATAAGGAAACTGCTCCAGCACCAGGCGTTCGTAATCCCAAAGGGTGATGCCGCGGTTTTTGTGGCGCAGACGTTCGCTGACACGGGTGAAAAAATGATCTGTCGTTTCAGCTGCCCTACCGCCAAATCCGGCGTAAGGTTGCAGTGCCTTCTTAACTGCGCTGTTGGGTTCCTGCAACTTGGCAATGCTGCCTTCCGCCAAAGGAAGTGCGCTGAACTGTACACCGTTGCCGGCATCGGTCCACTGCGTCCGAGCGCCTTGTGTATGCACGCCAATGAGTTTGCAAACGGCATCTACACCCGATTCCACCTGAGCCCTGATCCAATGCAATCCTGAAGGCAACAGGTTGTGAACGGTATCCGCTTCGCGCGGCATGGCAAACCCGATCAGGCCCGATTGCAGGAGCCCAAGCGTGCCGTCGGCCACATCTTCGGGTTCAAAATTTACCCAAACATCGCCCTGGAGGTACGACCAAACGACGTGGTTTTCGGGTTTTTCAAGCAAGGGGTCGGCGCTGCCTTCGGCCACCTGGATGAGCAAAGAAAGAATTTGTGGTGGGTTTAATCCACTGACGCCCATGAAAAATTCACCGCCGTCTTTTCCAACATTGTTTACAGGCGTGCTGTATTGCGGCGCCATGAGAGGCAGCAGGTTTGGGCCTCCCACAGGAGTTGGCAAGGCTTCGGCAAAACCAAAAGGATGCAGGTGCAACAACCTTCCCGACTGACTTTCCAATTGTGCAGAACTTTGGAGCGGGATGTTGGTAACAGCAGTATAATCGAGGCTTAACTCTAGCAACTGTGGATCGTACAACGGGTTGGGCTGACCACTGCCTGTCACGGCGTATTTGGTCAACGCAGCAGGGTAGGCGGCATGTCCCCAATCGCCCACCAAACGAAAGCGGACGAACCCTGCTGTTGCCGTGTTTGCAAAAAAGGCATTGGGCGTAAAATGGGGGGTGATGGTGTGTTGCGACTGCACCTGAAAGTCGATGTCGCCCGAGTCGGATGCATGTTCGATGATGTCGC
Source organism: Chitinophagales bacterium (assembly GCA_038249605.1). Taxonomy (GTDB): domain Bacteria; phylum Bacteroidota; class Bacteroidia; order Chitinophagales; family Saprospiraceae; genus M3007. The sequence continues at coordinate 5,987 of JBBSDH010000056.1, read as the reverse complement.
CCGATTGGTCCGACCATTGGCCTTTGGAAAGCCTCGACATCCGCGTTGCAGGATGGGTGCCGTAGGTATGCGGATCGAAATATTTATTGTATGTGTCTGCTTCTTTCCACCGATAGCGCAGTGTGACGTCGGCTTGTTTTTGAAAAACTTCCTTGTCGCCCACATAAAAAACCGCACCGTTGCCAGGCGCTGTTCCAAACGGGTGAAACGGCTTGCTGCTGTCGAGCGGACCGGTGCTGCCCGATAAAGCCAGGTTTTTTTTGCCGGTAACGCTTACTGTTAGCCGAAGGTTGGTGACCTGAAAATTTGTAAGAGACTCGTATTGGTAAAGCTGGGTGCTGGTGTTGGGCAAGCGGCATTCAAGTACAGGGAAGGAAGTTGGATACGAGGCGCCGTGTACTTTAGCTACGTACGGCGTGATGGACGGCGCGTCGCCTTCCAGGATAAAACTCAGGGTGTTGCCGGCGAACGTCGCGGTAGTTTCATGCCAGCCTTTTTCGGTGGTGAGGCGCAGCTCGAACGTTTTGTTGTTGAGGGGGGCGGTGTTTGGGCCATCCACCCGCACGTTTACGGTGCGTGTTCCTTCTTGTAAAAAAAGGTACTGCGAAGCGATGGCAAAACCAACATCTGCGCCGGGTATGTCGATGTTCCAGACCAGTTGCCCGGCGCTTGTCACAAGTGTTTTGTTGCCGAAAAGATGCCATTGTTTGTCGGTGCTGGTCAGGTCGGCGCCCAAACCATCGGCCGAATTGGCCACAGGTGCGGCGAAATACCGGTGGATGTCGCTGTTACGGTAAGCCGGCCGGTCGGGACTGAATTGGTACAACGCCGGGTTACCGGGTGCTTTCAGGATGCACCGAAGTTCGGCTACTTTGGCCTTGTTGGCCACAAGGGCTTCGGTGAGGGCATAAAACATTTCCTTACCGTTTCCGTCTTTGCCTGCCTTCAGTTTTAAGCCTTCGCGCAGCAGGAATTGTTCGATGTTTTTTGCCAGCTCAAACGTCACAAAAGCCTGGCCTGGCAGCGCAATTTTTTCCTTTAACCTCAAAACATCGCGGTAATAAAATCCAAGGTGGCGCTCGGTGAACGTATTTAAGGCATCGCGTTCGTGTTGGAACAACCGCAAAAAAGCGAAATACAGCGCCAGGTGCAATTCGTGTTTGTTCCAGTTGGACAACAACATGCCAAGTGCCGAAGATGCCTGTATCGAAGCTTTGGCGAATCCTTTCAAAAACTGTTCGTGCGCATTGGAAAAAAAGAAATGCCGGATGGCAAAATTGATTTTACCGGCCACATCGGGCAGTAAAATGTCGCTGCCGAACACCTCGTTGTAGTTGCCAGCTACGGCATCTGCAAAAATACCGTTGCGGTACGTGACCCAATCGGGCGCACCACCAAGCAGCCATTCGGGTGAAAAATCGTGGTCGTTCCAAATGTCCGTTGCCGATTTCATGGCTTCGCCCAAAACAAGCTGTTTGATCAAACGTTCCTGCAGTTCCGATGTGCCCGTATCTACCAGAGGGTAAGGAGCAGGACCGGCCAGTGACGCTTTGTGCTGCCACCCTATCCAGTTTTGCAATGCGGGAGCCAGCATGGTTTGAATGAGGTTTCCCAGCACCTGCTTGAATGGTTGGTCTTCGGGCAGCCGTTTGAAATGTTCGTCGAGCTGCATGGCCAGGTTGGCCACCATGTCGAACAAACGGTTGAAATGCTGGCGCAACAACAAGGCGTCGGCCTGCAGGTCGAGCTTTTGCAATTCTATGTAAATCAGGCGTATTTCCTCACGGTACCAATCCACCCTTGCAGCGGACAGGTTGGCCAGCACCATGGCCGGATTGTGCGTGTAAAAAGCCGTCCAATCGCCATCCGGTACATTGGCCTCGTCGTAATACTTCAAATACCGTGCATACAACCGGGCAAACACCATCCAATCGGCCGTACGGTGCTCGTCCACACGCACATAATCCGCGCGAAAAGCAAGCGGAGGCCGTTGCTTTTGCGCAGTTCCTTCAAGTCTCAGGCGAAATGTATTGGGTTGGCAGATCATAAAAAGTGGTCGGTTAAGTCGGTAGTTATCAGTCAGCAGTCGGCAGTCGGATTTTGAAGACTGTCGGCAGTCGGCAGTCGACTTATCCGCTGAGTTCGTTTTTATAAAATGGGAATACAAAATTGTACCTCGAGTTGGTGGATCGTACGCGGTAGACGATTTCGATGAGCACAATGCCTTCCGTGACCCGGTCGGTAATGAGTTCGATGTTTTCGGTTTCGATGCGGGGTTCGTAATAAAGTATTGCTGTGTTTATGCGTTCGAACAACAGGGTTTGCAAACCGGTATTGATGGGTTCAAAAAGCAGTTCTTCGAGGTTGCAGCCGTATTCGGGCAGCATGACACGTTCGCCGCGGGCTGTTGTAAGCAGGATTTCGAGGCTGCGCCGAATGTCTTCTTCGCCCGAAGTAGAGGCCACGATGTGCGCGCTTTTGCTGAAAGTGGGTGGAAAACTCCACCCTGTGCCTAAAAAATCGCCATTGCTTGCTGGAATGGGCATGTCTGTTGATTTTAAAATTAACCGATGATGACGGTGTAGCAACCTGCTACAATGGTACCGCCATGGGCTGTTGAATCACCCAAGCGTGCGGCGGGCATACCTGCGATGAGTACGGTGGCCGATCCGGCGATGATGGCGTCGGGCGGACCAGTGCATACGGCCATGTCGCCTACACGTGCGGCGGGCATGCCACCGATGAGCACGGTAGGACTGCCTGGCGGTATGATGGGACCGCCAACGTGGGGTTGTGGGCCATTGCTCATCGGGCAAACGTGCATGTCGGATATTCGGGCTGCTGGAGGCATGGATTTGATCTGTTTAAACGTCTTTCAATTTATTTGAACAAGGCCACCCTTGATGGTGGTGGAACCGCTGGCCGAAAACTCACCCATGGCTGAAGCCTTACAGGTAAGGTTTTTTGATGCCTCTGCGGTTAGGTCCAGTTGGGCTTTCAACACCATGTTTTTACTGCTTTCCATCGTGATGCCGTTGCTGTCGAAAACCAGTTTGTTGCCGTGCTGGTCTTCTATGGTGATGGATTGGTCTTCACCCGAAATGGCCACTTTGTTGCCGTCGGGGGTTTCGAGCAATACGTTTTTTTTATCGTCGTCGAAAAGCAGTTTCATGCCGCTGCGGGTCACGAAACCTTTTTCGTGGTTGTCGTCTTTGGCTTCCAACGGTGCGGGTTTGGCACTGCTGTTGAGGGCGCCAAGCACCACGGGATGACGGGGGTCGTTTTGAAAAAAGCCGACCACCACTTCGTCGCCGATTTCCGGACGGAAAAAGCTGCCGCGGTTGTTGCCGGCATCAAGGGTTGATACACGGGCCCAGTTGCCTTCGTCGCTCGCATGCACCATGGGCAATCGAACTTTGATCCGGTGTTCTCCATCGGGGTCTTCCTCCAACTGGGTTACCACACCGGTTTGCAAACCACTCACCGGCGGCAACAAACCGCCGGCTGCCGGGGCCTGCATGGCGAATGTTTCGGCAAAATGTTCCGGCGAAAGTCCAAACTGCACATCGGTGGTCCAGTTGCCGTCGCCGATTTCATGGCGAACAGCCGACACATAAACTTTGCCTTCAAACCGGGCGCCCACACCTTCAAGTTTGATGATCTGGCCCGGTTGAAGCGAAGCGATGCCCTGGCATTTTACCCTGCCGCGCAGTTTGGCAAGGCGCGAACGCAACAATCGGGCTTTGGCCCAGTTTTGCAATTCAGCTTCGCTGAGGTTTCCACTGTGCATGTCTGTGAGCTCTTTGGCGCCGTGCACATCGGCGAGGGTGCTGCCACTCAGGTTGCCCGCTTCCATGAACGGATCGGTGGTTTCCTCGGATTCGCGAATTTCCTGATCGGGCGAACCCCAACTCAGGGTTTTTACCGAAGAAAATTGTGAACGCGCATCCATGTCTGCATCAAATTCGAGCATGGTAGCGCCAAATTGAAGACTAAGGCCTTCGGGTTGGTTGAAATCGGGAGCAGCTATTTTCAACTTGCCGTCCTCGGCCAAAACGACTTTCCCAAGCATGTCGGCGCGACTGAGCACAAAATCCCAGTCGGTACTGTGGAATTGCACCAAACTGCGGTGTTCTTCGGTGGTGGCTTCCACATCGGGCGTCAGACCGTACTGATTGATGATGTCTTCGAAAACGTCGCTGTCCTTTTGATCCGTGAAGTAACGGCTGTTGCGTTTCACCGTCATTTTAAACGAGGCATCTTTGCAAATCACGGTGAGTACGGAAGCTTGTTCCCGCATTTTAAGGCTCTGACTTACCACCACGCCTTTGAATATTTTGTCCTCAACAGCCTGGTATCCTGATGTGATCTGAAGGGTTTTTCCCGGTATGAAATGTTCTGAATCGCTGATGCCGAACGTTTGCGACGCAGCACTGCCGTCGCGAACAATCAGGGTAGCTGTCGGGATGCGGTTGAGTTCTTTGTGCACGACGATGGACAATACCTGAACCTCGGCAGGCACGGGAACACCATCGGAAGTCACCGTAAAGGTGTTTACGCTGGGCGCTGCAGGGGTTGGTACAAGGCGTTCGTTGGGCATCAGTTGGTGGTTTTTTTGTCGAAAGGCGGAAACACAAGGGTAGTGCCTGGCTTAATGCGGCGGAAACTGCTCAATCCGTTGATTCGGGCGATTTCATTGACGTACCGGGTGCTGCCATACATGTCGAAACACAGGTTGGGAAGCGTGTCGCCGGCTTTTACCTGACGCACGTGGGTAAGGTCGGGCGACATCAGGTTGGCCATGGCAAGGCGCAACAAATCGTCAAAACTGCCTTTGAAGGTCACTTTGGCTACGGCGCGTATGGGTGTTCCGTCAGATTTAAAAAGTTTGTACGACATCTGTAGGCCAGTAAGTCGGCCTTTGAAAAGCATTTTTCCCCAAATGATCATGAAATGCCTCGGTTCGTGCGTTTCACTTTCAAGGTCGAGCAGGAATTTTTTAAAGTCTTCGGTCTCCTTGTACACGTCGTCTCTTGGCTTGCCTTCCAGGATGCCCGTATTGTCGAACCAAAGGTCGCAACTGAATTGCTCGGGCGAATGCCGGGTGTAACGGGCTTCGGTGCCGTTGTTGCCCTGTGCCGCATCGGTGTTGTACTCGATGGAATAGTCGAGGGCATACGATTCGGGGTTGACATACACCGGAAACGCAGGCGGTACGACCGGCTTCGTGAAAGTCCCGTCCTTAAAGGCCAGGATTTTCATTTTTTCGAGTTGACCAATGATGTCCATACGTTAGCGTTCTTTTTGGCTTTGCAGGATGCGCAGAAGTTGTTCAACACATTCTTTTACAAGGGCTTCCGATGAGGCGTCGCGTTGCTGGCGCCGTTCGTTCGGGTTTTCGGTGCGTTGGGCATTGGGGCTGGTTTCGTTCACATTGACTTTAATGTTCAGTTCTCTTATTTCGATGGGCATGGTTCAGAGCAGTTTGAAGTAGCGGTAACTCAGGTCGAGCGATTCAATCACCAAAGCATTTTGTTCAGCGTTGAATTCGCTGACCGACCATTTTTTGGGCCATGCCTGTACGATGGCCCAGGTTTTCAGCGGTTCGTGGTTTTCGTTCAGCAGTACGATTTGGATGTCAGCAGGTGCAAAAACCCGGTTTTCAAAGGCATCGAGGCACCACTTAAGCACGGCGGAATCGAGGAGCAGACCGCGTCGCAGCGACAGGTCGGTATACTTCGTACGCACAGGTAGTTTGTGCTCAAAACGGTTTTCGCCGCCTTCTTTGATGGTTTCCATTTCGTATTCCACGCTCAGGCCCGAAACGGCTTGGAAGTGGGTATCGGCGCCGGAACTGAATGCGAAACGCACGGCGAAGTGAAAGCTTACCGGTGGATAATACACAGTGATACAGTATTTTAAATTTATTCAAATGCGACAGTAAGGCCTTCGTGCACCAACTCGATGGATTCGATGGCGACCTCATT
>JBBSDH010000055.1:0-20324 GCA_038249605.1 Chitinophagales bacterium | reverse complement strand
GAGATTACTAAGCACCACCAATTGTTCCAAGGTGGCTTCATCTCTAATATTGCCTGTTGCCTTGGGGCGTGCATCACGCCATTGTTTGGCGGTTATACCAAACAAAGCCATATTAAGTAAATCGGCTTCGTTGGCATACACATGGCTTGTTTGGCTTTTACTTAATTCTTTGGGTATTAAGTTTTCTTTAATGGCATCTGTATGAATGTGGTAATTCACCTTTGCCAACGTTCGTTGGAGGTTCCAGTCTAATTTTAGGCGGTCGTTTTCATCGGCTTTTAGGCGTTGAAATTCTTTGATGATATAGAGCTTGAATTCAATTGAAACCCAGGAAGCAAATTCAAAGGCAATGTCTTTGTGGGCAAAGGTTCCGCCATACCTGCCCGATTTGGAAATAATGCCAACAGCGGCCGTAGATTCAATCCATTTTTTAGGTGTCATTACAAAGCTGTTCAGCCCTGCTTGTTTTCTAAACCCGTCGAATTCGACGGGTTTAAAATTGGGATTATACATCGTCTCCCAAAAGCCTAACAATTCAATGGTGTTTCTATTTCGAAGCCAGTTTTTTATTATGTCATCTGTATTGTTGCCATCCTTATGTCTGGCGATATCCGTTAAGGAAATATAATCAGATTGTTCAAATTGAAAAACTGTAATCTCCGTTCCTTTTACAAGGATGGTTTTATTTTTTGCCATAGCGATGCTTCTTATTGTGGCGAATTCGCCATAATTAAATGCTTTGGATTTTTTCGATCAATTGGTTCTTGATGTTTCTGATGTCGTTTGCAATTTCTATAAAATGCCATTCGGGATACTCGTATTTATCCTTCAAAGCATTTACGGCAGGTATCCAGCGGTTTTCTACAAACCATTTTTTCTCTGCTTTGTCTTTGCTCATTCCACTTATTTCAATCATCAGATTTTTCATCCTTCCGTCTTTTCCTTTTACCCGTGCAATAAAGTCAGTAAAGTATTGGTGGTCTTTTCCGTCTTTGGTGTAAGGAATGGCAAAGCCGAGAAACTGGTTTTTCACATAGCACTCTACGGTTTCTATTTCTTCCAATGTTTTGGCGCAAATGCCTTCCCAATCGCTGTCCATCACCACATAGTTTACGTGGCTTTTTTCGGTTGGGTACACCTCTTTTACGGTGTTACCGTTTACGTATTTGGTGCTGCTAAACTTGTTGTAATAATTAAACACTGGTCTTATGTGTTCGGTGGTGTTCAATTGCGGATTGATGCCACGGGCAATATGGTCAACAATCTTTTTGGGTTCTTCAAAGTAAAGCAGGCGTTTAAATCGCTGGTCGGGAATGTTGAGCAAAAGCACTTTTTCGTTGTACCATTCGGCTACAATGGTTTTCAGTTTGTTGAATTTTTGAAAACGTGGATTGCCTTCTTCATCGCTGAAATGGTATTTTATCAATTCTTTGGTAATAAGGAAAATTAGTTCATTGTCTCGTTTTTCTAATACTGATTTTACTTCCAGTTTTTCTTCATTCGCCGAAATAGGACTGCTCATAATGGTTTCGGTCGGAAACTTAGAGCCATCAATTTCATAGTTTTCAATATTGCTGAAATCGTATTTTATTTCACCGTCTAAATTTTCAACACGGTAGCCAACTACGTTCGGAAAATCAATTTCCATTGCTGCTTGCCTTGCAGGAATAGCAGCAATATGCGTTAAGTCAACTGGTGGCGGCGGTGGTTCAGTTTTCCCGCCTTTAAACATTTTGAAAGGAACGCCAATGATGTGCGCATATTCGGGCGGAAATTTTTCGATGACAATTTTGCGTTTGTCGCTTGTTGGGTTTCCGTCTTTGTCGTAGCCCTGCAAAAAGTAATTCATTCTACGCAATGCTCTACCTGCCACCTGCTCACAAAGCAATTGCGAACCAAATGCACGTAAACCCATAATATGTGTAACCGTATTGGCATCCCAACCTTCGGTAAGCATGGATACAGAAACCACACAACGAATGTGTGAACCTAATTTGCCTTGCTGTCCCACTGTGTTTACCACTTCACGCAAAATTTCAGCATCTGATATTTTTTCAATGCTACCTTGTCCGTACATTCGGGCATAGTCTTTTTTAAATTCTTCTATTTCCGAGGCAAATATTTTTTTGAAGTCGTCATTAATTTGTTCGCCATTTTCCAAAGCATCACTGTCTATTAGCAATGTTGGCGGTCGTTTCAGCGGTTTGTTTGTTGCAGGGTCGTAATTAGTAAATAAGTCTTTTGCACCTTGTACAATTATGGTGTTTCCTTCTGCGTCTTCGTATTCGTAACCCGCAATGTATTTGTACACTTCCTTTGAGACAGAAGTGTTGTTACATACCGCAATAAAGACAGGTGGCGAAGAAAAGATGTTTGTTTTTTCTTCTCGGTTTTTTCTGATTCCGTTGAAATATTCTACATAGTGATTATAAAATTGATCTAGTGCACCTTTTACCAATGAAGGCAAGCGAGGAGGCAACTCAATGTATTTGCCGCCCTCTGCTGCGGCTTCGCTTTTCTTTTTGCGTTGTCCTTTCTTGGGTAATTCGTCTCTAACGTGGTCGTACAAATTACGCAATACAGGCATTGTCAATTCTTGTGTATTGTCGCTTTCGGGCAAGAAAGGAATTTTCACCAATCCGCTTTCAATAGCTTCAATCAAACCAAAGTCAGAAACTACCCAAGGGAACAAACTATATGGGGTGTAGCCCGAACCAGTTAAATAGTAAGGTGTTGCAGAAAGGTCGTAAACACTTTGAACTTTAAACTTCTTGGCAATTTCTCTTAGTCCGCTAAACCAAACAGCAGCCCTTGCATTTTCGTCTGCTTCTTCGTTGTCGGTTGTTTTGCTTTTTGATTTTGGTAAATAGCAGTGATGTGCTTCGTCATTCAATATCAATACTCTGCTACCCGGTTTGAATTTGCCTAATGTTCGCTTCACCACTTGGGCAAAATCTTCTTTATTGCCAGTGTCTATTTTCTTTCCTTCCAGATTTACTTTGCCATCAAACGGACTGCGCTTGTTGCCTTGTAAAATCTTAGGTTCAAAGGTGTGGTAATTGGTAATGACCAATCTTGCATTCAAGTTTTCTAATCGGTGTTCCAAATTGGCAGGAATCAACCCGCGAACACGGTAATAATCTTCTATGTCTTTTGGATTTTTGTTTTTGGTGTCCACAAACAAAACGCCTAAACGGCTTTTAATGGTAATACCAGGAGCAACAATTAAAAAGTAGTCGGCAAATCGGGTGTCATTTCTATATTCTTGTCTGTTGAAATAATGATAGCAAATCAAACAAGCCATAACAACCGTTTTGCCCGAACCTGTCGCCATTTTAAAAGCAATTCTTGGCAATTGGTCTGCTGCATCATCGCTTACAGTTTGTTGTCCATTGCGTAGTAAGTTCAAAATGTGTTGTCCAGCATTTGACTTCTCGGCAACTTCATTGAGCCAAATAGCCGTTTCAACTGCTTCTTGTTGGGCAAAGAATAATTTTTTTGTAACTAATCTTTCAGGGTTGTTGAACCAAAAAGTCAACAGCTCTTTTGTAACCCTTGTTGTGTTTGGATAGTTAGTGGTTCTCCAAAGTCCAACTTCTTTTCGGCAAAGATTAATGATGTGCGTGATGTATTCTGCTGCATCTTCGTTCCATTCAAAAACCTCCTTTTGCCCAGTTTGTCTTGTAGGGATAACCGCAGAATCTGCTTTAAATATTCTTCGTCCTTTACGAATACTTGTATAGTCCAAACTGCCCTCGCTGTCTGTGTCATAGTGTAGCAATGGCTCTAAGTATGGACTGTTTAAAATTGGATTGTCTGCACTCATATATTAATATCTGTCATTTTATTTTTGAAAACAAAGTTAGTTTTTTAAAGCCTGTTATTGTCAAAAGTTACTCTCAAATTGTCCGCTGTCCACTGGTCGGGTGGTGGGTGGGCTTTAGGTACGGCTGGGCAAAATTAAATGTGCTGCAATTTGGGTCGGCTCGTGTGTTGGCATTGCACCTCTTTTAATGTTGCGAAGGGCTGGCAGTCGAGGTGTCTTTTGTGTCTGTTTATTGTTGCACTGTCGAGGGCTTTAAACTTGCCGCCCAACTCCCAAATACACAAAACCTTCGCCGTACTTTTTGTATTGCTACCCGTAACAACCCAAAAACCAAAACAAATATATTACACTTTCCGTAATTTCCAATACCAATCAGATACTATATTCTTCCAAATGTCAAGTTGTTTACAAAGTCGTGCAATTTGTCCCCCCAACCACCCATCATTCCCTCAAAACCCCATCCCCCACCATCATCTCCACCCATACCGCACTTCCCTTTTTGTTCACATGCGTAAAATCGCCAAACAACGCCGGATCGCTTATTGATCTGCTGTAATCGCGTACTTTTTGCCCGCACGTTTTTTCCACAGCCTCCAGAAATTCGGGCAGGTGTTGCAAACCAAAACCGGGATAATACGGCGCTACAACCAGCTCTACGCGCACACCACGGGACCGGGCCGCTTCACAAGTGCCTTTCAATTGTTCCAGCAAATAGGGTTGCGCCAACATGGAAAGTTCCCTCGAAGCCACTTCATCCGCCAAAGCCGGGGCGATGGTACGATCGAGCAGCCAGTCCTCGTCGGAGCGGCCATGGTAATACAAAGCCCGTTGAAACAATTCGTTGTTGCAGGCGTAAAGCCACGAAAGCCTGGCGGCCTGGCGGGCGTCGGGTGATTTTTCCCTGAGTAGACTGTCGAGCCTGGGCGACACATCCCTGTAAGCTGCAAAGCCAGCCATCAGAGGCTCGTTGTACCTGTCGCACATGGTCACGTCAATCACCAATACTTCAGGCGCCGGGTATCGTTCGAAATAATCCAACACCAACGCTTTGGCCACATCGGCCGGCAAGCCGTTGTAGCTCAGGTTGAAGGTTTTTTTGCCTGTTTTTGCCTCAATAAATGGTTGGTAAAAACCCAAACCGCGCGAGTTCCCCAACAACAAAACCTGCGCCGCCGCTTCGCCACGGTACATGCGCGAATACCGGAAACCGCTGTCGTGCAATAGTTTTTTACACACGCCTCCTGCCATGCGGTCGCCCAGGAAAAAAAGTGTGAGTAAAAAAGGTATCCAGAGCCAGGTTTTCATTTTGTTGTTTTATTGGTGTGTGGCTGAATGAATTCCGCCGACCTGTTGTCGGGCTGAAGCCCAACCTCCAAGGGTGTCAAAATTGAAAGTATATGAACGCATTGCTGCCAAACGTACCCAAAAACGCGATGCACCACAACAAAATGGCAAACAAAGCCACCCGCCAGCGCGCATCTCCGGTTTGCAGGGCATTCCAACGCATGCGCGGATTGCTTATTTCCACCACCAGCAGCAAACCGATGATGCCGATGTTTTTGATGATTTGAAACTTGTTCACCAAGGCATCCGCCGACCAGCCCTCGCCACTGAAAATACCACCCAGCACCGCGTTGGCCGTACCGAAACTGTCGCCACCCGCCAAACCAATGCTCCCACTGCGGAAATACACCCAGGCCAGCAAAGTGAGGGCGTATACGGTGGTCATGGCCAAAGCGTCGTCGAGCAGGCGTGGCATACGCACCAAACACACGAAACGACGCCACAACGGCTGTACCAATCTTTGTACCACGAGGTACATGCCGTGCAAAAAGCCCCAAAACACAAACGCCCAGTTGGCGCCGTGCCACAGTCCACCCAGCAACATGGTAAGCATGTTGTTTTTGTACGTGCCCCAGGTTCCGCCACGGTTGCCACCGAGCGGAATGTAGAGGTAGTCGCGCAGCCAGGTGGACAAAGAAATGTGCCAGCGCGTCCAGAATTCGCTGAAATTTTTGGAGAAATATGGCGTGCGGAAATTTTCAGGAAACGTAAATCCCATCATCCGCGCCAGCCCGATGGCGATGTCGGAATAACCCGAAAAATCGCAGTAGATCTGGAACGAATAAAACACCATGCCCAACAACAGGTGCGCGCCTCCAAATCCCTGCGGATTTTCAAACATCTGGTCTACGAACGGCGCCAGCGAGTCCGCAACCACGATTTTTTTGAAAAAACCCCACAAAACACGCCCCAACCCGCTGTTGAAACGCTGCAGGTCGAACTGTTTGTCGCTGCGCAACTGCGGCAACAAATCCGATGCGCGCACAATTGGGCCAGCCACAAGCTGCGGGAACAAGGCAATAAACGTGGCAAAACGAAGCAACGATGGCTCCCACTTCAACTGCCGCCGGTACACGTCGATGGTGTACGACATGCTTTGAAAGGTGTAAAAAGAGATGCCAACGGGCAGAATGATGTTGAGCGTGGTCCACGATGGCTCCAAACCCATACTTTGCACCATTACCGCAAAATTATCGGCAAAAAAGTTGAAATATTTGAAAAAACCCAAAAAGCCGAGGTTCATTACCATGCTGAAAATCAGCACGTTTTTTCTCGACATACCCATCGAAGCTACTTTCTCCGTAACGTTTCCGAAAAAACGCAACACAGCGCTTCCGCTGCGCCATCGGGCGCGCGTTTCCTCCGGTTCGTCGAGGTAACTGAGCCATAGCCCGAACCACCAGTCGAGCACCGTGGAAAAGACTATAAGGGAGAGAAACCGCCAGTCCCACCAGCCGTAAAACAGATAACTCGCCAGCAAACAGACCCAAATGCGCACACGGCCTTTCGTCCCGAAATACATCGGAAAAAAAAGCAGGGCGAAAAGCAGAAAGGTGATGCTGTTGAAAATCATAAGAAAAAAGTTCGGAGTTTGGAGTTCGGAGTTTGGAGTTCCGAGTTTGGAGTTCGTAGTTTGGAGTTCGGAAAGTGAAGCCCCTAGGCGCGAAGCCAACTCCGAACTTCGAACTCCAAACTCCAAACTATTCCGTGTAAGCTTCGATGGCTTTTTTCCAGATGAGGTATCCTTGTGCGTTGAGGTGTACGCCATCGGAGGTGAGGCGTGCGGAGAGGTTGCCGTCGCCGTCGATCACTTGCGCGTACACATCCACGTAAGGTATTGCAAAAGCGCCGGAGATGCCTTGAATGCGTTCGTTGAGCTCGCGGACAGCATCGTTGCTGAGCTTGGTATTGCGCACAGCATTGTTCACCGGCAATACGCTGCAAAGGAAGAGGGCGGCTTGCGGATTGTCACGGCGGATGGATTGCACCAAGTTTTGGTAGGCCGCTTTCACTTCATCTGCCGATTTTCCAAAAAACAGGTCATTTACACCTACTTCAAGGAAAATTTTGGTGGGTTTGTGGCGGTTTATTTCCGGAAGGCGCTCTGTCACGCCTTCCACATAATCGCCTACAATGCCCCTGTTCAGCGATTGTCCGCCCACCAGTTCGTGCCATTCGGCCTGTTCGATGTGGCTGTCGCCCAAAAAAATCCAAGCGCCCTCATGTACCGGCAAATCTTCAAAAAGCGCCCGACGGTGCTCGTACAAGGCAGATTCGTCGTTTTGCATGCGGTAACTCAGGTACGACCACCCGCCAAGGTGATTCACGGCCGCAAACAGCACAACTGCGGCGGCAACGTTCAACAAAAGGGATAATGCAAGAATAATCCGCATGGTGGTATCAGGTTGTTTTTTCAAAAAAGGCAATCAGGCGTCTGGTGAAATATTCAAATGCCCACCCGCTCAAAACGGCAAGGGGTAAAAACAAAACAAGGGCTGCCAAAGGTGGCATAAGCCTTTCGCAAAGTTCCAAAACAAGGATGTGAACAAGGTAAATGCTGTAAGAAAATCCACCGGCCCACAAAAACAACCGCAAAATGCGTGGTGCAAGGGCGGCCAACACACGGTAAACCAACAAACTCAAAGCCGTATATCCGATCATGGCAGGAATGTCGTTGAAAATTTTTCCCGCCGGACCCCATTTTTGGACCATCCAAACCATTAAAGCACTAAAAAAAACGCCCACCAACAGGTATTGCCAGATGGGATGGGTCCAAAATGCGCCGAATGGTTTGTTGCTTCGGTAGCGTTCGGCAAGTACCATACCGAGTGCAAATTCCCACAAAAATTGTAAAAAAAAGCTGTTCCAGGTGCGCATGCCGCCTTTTTCCAAAACAACCACCACACACCACCACGAAATGGAAAGGATCAGGGCTGTGCCCAAAAAAATGCTGTCGTTGTTTACCTTTTTTTTGAAAAAATGAAGCAACGGAAAAACAAGGTAAAACTGCAAAATGGTGCTGACAAACCAAAAATGACCGCCAAACGCCTCGATGTATTTTTCCAAAAACATCTGATACAAGGCTACACCTGCAAACCATGCCTGCACGCCATCGGGAAACCAGCCCAACAATAGGGCAGCGGCCAAACTAAAGCTCAGGGCCAGGACATAAGGCAACCAAACTTTGAAAAAACGGCGGCGGAAAAATCTTTTCAACAAGAACTGTTCGGTAGACAAGCCCAGTCCAAAACCCGACAACAAAAAAAACAAATGCACCCCGCTGCCGCCAAAAGTTATGGCTTCGCCCCAAAAACCGGGAAGTTGCACCCGCTGCAAGGCGTGAAAAAGGGTTATGGAAAAAATGGCGTAAGCGCGGGCAAAATCGGGATACTCCAGTCGCTCGCTCATGGCTTCCGGTTCAGCAGTTCATCCACCGACACCACGTGTTTGTGCTCTGTAGGTGCAAAATTTTTGTTTGGATTGCGCATCCGAAGCAAGGCACGCACCTGACGCCATACAAACAACGGCGTTTTACCCAGCACTGCCCGTACAGATTCGGGCGCATTGGCCAAACGCAGCGACCAGGCCACATTTGCCACAAACATCACAATGCTCAAGGCCAGCAACAACGAAATCCAGGGAGCCAGCCACAAACCCAGGAAGAAAAACAAACCTGCCAAACCAACCTGTACAAACATGGGCAAAACAAGCGTTATGGCGCCGAAATACGCACGGTTCCAATCGAGCCGTAACACGCCGCCAACCAACAGTGCCAACGCATTGGGCACGTTTTGAAAGTACGAATACAACCACCGGCTGCGCTGTATTTCCACCGCCGAAGCTGTTTCCACTTTTTCGTCGTACACCAACGCGGCGGGAGCATAAGCGATGCGTTTGCCCTGTTTTACAATAAAATTTTGGAGGATTTTATCCTCCTGCAACATGCCTTTGCCCAGTTTTTGCCCTTTTTCAATGGGTTCACTGTTCAGGTAAGCCTCGTACAAGCGTTTTTCTACAACCATTCCCGAACCGCTGATTACTGATGAGCTTCCGAGTAAAAAGGGCGTTTGCCGCTCAAGATGGTTTTTGTAAAATTCTCCCAAGCCGTCGAGGGCAGCATAGGTGGTATCGGTATTTTTGGCCATGCGTTGTCCTTGCACACAGACATACACACCGGCATACTTACTGAGTTCTTTTAAAAAATCTGGATGTGCCAAATTGTCGGCGTCGAATACCGCAATGAAATCGTGTGTGCGAACGAGCCGGTCCATGGCGTAGCGCAAACTTTTTACTTTCAGTTGGAGCGGCTGCGACGGTTTCAAAATGCTCAACCGATCATTTGGCGGCACATCAACCGTTGCACAATCGTCGGCAACGAGGTAAATGTGCAAACGTTTGTGGTTTTGATTGAGCAGCGACTGCACCAGCGGACCTGCTATGGTTGCATTGCGGTAAGCGGTGATGATGCAGGCAAAATCAATGGTGGGGTCGGGTGTTGGTTTGGGCGCAGGTTTTTCCTTGCCGAACAGTAGGGCCAAAACGTTTGACAACAGCGGATACAACAATTGCAGGGCAAGCAGAGCCGCCACACCTTCAAACAAAAACAACAGTCCGCTGATTTTCAACACGTTGATCAAATGTTTTTTCAAAGGTATTGCTCTTTGCGCCCAAATGCCATGTCATGGCGCACCAAAAAGCTTTGAGCCCCGACAAGTCGCCCCGAAAAACCGACGTCAGCACCATTTTTGGCGCAGCCAAAAACAACACATGCAGGTAAAACATCCACAGTGCCGGCGCTTTTTGAAAACGTCGCATGAACAACACCCTGTTTCGGTGCAAAAAATACGTTTTCAATGCGTTAAATGATTGCATGGTCGCGCTTTCCTTGTGGTAAATCCTCGCCTGTGGTTGCAGCCATATTTCGTAACCGGCCGTGCGCATACGCTCACTCCAGTCGAGCTCTTCGTAGTACAAAAAATAATCTTCGCGCATCGCTCCCACCGATTCCATTACCGCTCGGGGCACAAACATGGCTGCTCCGTGGGCGTAAGCAGTCGTATGGGGCTGGGTATTTTTCCAGTTTAGGGCAAGATCGCCGCGACCAATGGTTCGGTTGCGGCCAGTGAGTGGGTGGAGGCGGGTCATGCCGCCGTATTGAACGCGCACCCGTCTGTCCACATCCGGATAAAAGCAAATCAATGGACTTGCGATGCCCAAATTGGGGTGTAGGTGTGCCAGTTGCAGCAGATTGTCGATGCACCCTGGTGCAATTTCGGTGTCGTTGTTTACGAAAAAAAGGTAGTCGCCACCGGCTTCCTGCAAGGCCAGGTTATTTCCTCCGGCGAATCCGAGATTGGAAGGACTGCGCAAAAAGCGCACCTCAGGGAAACGCGCCTCCAGAGCCGGAACGGGGTTGGGGTGACTGCCATTGTCTACCACCAATACTTCCAGCCGGCTGTCGTTCAGCTTTCGAATACTTTCGAGCAGGGCAGCTGTGTGGCTGCCCTGTCCGAAGTTTACGGTGATGACCGACACCAAGGGTGTGTCAGACATTTTCCTGCTGTTTTAAGGCTCTAAAAGTATTGAATATGATGCCCATATCCTTTTGAATCGAAAACATTCCGGCGTATTCCACATCCAGCATGATGCGTTCGTCGGAAGAAATGTCGGTGCGTTTGCTTTTGGCAACCTGCCACAAACCGGTTAATCCGGCTGGTGCCAGGAAACGTGCGCACCATTGGTCGGTGGTGAGTTGTTCGGCTTCATACAGAGGCAGTGGACGGTTGCCCACGAGCGACATGTCGCCGCGAATGACGTTGAACAGTTGCGGGAGTTCATCGATGCTGTACCTGCGAAGAAATCGGCCGACACGTGTGACGCGTGGATCGGAATGCAATTTTAAAAACACACTACTTTGCTCGTAGTTGTTCAGGTGTCTGTATTCATCCAATTGGTTTTCTGCATCGCAATGCATCGACCTGAACTTGATGAAATCAAACACCTTATAACACGTGCCAACCCGGCGTGAGAAGTAAAACACGGGTCCGCGGGACTCGATTTTAATGGCCAATGCGACCAGAAGCCACAAGGGGGCTGTAAGCAAAATACCCACCAAAGCGGCCGCAACATCGAAAAAACGTTTGTAAACAGGAATTTGCACCCGTTCGTCTGTGAGGTCGAGTTTGGTGCCAAAACCAAGCAGTTGTGTTTTGTAGCGGTTTAAAAATTTGAGCCGCGACTCCAGCTTTTCCCAGTTGACGGGCGCTGTGTAGCAATCGTCCAGGCCATTTTCCAGCAACGTCTTTTTCGGCAGGGTTTCGTGCCTGTTGGCCAGGGCGATCATGGGAACATGGCGAAGGTGTGGATGTTCGCTCAGTTTTTTGGGCAAATCAAAGCCATGAAGTTTCAGCCATCCGAGTTCAAAAAACACAGCAAAAGGTGGCTGGTAATTGGCTTGATGGATGCATTGTTCAAGCCATTGCACTGCCTGTGCTGCCTGGTTGATGTGCTCAAAATGGTACTGTTCTTCGTGGTAAGGAAAATTGCTGATGTTGGCATTGAAATCGTTTTCAAAACCAACAAAGAGCATTTCTCTGGAATCGAGAAGGGCTGTAGATGAGTAAAGTTCTGTTTGCATGGTAATTATGAAGCGTGTTTGTTTGTTTTCTTGTAAGGTTCTTTTGAAAATCAGAAGGTAGATTCTGACGCCATCGACGGAACAAGATGCAGCAGGTGCTGCCGAAGGATTAAAGGATTAAAGGGTTTGGTCATACAGACGGCTGCTCCCAAGTTGTGAAAATGCTCAAATTCATTGGGAGATTTATTGTCGTCGCACAGGATAAGCACGGGTATGTCGTGGTAAATGCCGCTGCAACGCAACATTTCCAGCAGGTGATTGCCATTTAAAAAAGTAGCGCGGGATTCGGCCACGATGGCCTCCGGAAGCAATCCATATTTCAGTACGGCCATGGCCTCTAGGCTGCCTTGGGCTACAGAAACATGGAAATCTTCGGATAAAAAGGCGGCAAGCAAACGGCGCATGTTTGCATTGCGCTTCACAATGAGGATGTTTTTTTTCATTATCGATTTTTATTTTGGGTAGCGCAAACGATTAAATACCATGCTACAGATGCAGCATTGCAGGGGAATTCCCAATGGGTAAAAGCCCAAAGGGAAAAGGGTTGTAAATCAAAAAAAATGAAAAGGGTGTTCTACCGAGCAAGGCACCTATTCGTTCGGTAACACCTTTGATTAAAAATCGTGCGTATATGTGTCTATCTTGCCTGACCAACTGGCAGGCGCTTAATATGGTTGCAGCAGACCTGTTGCCCGGATTAATCCGCTGGGGGCGGTGGGTGTGTCAGATGTTTGTGCGCGAGTTGTTACTGTTGCAACCTTACAACAAAGTTAAGGTCCGTATGTTAATATATCAAATGTTCTAAATTGATCATATTTTCGATATCATAAAAATGTAATACCTCTGTTTTTCCTAATCTATTAACAATCAGTCAATAAAGCTTTAATATTTTAACATAAAAAACGTTAAATCGAAACCATAACTTTTTCATTAATTTTAGGTTTTTGTCCGCAATCCTGCATAATCACACCGTATTCTCAACAAACTGTACATTCACAGAGCTTACTTGCTTTAAAAAAACTGAAAACCCGGGATGATGAAAACCAAACATAATGTCTGAACTTTTGCCCAAATTCATTTTCTGGATTTCCCTTGCAGTGTTGTTTTACAGTTTTGTCGGATATGGACTGCTGCTTGCAATGGTGCTTTGGTTTCGTCGTCCTCGTGCTCCGATCCCCGATTTCGTCCAGCTTCCCCGTCTCGACGTCATCGTTTGCGCATTCAACGAAGCTTCTACCATCGAATCCAAACTCGCCAATACTTTTTCACTCGATTATCCACATGCCTTACTGCATTTGGTGGTGGTTACCGATGGCTCCTACGATGGCACCAATTTGGTTGCCGGAGCTTTTGTTCCGCCAGCAGGCATACGGTATACCCACCTGCATCAGTCTGAAAGACAGGGCAAAGCAGCAGCCATCCAACGTGCTATGGACGCCTCTTCAAATCCCATCGTGGTGAGCACTGATGCCAATACCCACCTCAACCACGAGGCACTACGCCTGCTCGCAGGGGCGTTTGCCGATCCTGCCGTTGGGGCCGTGGCCGGAGAAAAACGCATTGTTGTTTCCGGCAGCGACGACGCCGCCGCCGCAGGTGAGGGCCTGTACTGGCGTTACGAAAGTGCCTTGAAACGTATGGACGCCGAACTGTGGTCCGTTGTTGGGGCCGCAGGCGAGTTGTTGGCTTTTCGCCGGGAAACCTTTGAAGCTGTACCTTCAGACACCATCATCGAAGATTTTTTTCTGACCATGCGCATCGCGCAAAAGGGGTGGCGTGTAGCTTACGAACCACAAGCTTTCGCTCTTGAAACCGCTTCCGCCTCGGTTTCGGAGGAACTGAAAAGAAAAATTCGCATAGCGGCCGGGGGCTGGCAAGCCATGTCGCGCTTGTTGCCCCTGCTTAACATTTTCCACTTCGGCGTACTTAGTTTCCAATACATTTCACACAGGGTATTGCGCTGGACGCTGGCGCCGCTTGCTCTGCCCTTGCTTTATGGCAGCAACCTTTGGCTGGCTTGGAAACACGGTGACGGATGGCTTTTCTTTTTTGTTTTACAAACCGTGTTTTACCTCGCAGCACTTGCAGGTTGGATGTTGGAAAAAAAGCAAATCAAATGTAAAGCCTTGTTTATTCCCTATTACTTTTGTACAATGCATTATGCCGCACTCGCCGGTTTTTTCCGCTGGGTACGAAATAAACAATCCGTACTTTGGGAACGCGCTGAAAGGCGCTGATCTTTTATCCTCAAAACAAACGAAACATGCACCAACGACTTGTTACCCAAATCCTTGCCACACTCGCCATTCTGTCCATCCTGGTATTCTCCCAATGTACCGCCTTACTTGGTCAACAATGGACATTGATCGGCACCAAAAACCTAAACTATACCCTTGAAAAAGACGTGATCGGAATCAGCAAAGCTACCGGCTCGTACCAATCGCTGAAAATCAAAATCAAACGCAGCCCGTTGAAAGTAAACAAACTCATCGTGACTTACGCCGACGGACAAACGCAGGAGTTCAACATCGGCAAGGAAATCGCCATGGGCCAGGAAAGCAACATCTTCAATTTACCCACCGGTGGCCGTACCCTCAGAAAGGTGGAAATTACCTACGACAAAAAAGGATCCGCCGGAAGCAAAGCCGCCGTGGAATTGTGGGGAAGGAAGTAGGCAGCAGGCAAAAAAAATACCCAATCGTTTGAATAACAAACAATTGGGTATTTTTTTTCAAGGAGTTCTCAAATTATTTTGACCTCCCGAGGCCGTAGGCTGGATAGCCCTGCCTGCTGCCTGCTAAGTTACTTCTTCACCACCTTAATGGCTGCCACATCGCTACCACTGAGTAGGCGAACGATGTAGGTGCCGGCGGGTAGTGATTGCAGGTTCAGGTCGAAGTTGTTTTCGCCCGTCTGCATGTCGGTTTGGCGGGTTTGGACCATCGAACCCAGAAGATTCACCACACTGATTTGTACGGCGCCGGTACGTTCGGCATTGAAGCTCAGGCGTACCTGGTCGGTCGCAGGGTTGGGCGAAACGCGAAGCTCGCTCAGGCTGGAAACTACTGCTCCGGTACCCACCTGCAGGTTGCGGTTGCCATCGCCGTACCAAACACCCCAAATGTATCCTTGGATCAAGGTGCTGGCGTTGCCAGAACCCGAAATTTTATCGGCATTGACTCCCTGACGGTAGATGTTGTATGCAGTGCCGGGTTGTGCATGGTAAATGATGGCATTGTCCAAACGGTTGTACTGCGGCCATCCGAAATCGCCGATGTTGTTTTTGATGATGTTGTAATCGCCGGTTTCAATATTGACACCATACATATCGTACTCGTTGGAGTACTCATCGTAAAAATCAAAGGCCAATACGTAGGGCGAGTTTTTGGCAAAGGCCGGGTTGGCGACGCTGGTGTTGTCGGGCAGGCCGCTGAACAGTTTGCTGATGAACGGATCGCCACCATTCACGAAACTCCCGTTTTCTCGGAACTGCAAAAAGCCGATGTCCCAATAACTCAGGTCGAAACCTTGTGTGCTGTTGAGTTCATTGTACGCATCATACACGATGTAATCGCCGGAATAATCGAATTCCAATACATCGGCGTAGGCTACCTCACCAGTTACAGTGCCATCCTCTGAGTAGGTCGGGTTGGTGATGAAAAAGGTTTCCTGTTCCTGTGTCGGGCTGGCAAGGTCGATCACATAAATGCGCGGTTCGGCAAAATCCGTGAGTGCGGCCAGGTATCGACCGTCTTTGGAAATGGCTGCGTTGCGCCAAACAGGTTGATCGCTGATGGGCGGATTCACCGTCGGGATGATCTCGGTGGGTGTATATACCATATCGACACCGATGATGTGCCCTTCAGCATTTACAAATACGAACTGGCTGCCGTTGTCGGAGATGCTCGGACGGCTTTGTACGCCGTCGGTATAAATGTCGCCCAACACCTGTCCGTTGGCCAGTGCCAAGGAAATGGTGGAAAAGTCATCGCTTACGCAAAGAATGTAGTCGTCGCCGGGGTTGGTGGCGAGGTCGCCCTGGTAGTTGCCTCCCGGATCGTCGCCAAGAATGCCCACCGTGGTGAAGGCGGTTGCTGCTGCGGTAGCCACGCTGCTTCCGTACAGGTCGTTGCAGGCCTGGATCACGGCGATGCGCAGATCCACGAACTGGCTCGATTTCACGAGGTACTGATCCAGCGCTCGGTAAAAGACCTGTTCTGCTTTGTCTTTGCCTACGGCTGCATTGGTAGCAAACAGGTAGTAGGCATAGTTCACGATACCGCTGTTGATGTGCACGCCGCCGTTGTCGGCGCTGCCGGTAAATTGCTCACTTACAAATTTGGGCTGCCACCACGATCCGCCTTGTACGTCACCGTTGTGTGGGTCCTGCAAGTCGCGAAGCGCGTTGTTTGGGCTTGCGCCGGGCTGCATCACATCTTCACCGATCTTCCAGTCGTCGCGGTCGATCATGGCGCCGAAAATATCTGCAAAGGATTCGTTCATGGCGCCGCTTTCATCCTGGTATTCGAGGTTGGCGGTTTTTTCAATCACGCCGTGGGTCATTTCGTGGCCACCTATGTCGAGGCCGCGTGCGAGCGGACGGAACGTAGATCCGCCGTTGCCGTACCACATGGCAGCGCCGTTCCAAAAAGCGTTTTCCATGGAAGTGCCGTTGGATTCCGATACGTTGATGAACGAAATGATGTTTCCACCCACGTTGTCGATGCCGTTGCGGTTGAAGGTGTTTTTAAAATAGTCGTAACTTTTGATGCTGTTCCAATGGGCGCTAACCGACGTTTTGTTGTTGAAAGCGGTCGAATTGGATTTAACCAAGTCGTAATCGAAGCTTTGCTGCACCTCGGGCGACGTGTTGAAAGCGTCGAGCGTGAGGATGGCACCAACAGGATCGCCGGGCATGGTCGATTGTCCGCCGTTGAACATCGGCTTGCTGGCGTCTTCCATGTAATACGTGCTGCCTTCCTGCCATGCGCCGAAAGAGCGGTTGACATTGAGCAAATCCTGGCCGGTACCTGTAACCGGACCCACTACGAGCGGCGCGGCTTCGGATTGGAGATCGGTATCGTGGGCAGCTTCGCCCTTATGGCCTTCATGGCGACCGCCGTCGATGCGACACGTGTGGTCGAACGAATGCATCACTTCGCCGCTCAGGGCGTCCACAAAATACACGGCGCGTTTCAACAGGTTGAAATGGCCTTCAACTACCCACACGAGACGTTCGTCTTTGGTGTTGCGCTTGTGGTGGTACACCTGCAAGCTTGCGCTTAGGGGGGCGCCGCCGCCGATCCAGGAGAGCTCCTGACCAGTCCAGTTGGTTTTTACTTTATCGATTCCGAAATGTTGTTTGGCGGCGTCCGTGGCCTGTGCGCCGCTGATGTTCGGGGTGATGGCGCTAAGTTGTGGCGTGGGGTAATAGCGGCCGTTGAGCATGTCGAACGAACCGCGCTTGCGGTGTGCGATCACTTCTGCACCGTAAACCGGGATGCCCTGGTAAAGCTGCATCATGCGCACGTGTGTGCCGCCGGTTTCGTCGGTTTGAACCGATTTTACCACAAATTCGGTGGTAGGTTGTGCGATGCCGTCGGGTTGCAGACTGGCGAGGTAATCGAGGGCGATCACTTCGTTGCTGCGCGCATCGTTTGCCGTGCCGGAAGCAGGCGTTTTGCCTACAAAAGCTATGGGCAAACCGGATTTGCGGTCGCGTGTAATTTGTACATCGGGGCCGTTCAGTTTTACGGGCGCAAAGGCGGACAAAGTGCGCGGCTGGGCAGACTGGAACCCAAAGGATTGATCGGCTGGTGGGACTGCGATGGGCTCCGAACGGCGCAAACGGGTCACCGATTCATCGTAAGGAAGGCCTTTGGGGGGTGGATTTTTTTTTGCGTTTTGGGCAAAGCTGAAACTTGCTGCACCCAGTAGCAGCAGAAGTGGGAGGATTTTTTTCATTTCACTTTTTTTGTGCGGTTTAAATATGCAGGATTAAATATGCCTTTTGCCGAAGGCAAAAAAGAAGATATCCCGTTTGTTTTGAATTGTGGCACAAGATAAGGCCAAAATGGCTAAGAGCTTGTTCGGGATTTTAGTTCGTGGCGAAAGTGATCAAATTTCACTTCAATTAAGGCAAAATTTGTAAACGTAGCCAGATGTCTACGGCGAAAATTTTAACGCAAATTGAAATAAAATTTGCCGCTTGTAGCCCGAATCTAAAATCCCGAACAAGCTCTAAGTCATCGGGCTTTTAGCATGGTCAGGCGTCAACGCCTTCACCCCCCGCCAATCCACCAGCCGCAACACCAGCAGTCCCGCCAGTCCGCAAAACAAAGCCAGCACAAACCGCCAGTACCAGGCCACATCCAACCCACTGTAGATCAGCATTTGCGCCGCCGGCACCAAAACTGCGAAAGCGGCAACCTGCAAAAGTCCTTTCCAACTGGGTTTCAAAGGAAAAAACCGGAAACACAAAAAAACCATCGCCGCCGCAATGAACGATTGGGTAACCAGCGTAGCCCAGGCGCTGCCCACAGCCTGCCAAAGTGGAATCAGGGTGAGGTTGAGCGTCACGCCCAGCACCAAACCCAGCGCAAAAAAGCGGTTCATAGCCATCAATCGGCCCGAAGCGGTGAGCAGGGTACTGAAAATATAGGTGACGCTGACCGGCACAAAAGTCCAGATCAAAATGCCCAGGGTATCCCAACGGTAAGCGCTCGCCCGCAAGGGCATCATGAGCTCCACCAAATCCTGTCGCGCCAAAAAAACCGCCGAAGCCAAAGTGATGCTGCCCGCCCAAATGAGTTTGAAACCAAGCGAAACCAACGGCCGCACCGAGGTGCCACTCCGGTCCTGCCGCAACATACGCGCAAACATGGGCAACAACAATGTGGCAAACAAAAAGCCGAACATGTTTGCCGCATCCAACAAACGGTACGCGCCTGCATACACGTCGGCATGCGCAGCGCCGTCGGGCAACAAACGCTCCAGCAACACCGCATCGAGGCGTGTGTAGGCGGTCATGAGCAACAAAACAAGGGCGTAGGGGATGCTTTCGCGCAAAAGCAAAAGCATGGAAGCGCGGCCCGAACGCCAGTTGCCAACCCACGATGGTTTGAGCGGCACGGGATGCAACCGACGCAACAAAACGAACACCACCAAAACCGCCAGTGCAAGCGCCGCTGTTTGCGCAAGCGCAAAATGTTCAATTTTTAAATTTCCGGACGGAGCTATAACCCACAACAACAGGCCGCAGGTAACGATCATCAAAAGTTTGTCGAGGGCCGACAAAAAACTGTCCAACCGGTAATGCCCCATGCCCGAAATGTTGGAGCGCAAAAAAAGCAACAGTTGCACCAACGCCTGGTTGCACAGCAAAATGAACAGGAGTGGCAATGCCCGACCTTCGTAACCCATCAAAAACCAGGCAAAAAACAGGGAAACAACGAGGTAGGCAAAACTCAGCAGCAACTTCAGTGCGAGCAGGTTGGGGAAATATTTGCCCAACAACTGCGGATGCTGGCTCACATGCCGGTTGTTGAAATTTTGCACCCCGAAATCGCCGATGATCTGAAAAAGGAACGTAACGTTGAACAGGGCAAAATACAGACCGTAATCGGAGCCCGTGCGGTTTTGTACCGCCAGATCGATGCCAAAAATGAAAAAAGGTTTGATCAAAAGGTTGATCAAAACCAGTAAAATGAGGTTGATCAGAAACTCGCGTTTCAAGACAGGGCGGCTCTTTCTTCCCAATTTTCCACCCGACCGCCTTTCAGTCGCAAGGTGCGGCGTGTGCGGCGGGCAAGCTCAGGGTCGTGGGTTACCAGTACCAGGGTGGTACCTGCACTGCGGTTGAGTTCAAAAATAAGGTCTACGATGCCCGAGGCATTGTCGTAGTCGAGGTTGCCCGTAGGCTCGTCGGCAAACAGGATTTTGGGCTGGTTGGAAAACGCTCGGGCGATGCACACGCGCTGCTGTTCGCCGCCCGAAAGTTGTGTCGGGTAGTGGTGCAGGCGTTCGGATAGACCCACTTTTTCCAGCCATTCGCGCGCATGCACTTCGGCATGTTTTTCGTTGCGAAGTTCCAGCGGCACCATCACATTTTCAAGCGCCGTCAGGGTTGGAATGAG
Source organism: Chitinophagales bacterium (assembly GCA_038249605.1). GTDB lineage: Bacteria > Bacteroidota > Bacteroidia > Chitinophagales > Saprospiraceae > M3007. Next base: position 382 of record JBBSDH010000055.1, on the reverse strand, counting down.
CTGGAAATTTTGAAAAACAAACCCGACGTAAAGGTTGCGCACCTCTGCGCGTTTGTCTTCGGAAAGATCGTCGAGCCTGATGCCATTGAGTTCCACCGAGCCGCTGCTGGCGCGGTCGAGGCCGGCGCACAAACCCAGCAATGTGGTTTTGCCCGAACCCGAAGGCCCCACGATGGCAAACGTATCGCCCGCTGGTATGTCGAAATCAATGTCGTGCAACACGCCCAGCATTTCACCTCCGGCGGTGCGGTACTGCTGGCTGAGGTTGCGAACCGAGAGCATATTTTTATGTTCCATAAAATTCAAAAATTCGTAAATCAACTTCAAAAATCAACCATCAAGTAACATGCGTCATCCCGAATTTTTTCTGGGCGAACCATGT
>JBBSDH010000054.1:0-20534 GCA_038249605.1 Chitinophagales bacterium | reverse complement strand
TACAGGCGTTTCGGGTCCTGAAGGGCAAGACCTTTCATCTGTTCGCCTTTAACGCCAGACTGAGGGTGTCATCAATTTCCAGCGCCATGGCCGCAGGATGCTGTGGTGTATCCGAGCCGCTGCAACGTGCATTGAGGTAACGACCCAGCCAACCGGTTTGTACATAATCCGTAGCGCTGCTGCCGCTGTGCCAGATGTCCATACTCCGAAAATGCGACCTATCGGGATTGGGATAACCCACGTTGTGCAACACGCCGAGGTGGCCGTTGTCGTACAGTTTTTTCATGGCTTCCAGGGCAGGGTGCAGACCTGCTTCGCTGGTGAGCGCAAGTGTTTTTTCGCGTTCGATGGCCAGCCGTGGCCGCTCTCTGTAATACACGTCGTTGCGTACAGGCATGAAGGTGTTGAGCCCGTCGTTGCCGCCGCTGAGCTTCAGTACGACAAGTATTTTTCCGTTGTTTTTCAACACACCAGGTTGTTGGAAGGCATGCAAAAATCGTGGCAACCAGAGTGAAGTGGTAGCCAAAGAGGCGGTTTTGATAAAATCAATGGCATCCAGCAAGTCGCCTATGTCGTAACCACTGTCGAAAAACCGCCGCGCGAGTTCTTTGTGCACATTGGGGTGCAAGGCCTGGTCTCCACAAAAAAAACGCGCAATTTTATCACTGATGAAGCGGGCTGTTTGAGGTTGTTGGAGCAAGATGTCGAGCACGTCGTCGCCGGTGAAATGGCCTGTTTGTCCGAGGATGGTTATTGGGCCTGTATCGTGATCGCGTTCACGAAAAACAAATTCGCCGTTGAGTCTGAAGCTCCAACCAGTAAAGGATCGGGCAGCTTCGGTCACATCGGTTTCGGTGTAATTGCCCCGTCCGAGCGTGAAGAGTTCCATTACTTCACGGGTGAAGTTTTCGTTGGGATGTTGCTTTTTATTTTGCTGGTTGTTGAGGAAAGCGAGCATGGCGGCCGATTTGAAAACGCTGCGCAGCAAGTCACCGAATTTCCCAAGTGCGTTGCTTCGTCATTGTATGAGGGTTTTCAGAAACAAAAGACGGTTCAAAGCAGCAGGCGTTTAATTGAACCGTGTGGTTTAACACCTCGTTAAGACCATGAGCAGTAGATGACTTTTATTTACCTTTACTTTACCTTAAAACAACATTTTGAAAACATGACGCTTATTACGGACATCCCTCCTGCTCACATCCAGCAGGAATTGCTAGCCCTTAGGGCTTCAGTACGTGAAACCGTGCCGCCCAAAAGGCTTGGGCAAAACCTGCTCATCGCTACCTGGAACATCCGCGCTTTTGGCAACATTACCCGCAAATGGACCAGTGAGGAGGGTGATTCTCCTCGGCGCGACTTGCACTCGGTGCGTTCCATCGCTGAAATCATACGCCATTTTGATGTGATCGCTTTGCAGGAAGTGAAAGACAACATTCGGGGTCTGCGCGACCTGATGGAAATACTTGGCCGCGACTGGTCGCTGATTCTGACCGATGTAAACCGCGGCGATGCAGGCAACGGCGAACGCATGGCCTATCTTTTTGATACGCGCCGTGTTCAACTATCCGGATTGGCCTGCGAACTTGTGGTGCCCGACGATGTGCTCAACGTATCGGAAGATGCGCTCAGCAAACAATTTGCCCGAACGCCCTATGCCGTCGGATTTCGTACCATGAACACCACATTTGTGCTTGTTACCCTGCATATTTTGTATGGAAACAAATCAAAAGACCGCATACCTGAGTTGCGTGCCATCGCAAAATGGCTGGCCGACTGGGCCAAACGGGTTAATTCTTACGAACAAAATTTCATAGCTCTTGGCGATTTCAACATTGATAAACGCGGAGATTTGTTGGAAAAAACATTCGTAGCAGAAGGTCTACACATTCCGGAAGGGTTATTGGGCCACTCGCGTTCCATTTTTGATGAAACCAAATATTACGACCACATTACGTGGTTTGATGGGGAAAATGACATTCCCCGATTATCCATGACTTTTCAAAAAGGCGGCAATTTTGATTTCATCGACAAAGTTTTTCTGGACCAGGGACTTTCCAAGCAACAAATTTCCTGGATGATCTCCGATCACTACCCGCTTTGGGCTGAATTTGAGCTTCCGGAGGAATAATTTTTGAATATTTTGCGTGAACAATTAATCTGTGAAACAAAAAACGCAACCATTTTATAACTTTTGCGTTTATTTGTGCAGTTTTCATTTGGTTTTTTGGGGTTTATTGGCCGTTGGCATGCGTAAGCAACGCCAGCGGCTTTTTTTGTGCTAAAACACATGAGTCACCCCAAAAAATTTGGGATGACTCATGTTTAACTGGTTCCGGTATTCAGCACTTTGGCTGTTACAAAATTGGGCGATGCTTTTTTTCTTGTCCAAAAAGAACATTGCCACAGACGAGTAGGATGATTACTAAAAAGGTGAGAATAAGCATGGATTAAGGTTTTGTGGTGAACTTGAATCGCAAATAAAAAGATAACTCAAAGGAATATACACCGCAATTTAAACCTTTATTTCACAATATGGCCATACAGCGTTTGTATTAAGACAGGTTTAACGTTTGTCGAAATACAACTTTTGCAGCAGCCAGGAAATACCCATGACGAGGCCGCATCCAAGCGGATTGTACCAGAGGTACGCATCTTTATCCACAACAAAAAACATGTACATGATGATCGCTTCGGTGACGATGGCAGCATAAAACACCGCATTTCCTTTAACTTTTTTTAAGAAAAAAGCGGTGAAAAATATACCTAAAATGGTGCCGTAAAAAATGGATCCTATCATATTCACGGCCTGAATGAGGTTGTCGAACAGGTCGGCATAAGTAGCAAATACCATGATGAAAACGCCCCATAAAACGGTGGTAATGCGGGAAGCCCTAAAATAGTGCGTATCGTCTCGGCCCGGCGCTAAGGACCTCCGGTATATGTCGGAAACCGTGGTGGCGGTCAGGGCGCTAAGCTCCGAAGCTGTGGTACTCCAAGAGGCACAAAAGATCATGGCAAGCATGAGCCCGATCAGTCCGGAAGGGATGTGGTTGAGGATGAAATGGATGAACACATAATCCTTGTCCTTGGCATCGCCTCCGGTAATGGTTTGTTTCACCAGTTTTACGGCCTCGGTATGCAGGTCCGAACGTTCCTTGTCGATACTTAACAAGGTTGTCCCGGCCTTTTCCTGCAAAGCTTCGTCGCCGGTTTGACGAGCGGAGAGGTAGTCCCTGAGCGTGCTTTGTTTTGCCAGAAAAAGACTATCGTTGCTTGCTTCAAGGCGTTGAAAAGGAGCTTCCTGAGGGGTGCCCACCACTTTGGCCCTGTTGGCCTGGTTGTAATACAGCGGCGACGGGTTGAATTGGAAAAAGACATAAACCATCACCCCTACCGACAAAACCAGAAATTGCATGGGAATTTTGATGAAGCCGTTTAACAAAAGGCCCAAACGACTTTCCCGAAGCGATTTTCCCGACAAATAACGGCCTACCTGACTCTGGTCGGTGCCGAAATAGGACAGGAACAAAAACGTGGCTCCGAGGATGCCCGACCATACATTGTACCGGTCGTGCAAGTCGAAACTCCAATCGAGCACCTGTGTTTTTCCAGTTACGCCTGCAAGGTTCCAGGCTTCGGTCATACCAATACCTTCAGGCAATTTGTAAAGCACCAAACCAAACGCCATCAACAATCCACCCATCATGATGGTCATTTGCAGTTCTTGGGTACGGCTTACCGCTGAGCTGCCACCTGAAGTAGTGTAGATGACCACAAAAATGGCCATGAGGAAGTTGGTGAGGGCCAGGTTCCAGCCGAAGACGGCACACAGGATGATGCTTGGAGCATAAATGCTGATGGCCGCAGCGATGCCCCTTTGTACAAGAAACAACAGGGCTGTGAGGGTGCGCATGCGCAAATCGAAGCGTTGTTCGAGAAATTCGTAGGCTGTGGTTACGCGCAGGTTGTAATAGATGGGCAAAATAAACACCACCAGAAAAATCATGGCTATGGGCATCCCCAGGTAAAACTGCACAAACTGCATGCCGTCAGAAAAGCCCTGTCCGGGCGTGCTGAGAAATGTAATGGCGCTGGCCTGGGTAGCCATGATGCTCAGTCCAATGGTCCACCAGGGCAAATCACGTTTACCTGCGAGAAAGTTTTCGCTGGTTTGCAGGTTGCGACTGCGCCAGATGCCATAAGAAACCACAAAAGTGAGGGTACCAACAAGTACGAACCAATCGAGAGTCTGCATGCAATTCACTTGGGCGGCCCTTGGTAACAGGAGCCGGTGTTTTAACTGAATGAAAGATAAACAACGAGCACCAGCAGGATGATGAACAGAAGCCATGCCCAAAGACTGAGGCTGTTTCCGCGCCAGATGTTGAACATTTTTTCCATCACGTGGCGCCAGTCGAGCTCACGGCCGCCACTTTTTAGTGAAGGTTCGTGGGCGAGGCAAAAATACCGACGCAAGCCCTTGCGGGCCTGGTCGCCGTGTTTGGTAAGTACCATGAAATCGGCGCTCAAAAAACGCAGATCGAATAATTCGCTTCGTCCGCTTAGCTCCAATATAAGCGTGTTGTACTGCCCCAGTTTTTTCCAGGTGCCGCGTACAATGTTGCCATCTAGCGACAACATGTACTCGCCGCCCTCGTTGAAAAGGTGCAGGATCGACTCGTGAAACCCCTCGTCGTCGCGTACTTCGAGCCACCTTTTGCCTACCCAGAATTTTTCTTCGGCAAGATCCTCGCCAAAAGGAATAACTTTGGGAACTATGAAGTCGAGGTGATCGTCCATGTTCCCCAAGTCCTGGGGCAAGTCGGGGCTAAAAGCCTGCTCAATATCTTTGAATAGCTGTAGTTGCAAAGCGTATGTTGTTTTCGTTGGGGTAAAAATCGACAAAAGCCTGACAAACTGACACGCTTTTTTAGCAGATTTGCACCCTAGAGGTTGTTCGGGATTTTGGTTCGTGGCGAAAGTGAGCAAATTTTGTTTCAATTAAGGCAAATTTGTAGTTCTCGATCCTGATGAAGGGGGGATCTAGCCGGGTGTCCATGGCGAAAATTTTAACGCAAATTGAAATAGAATTTGCCGCTTGTAGCCCAAATTCAAAATCCCGAACAAGCTCGTAGGGCCGCGAAACTAATTGCAGCATTGACTTAAAATCATGGAAAAAACACTAGTTGTCAACGGCCACCGCGTGCATTGGTACGTTCACGGGCCCGCTCCCACTCCAGGTTCAATCCCGCTGGTGCTGCTTCATGGCTTTTGTGAAAACGCCGAGGTATGGGCGCCTGTGTTGCAGGAAATGAAGAAGAATCCGAATGACCTTGCACAACGGACAACAATTGTGTTGGACCTACCCGGCTTCGGCGCTTCCGAAGTCCCGCGTACCTCGGGTATGAACGTATACGCCGACGTGCTTTGTGCGGTGCTCAACGAACTCAATGTTAACGTTGCGGCGGTTGCAGGCCATTCCATGGGCGGCTACACAACACTTGCTTTTGCAGCCCAGTACCCCGAGCGTTTGGCCGGACTAAGTTTCGTGCACTCTCAACCCTTTGCCGACAGCGAAGAGCGGAAAGCCAACCGCCGCCGCGGCATAGAACTTTTACAAAGTGGGAAAAAGGACGCGTATGTAAGTCAACTGGTGCCCGGGCTTTTTCCCGAATCCTTCCGGGAACAGCACCCGGAAGTGGTTCAAAAACAACTCGACCAGGCACGTCGCCAAAGCGCCGAAGGCATTGCCCAGGCGTTGCAAGGCATGATCGATAGGGATGATCACAGCGCCTTGTTGACAGAACTCGCCGTTCCGGTGCAATTTGTTTTGGGTGCATTGGATACCATCACCCCGCCCGGCGATTTGTTGCCGTTGCTGGCCAAACCAGCGGTGAGTGATGTGCAGTGGATTGAAGATTGCGGGCACATGGGCTTGCTTGAACAACCTGGTAGAGTGGCTGCTGCCTTGTTGCATTTTCATGAGCTGTGCACCCAAATGGCGCCTGTCCACAAAAAATGAGCTACTACTTGCTTTTGTTGCTGGCCATAGTCCCTGGTCTGTTGATCAGTTACCTGATTTTCCGCATCGACAAATACGAGCACGAACCTTGGTGGGCGCTTGCGCTTTGTTTTGCCTTGGGTGGAGCAGCCACGATACCTGCCATCAATGCCGAACGCTGGCTTTTCAGCATGGTGGCTCCGGCGCCCTACAGCCATGTGTTTGAGGTTCTTTTCCTGGCGTTCATTGGTGTAGCGCTGGTGGAAGAAGGTATAAAATACCTTGTTTTGGTGGCTGGAGCGTATCCGGGAAAATTTTTCAATGAGCCGCTTGATGGCATTGTGTACGCTGTGCTCATCGCCATGGGTTTCGCTACATTTGAAAACATACTGTATGCCGACCGCTACGATTGGCAAACCATGGTTTTGCGTGCGTTCACCGCTGTACCAGCCCACCTGGCATTTGCCATTGTTCAGGGTTATTACGTGGGTCTTGCCAAATTCAGACCCGCCAAACGTTCAAAATTATTGTTCAGGGGTTTTGTTGTTGCCTTACTTCTGCACGGCGTGTACGATTTTTTGATTTTGCAAAACTGGACCGACTGGTTGCTCGTGCTCGCATCGGTGTCTTTGTACCTGAGTTTGTTTTATTGTGGTACGCTTGTTAGATTGCATCAGGAGAGCTCGCCTTTTAGGAGGCGTTGAATGGATAATCTCTACATTCAAATGCCAAAAATCGTACATCGCTATTCATCCATTAAATTCTACCGTCATTGCTTTTTGTTTACGGTATCCGACACCACGGTCCTGGCTCCGCCGCCAGCCTCCGCCGCGCCCTTGAGGCAGCGCCGCCCGATGTGCTGCTCGTCGAGGGTCCGCCCGATGCTGATGACTTGATTTCATTTGCGCCGCATGCGGACATGGCGCCTCCGGTGGCTTTGTTGGTGTACAACCCCGCCAACCTGAAGCAGGCGTCGTTTTTCCCCTTTGCCGAATTTTCACCCGAATGGGTTGCGGTCATATTTGCGTTGGAGCGCGGTATTCCGGTACGTTTTATGGATTTGCCCATGAGCCATGTTTTTGCGCTACGCGACGGGGATATGGTGGAGCGGGCGGGGCAACGCGATGATCCGTTTACTCAAATCGCTGCGATGGCAGGTTACGAGGATCCGGAACGTTGGTGGGAAAGTGCTTTTGAAAGAAACACATTGCACAGTGGCGATACCTTTGGTACGGTGCTTGAACTTATGGCCGCCCTTCGTGGCAACAAAAACGCACCAGAAAGCAGGGAAACCCTTTTGCGGGAAGCCTGGATGCGGCAACAAATCAGGGCTGCGCAAAAAGCTACTTCAGGCACGGTTGCCGTGGTATGCGGCGCCTGGCACGCACCTGTTTTGGCCGATACGCCACACATCAAAGCAGCAACCGATGCCGCATTGTTGAAGGGTTTGAAAAAAGTAAAAACACAAAGCACCTGGACACCCTGGACTTTCGAACGGCTTGCGCGCCAAAGCGGCTATGGAGCCGGTGTTTTGGCGCCAGCCTGGTACCGCGTTTTGTGGCAATACCCTGAAAATCCACACGCGGTGTGGCTGTCGCTGGCTGCACGCGCCTTACGAACCCGCGGTGTAGAGGTAGCATCCGCCCACGTCATAGAAGCCGTGCGCCTGAGTGAAACATTGGCCAGCTTGCGGGGCACCGAACAACCCGGGCTCGACGATTTGTGTGAATCTGCAGTGAGTGTCATGGGCGCCGGCAGCGAGAGTTTGTTGAAACTCATCGAACGCGAACTGGTGTTCGGAGAAGTGCTTGGTGCTGTGCCGGAATCGGTGCCTTCTGCCCCCATCAAATCCGATTTTGAAGCCGAGGTAAAACGGTGCAGACTGGAACGGAGCAGTGTGAAAAAAGTCCTGGCACTCGACCTGCGCGAAGCTGCACACCTGCGCAAAAGCCGCTTTTTGCACCGCCTGCTTATCATCGGTGTGCCATGGGGCGAACCCGATGCTGCAAGCAGCGAAGGCAAACAAGGCCGTTTCCACGAACTATGGGAACTCCGCTGGTTGCCCGATTACGAAATCATCCTCATCGAAGCTGGGGTGTGGGGCAACACGGTGGAGGAAGCAGCGCGCTATTTCATCCGCCACCAGGCTTCAGAGGCCCCCGGCTTACCTGTGTTGAGCACCTTGCTGGGACAGGCATTGAAGGCCGATTTGCCCGACGTGTTCGATGACCTGCTCGGTTTCCTGCAGTCGCTGAGCGCCGCGTCCAACGACGCCCTTTACCTTGCCGACACCTTGCTTCCCCTGGCGGAAATTTTGCGCTACGGCAGCGCCCGCGCCCTCGACACCAAGGCTGTGGCACAGGTGTTGGACGGTATTGTGCCCCGATTTTGTTTGCACCTTCCCATCGCCTGCCGTGGCATCGACGAAAGCGCTGCCGCCGAAGTGCTCAAACAGATCCTTGCCGCCAACAGGGCACTCGGCATCCTTAACCATGCCGCCTTCGACCGCCAATGGGCCGACACCCTCCGCGTTTTGGCGGAAAACGACGGTACGGCGCCTTTGCTGGCGGGACTGGCGGCCCGATTGAGTTTCGACCGGCAATCCAAAACGGCCGAGCAAACGGCTACCGGCATGAACTACCATTTGGCACGCGCACAATCGCCGTCGGCAGCAGCACAATGGCTCGAAGGGTTTTTATTTGGCAGCGGACTGCTTTTGTTGCACCACCCCGAACTGTGGCACATCATCGATGGATGGCTGGGTTCTTTAACGGAAGAGCGTTTTACAGAACAACTACCCTTATTGCGTAGGGCATTCAGCCACTACGGCGGTGGTGAACGCGAAAAACTGATGGTACTGGCGCGTGAAGGCAAGATTTTTAAAACGGAGGAGGCGACCTACGATGCGGTAAGAGCCGATTCGGTGGAGGAAGTATTGAGGGTAATGTTGGGATAAAACCATTATTTCAAAAATCATTTTCGCCTATTTCCCCACGGCGTATTTATCAATCAAATACACCAATGCTGCCATACTTGCGGCGCCGAGTTCGAGCTCCCTTTTGTTCACGGTGTCGAAGGTGTCGGCGGCGGTGTGGTGTACGTCGAAGTAGCGCTGTGAGTCGGGTATGTATCCGCTCAGCAAACCCTTTTGGCTTTTGAGCGGACTGATGTCGGCGCCCGAGCCACCGCGGGCGAGTTTGATTCCATACGGATCAAACAACTCCTGAAAACCTTCGATACGTTCGTAAAATCCTTTTATCCGGCTTTCTTCGGCATCAAAGGAAAAACCTCGTGGTGTGAACCCGCCTGCATCGCTTTCAATGGCGCAAAGGTGGTATTCGCCTTTGCGTTCGGCTTCGGCGGCGTATTGCAAACCGCCACGCAAACCATTTTCTTCGTTCATAAACAATACGCAACGCACGGTATGGCGGGGTTTGTAACCCATACGTTTGAACGTGCGGAGCACATCCATGCTTTGAGTGCAGCCGGCGCCGTCGTCGTGCGCGCCGTGGCCCACATCCCACGAATCGAGGTGGCCACCGATAACGATAAACTCATCCGGTTTTTCGGAACCGCGGATTTCGCCGATCACGTTGTACGACAACACATCGGGCAACGTGCGACAGTTGAGTTGCATGGAAACGCGTACCCTGCCTTCTTCGCGAAGGGCACGGCTGAGCTGCTCCGCCGCGTTGGTACTGATGGCTGCGGCTGGAATGAGGGCAACCGTAGAGTCGTAGCGGAGCGTACCGGTATGCGGGAAGTCGTCGGCACGCAAACCCATTGAGCGCACGAGCACTGCCACGGCGCCCAATTTGGCTGCACGCGCTGCGCCGTATACACGCTGGTCTACCGCACCTCCATAGGCTTCAAAAGTGCGGATGCGCGTGGGGTCCATGGGTCGGTTGAAAAAGACAATTTTGCCGCGAACGTTTCGTTCGCCCAGCCCGTCGAGCTCCTCCCACGAAGTAACCTCCACTACATCTGCACCAATGCCACCGGCAGGGGTTGGTACCGAGCCACCGAGGGCCAATGCTGGCAATTGCTGATTTCCAAGGACTTTGGAGCCAACTACTTGGACGTTTTCAGGATCGCCGCGTTCCCAATGGGGTACCATCACGGGTTGCAGCCATACCGAATCAAGACCGAGCGTATCAAGCATGGCCCGAGTGTAGGTCACGGCTTTATCGGCCCCGGTACTGCCGCTCAAACGATGGCCAACGCGCAGCGAAAGGTGTTCGAGCCAGGAGTAAGCACGGCTGTCGGTGAGGGTAAAGGCATAAATGTTGCGGATGAAGTCGGCGTCAGCCTTGTCCGACGGAGCTTGAGCATTGGCTTGAAAGCTAAGTGTAAAAAACACAACAAGGATTGAAGCAATCCGGGTTATTCTGGCAGCCTGAGTATTGATGTTGTCCATGAATGCAAACAAATAAAATTATGATTTAGGGAGAATGTAAAATCGAGTGAAGTTTGGTATGGCAATTTATGAAATTTAAATGCTGAATAAAGGATTATCAGACAATTATTGTTTCCCATCAAAAATAAAGGGCAACGATTGTTTTGTTTAAGCTGTTGTGCAAAAATATTTAAAAAAAAATTGCCTTTGTTCTTGTATATCCTACACAAAGGAACTTATCTTTGTGTCGTTGAACGTTGTCAAAAGGTTCAACAAAGAATAATTTGGTTTTATTTGGTTAGGGCTGAGGTAGTGCTGTGGTGGCACTACCTCTTTTTTTTGCCGGGTAAAGATAGTAGTTAGCGGGCAGCGGGCAGCAGGCAGCAAAAAAGGGAGATCAATGGTTGCCTTATCACTGATATCTTTTTACTAACGGCTAACGGCTATCTGCTAACGGCTAACAGCTTTTCAAGCTCTTTTCTCTTACTTCCATCGAAACAACAACCTCGCAATAGGCAACAGCGTGTATTTTTGAGCTTTTTCCGAATCAAACTGCTCAACATGCGTTCTGTACGTAAACTTACCCTGTTGCTGCTCACAGCAGCTCTGCCCATTGTTCTTTTCGCCCAGGCGCCGATTTCCATGTCCGATGCCATCATGAAAGGCCGCACCACCCTGGCGCCAGCCAACTTGCGCGCACTGCAGTGGATACCCAACACGTACCAGTTTACCCATGTGGTAGGCCAGGATTTGGTGCGCATGGATGCCTCTTCGAAAAAAAATACCACCGACACGTTGAAATTGCTGCCACAATTTACCGCCGCCATCAACAAGCTCAACGGCAGCAAACTGGAGAAAATGCCCGCCCTCACCTGGACCGGCGACGGGAAAGGCTGGTTCCGTCAGGGCAACGATACTTACACCTTCGAACTGCCCGATAAGATCAACCGTGTAAATGGCACGCCCACCGGTGCTGAAAACATAGACATCCACGACAAAACTTTCAAAGCAGCCTATACCAAAAACGAAGGTCTTTGGGTCAACATCGACGGCAAGGAAAACCTTGTGGCCCAAAGTGAAGGCCCCGGCATCGTGTACGGAAAAAGTGTGCACCGCGACGAATTTGGCATAACCAAAGGAACGTTTTGGAGCAACAGCGGCCGATACCTCGCTTTTTACCGCATGGACGAAAGCATGGTCACACCCTATCCCATTTATGTGCTCGACTCCATGCCCGCGCAAGTGCGCGAAATCCGTTACCCTTACGCTGGCGCCCAAAGCCACCACGTTACCGTAGGCGTGTACGATACGCAAACCGGCCAAAAACTGTACCTCAATACCGGCGAGCCTGCCGAGCAATTCCTTACCAACATTGCCTGGGCGCCCGACGACAAAACCATCCTCATCGCTGTGGTTAATCGCGGACAAAACCACATGTGGCTCAGACAATACGACGCCACAACAGGCGCGTACATCAAAACGCTTTTTGAAGAAACCAGCGAAACTTGGACGGAACCTGAAAAATCCGCCGTGTTCATCCCCAAAAACGACAACCTTTTTGTGTGGCAAAGCGAACGCTCCGGGTTCAACCAGTTGTACCTCTACGACATGGATGGCAATTTCAAACGCAAACTTTCCAACGACAAACTGCAGGTGACCAATTTCACAGGTTTTTCGGCCGACGGCTCCCACTGCGTTTTTCAAGTGGCCGATGCCACGGGACTCAACCGCTTCATCTACCGAACCAACATCGCCTCCGGTGAAAGCAAACGCCTCACCTCACTTGCCGGAATACATACGCCTTTGCTCAATACATCGGGCGACTTTGTACTCGACGTCTTCTCAGGTGTGGAAATCCCGCGCGAGGTGTATGTGATCAATGTGGAAAAGCCTGGCAAACCGGAGAAAATTTTTGTAGCGCCCAACCCTCTGAAAGACGTCGCTGTGGGTAAAACAACCATGGTAACCGTTAACTCGCCTTCCGGAATTCTACTCAACGCACGCATCATCGCGCCGTCCACCATGGAAGAAGGGAAAAAATACCCCGCGCTGGTGTATGTGTACAACGGTCCGCACGCCCAACTCGTAAACAACAACTGGCTCGGCGGCGGCGAGTTGTGGATGCATCGCATGGCCAACGAAGGATTTGTAGTGTTTGTGGTTGACGGACGTGGATCGGGCAACCGGGGACAAGCTTTTGAAAGTGCCATTTTCCGACGCTGTGGCGATGTCGAAATTGAAGACCAGATCGCCGGCCTGAACTACCTGAAAAGCCTGAACTACATCGACGCCAACCGCATCGGAGTGTATGGATGGAGCTACGGCGGTTTTATGGCCACATCGCTGATGACCCGTCCCGAAAGCAAAGGAATGTTCCAATGCGGCGTGGCCGGCGGCGCGGTAATGGATTGGAAAATGTACGAAATCATGTACACCGAACGCTACATGGATACGCCCCGGGAAAACCCCGACGGCTACAACAAAAGCAGCCTTTTCAACTACATAGACAACTTGGATGGACGCCTGCTGCTCATCCACGACTCATCCGACGATGTGGTGCTTTGGCAACATACCCTGCGTTACATCCGCGAATGTGTGAAAAAAGGCAAACAGATCGACTATTTCGTTTACCCCGAGCACGCACACAACGTGATGGGTCCTGACCGGGTTCACCTTTTTGAAAAAATTGAAAAGTTTTTCAAGGAAAATTTGGCGGAAGGGAAAGAAGGCCAGCCTTAGGGAATGCGGAATGCGGAATGCGGAATGCGGAATAAGTAAGTCTGGGCACTCAGCAAATTGAATGACGAAATACGACGTATTTCGTCATTCAACGGCCAGGCGGCTGTCTACAGCTTTGCGAACACTTCTGTATTCCAGCAGTAGTGACCTCGCTTCGTCAAGCGCCAGCCCCGTAGCATCAGCTACCATCAAAGCGCCGCGCTCGATGAGTTTATCGTTGGTGAGCTGCATGTCCACCATACGGTTGTCTTTCACGCGCCCAAGCTGTATCATGGTGGCGGTGGAAATCATATTCAAAACAAGTTTTTGGGCTGTGCCTGCTTTCATGCGGGTACTTCCGGTCACAAATTCGGGACCGGTAACCACGAGCACCGGGTAGTCGGCTTCTGCGAGAACCGGTGCGCCTGGATTACAGGTGATGCAGCCGGTGGCGATGCCATGTTCGCGGCAGGTGCGAAGTCCGTGCACCACATATGGCGTACTGCCCGACGCGGCGATACCGATCACGACGTCCCGCGCATCAATGTTCCAGGTTTGAAGGTCGTTCCAGGCTTGTATGGCGCTGTCTTCGGCGTGTTCCACGGCATGGCGAATGGCACCATCGCCGCCTGCGATGATGCCCACCACCCAATCGGGCGGGGCGCCAAAGGTGGGTGGTATTTCGGAGGCATCAACCACGCCAAGTCTTCCGCTGGTACCTGCGCCGATATAAAACAATCGGCCACCCTCGCGCATGCGCGGAAGGATGGCTGATACGAGTGCTTCGATTTGTGGGATGGCTTTTTCAACCGCGAGCGGCACGGTTTGGTCTTCGGCGTTGATTCCGAAAAGCAAATCGTTGATGCTGAGGGTTTCGAGGTTGCGGTACTTCGAGGCGCTTTCGGTGATTTTTTCCATGAGGACAAAGGTAATGCTACCATGCAAAAAAGGCTTGAAAGCTAGGCCTACGCCATCTCCTGAATAACCTCTGTCACTTCAGGCACCATACGTTTCAGCATGCCTTCGATACCAGATTTAAGGGTCACCGTGGAGGAAGGACAGCCGCTGCATGAGCCTTGCATGGTCACGAACACCCGGCCTTTGTCGTAGGCTTTGAATTCGATGTTGCCACCGTCGCCTTCTACAGCCGGTTTTACATAGGTATCGATGAGTTCTTTGATTTTACGGGCGAGGTCGCCGTCTTCACCGCTGAACTGGCCGGCATTGTTGGCCGTTGTTACCGATTCCATGTATTCGGTAAAACCTTCTTTTACGGCTTCGCCGCCTTTTTCGATGAAATCTTTGACGAACTCTTTGAGCTTGAGCATGATGTCGAGCCAGTCGTAGTTCATCTCCTTGGTAATGGTCACGTAGTTGTTGTTGAAGTAAACACTTCTTACGTAAGGCAGTTCCATGAGGCTGTTGGCCATCGGGCTCCATTCGGCGGCCAACTCCTTTTCTTTGAACTCGGCAATGCCGCGGTAAAGCAATCGGTTGGTCACGTATTTCAGGGCCTCCGGGTTGGGGGTATTTTCGGTGAAAAGCATCACAGGGCTTTTAACAGCAGTATCCATAGCGAGAATTTGGTAGTTTAGACGAAATCCAGACAAAGGTAACAACCTTAAAACCATTTGGTTTGAAAAAATTGCTCATCAATTGTTTAAAGTTTGAAATAAATGCTGCCATCGGTGTTTCGGAAGATGCGAATGGTAGGAAATCGGAAAAGAATGTTGGCAAAAAGGATGTGAAAATCCTGCGGGGTAACTTCTTGGTCGGGTTTGGTCTTACGGTGCAAACCGGCCAAACGGTGGAAAATGGATTCTGGAATGGCGGTATCGTAACTCAATGCTTTCAGGGTGGTTTGCAGCGGCGAATGTTCGATGGTGTACAACAGTAAATCGAGCAACCGGGAGAGTTCCATCACATCCCGAATGCCTTGTGGGTAAACCCTTTTCATTGCATGGCAATGGCGATGGTGGCCATGCTCACGCGGGTAGCGCCGGCGTTCAGCAGGATTTGTGCACAGGCTTCGAGTGTGGCGCCGGTGGTAAGCACGTCGTCGACGAGCAGTACGTGTTTGCCTTTTATCGGCGCATTGCTGGCCACGGCAAAAACGGTTTCCACGTTAGAAAATCTTTCGAGGCGTTTTTTCCGTGTTTGTGAGCCGTTGTTTTGCCGGCGTTGCAAAGCGTGCACTGCCACGGGTTTCAGCATTGCTTCACCAATTCCCCGGGCGAAACAAGCGCTTTGGTTGTAGCCGCGGATGCGTTCTTTGGCCGGGTGCAGGGGAACGGGCACGATGATTTCGGCCTCAGCAAAACCTTCGGCGGTGCGCAACTTTTGACCCATTTCGCGGCCCAGAAGCACCCCGATGTCGGGCCGGTTGCGGTATTTGAGTCCGTGGAGTGCATGTTGTACGGGGCTGAGCCTGTGAAAACGGTACAGTGCTGTGGCGGCTTCCACGGGCAGGCGTCCCCAGAAACGGTCGGTGAATTCGTTTTCGCGTTGCAGGTGCAAGGTGGTGGGTTCAAGTTTGAGGCGGCAACGCAGACAAAAACATGAAGACGGTCCGGGCAATTCGGCGCCGCAGGCCACACACAAACGCGGGTAAAGCAGTTGGAGAAATCCCCGCAGGAGGTCGCCGAGTACGAGGGGTACGGTTTGGGTAAGCATGGTTCTTTTTTACCCAAAACTGCGTTATAAGCACTAAAGGCGCAAGAGCGGTCGATACATTTATTTTAAATTAATGTTTTTGTAAATTATTGAAAATCAATATTTTAATACTATTTTTTGAAGTATAATTTTTACGAAAAAAGGATACTACTTCGCCTCTTTCTCCAACTCCTTCATCCTCACTTTGTACAAATACTGCGGTGTACGTTCGTACAAACTCCGGTAAAGGGTAAGTGCTTTGAGGTGGTGTGGCACGGGGTTTTCAGCTACTTTGCGCAATTCGAAATGCACGGCGGCCTCTTCGCGTTCAGTGCGGGCCAGGGCCATCATTTGATGCAATTGGCGCAAGGCTTCCGGGCGGTTGTTTTCGGAAAGGATCACCTGTGCGCGCAGGATGTTGGCACCAAAAGCGAGGTCGGCATTGCCGAGTGCCAGGGCGATGTCGCGGCCTTCTTCGAGCAGTTGGCGCGCAACGGCGGGCTCGCCTGCGTACACATGCACAGTGCCTTTTTCGATGAGTGAATAACCGAGCACAAGTTTGTTGCCCATGTCGCGAGCATACTCAATGGCTTCGTTGTAGTAGTTTTTAGAGCGTTCTAAATCACCTTTGTAGTACCACGTATCGCCGAGCGTATTGAGTGCTTTGGCAATACCTTTTTTGTAATTGAGCTCGCGGGAAAGTGCAAGGTTTTGCTCGAGAAAGTCCACGGCCCGATCGAAATCGCCGATCACGGAAAGCAAGTCGCCGATGAGACCGCATGCGATGGCCGTGCCTTGTTTGTCGCCCAGTTCGCGGCACAAATCGAGGTCGCGTTCGAAATTTTGCATGGCCCGGCTGTAATCGCCTTTTTTCTCCCACACCGATCCGATGCAGCCGATACAAATGGTCATGAGCAATTTGTTGCCAAGTTCCTCGGAGAGTCCCAGACCTTTTTCGAGGCAAAGCAAGGAGCTGTCGAGGGCTCCTTTCTCAAGGTAAATGATGCCCAGATTGGTGTAAAGGTTGGCGAGCCCCTGTTTGTCTTCGTGGTGCTCGGAAATATCGAGTTGTTCTTCAAGCCAACGCACGCCCTCATCGTAGTGGCCCTGGTTCATAAAAATGAGGCCCAGGTTGGCTACGATGGTGGCGTTTTCTGCGTCGCGCTGGATGGAGCGGTTGATTTCAATGGCTTTGGCGAACCAGCTTTTTGCGGCTTCGTAGCTTCCCTGGCGGAAAAAGAAGGTACCTAGGTTGCCGTATGTTTTGGCGATGCCGATCTGGTCGCCGGCGAGTTCGAAACTGGTTACGGCCACATCAAGGTGTCGTTTGGCGTCGGTGTACTTGCCGCGCAACATGAGCAGTTGGCCCAGTCGGCGGTTGCTGCGCCCGATGAGGTACCAGTCGTTGAGTGCTTTGGCGCGTTCGAGCCCACTGCGGTAATCGTGTTCACTTTCCTCCCATTGTCCGATGAGTTCGTGCACAGCGCCGCGGCGAAGCAGGAATTTGATGGGTTTTTTGTATTTTTTATTGCCTTCTCCGAGGTTATTGATGAGCTTGTCGTAAAACTTAAGCGCCTGTCGGTTTTGAAAGTTGCGTTGGGCGTAGCGTGCGGCCTTTTCGAGGTATTTGTTGGTTTTTTTGTGCGCCTCGGCTTGCTCGTAATGAAACGCAAGGTCTACGAAGCGTTCTTCCGAGTTTGGGTACAGTTTTTCAATGGCCTCGGCGATGAGCTGGTGCAGCTCACGCAGGCGTGTACGCAACTGCATGTCGTAGGCGGCTTCGCGCAACAACGAGTGGCGGAAGATGTAACGAAGCTCGTTCATCGCGTGCCAAATCTGCCATTTTTCTGCGGCTTGTACCTGTTCGCGCAAAACGAGGTCGAGGTCGCCGTTTTTGCTGAGGAATTCTTCCTGTCGCGCCATGACGGCCGAAAGAACGGGCAGTTCAAATTCACGGCCGATCACGGCGGCAGCTTTTACGGTTTCCTTCACTAGTCCACTCAGGCGGTCGATACGCGCCATCATGATCTGTTTCACCGAATCGCTGATCTGAATGTCCTGATTTTTGAGCTGCAACAGTCCGCTGCTGGTTTTCAGCAGGTTGGCCTCCCGGAAATAGTCGGCCATTTGTTCCACATAAAAGGGATTGCCCTGGGTCATGCGTTGCAAAAGTTCGAACAAATCGGGGTGCAGTTTGCCGCCGAGGCGAATTTCGGCGAACGATTTGAGGTCGTCCGGACTGAGGAAGTTCAGATCCAGCTCAGTATGTGTTATGTTGAGCTCTTCGAGTGTTTTGGGTTTGAAAAGATAGCTTTTGCTTCCATCATCTTCGTAGCGGCTGGTGCTGAGGAAAAGCAGTGGGTAGTTTACGGATCGACGTATAAATTGGGTAAGAAACTCTCTCGACATGTCGTCGTACCAGTGTGCGTCTTCCAATTCGATTACGATGGGTTGCAGGATGGATTCGGCCACAAAAAGATTGGCCATGGCCGACATGGTATTCTGATAGCGTCCACGCGCATCGAGATGTTACCACAACGAGCTGGCAGTATGGATGCCGATTTGTGCTGCCAGGACACTTTGGGTTCGCGCAATTTCCCTGCGCACGGCGTCGGCCTCCGGGTGTTTGGCTTCCGTAAGGTCGAACATGAGCTCCAAAAAGTTGTTGTCGAAAAGTTCACGGTTGCGCTCGGCCGAATTTTCCGGACTTTGTTCGAAATAGTTCTTGAGGAAGTAGATGAACGGATTGAACGGTTTTCGCAGGATTTGGTCGCTCTGGCAGGTGAACCAGCTTACAGCCATCGTATCGCGCAGGTTGCGTCGGAATTCATAACTGATGCGGCTTTTGCCAATGCCTGCTTCACCAAATATAAAGGCTATGCCCGAAAAGTTTCTTTCGCGCAAAGGGTTGGCGAACTGAAGCAGTGTTTGCAACTCACTTTCGCGGCCAACGTATTCGCCGCTGAAGCTCGCGCGACCGCTGAGGTTCCGGCCGGTAAGTACATAGGCAGGAATGTTCTGCTCAAATCCTTTGTAATGGTCTTCACCGCGGTACTGAAATTTGAAATTTCGGTTTCGTTGCACGTTGTCATCTGCCAAAACTTCACCCCAAGCGGTTTTGGCCATAAGCCTGGCGCCGAGGTTGACGCGGGCTCCTACCGCTGCATACTGGCACCGTTCACTGCTGCCGATCACGCCAGTAAAGGCCATACCTGCCGCCATGCCGATGCGGTAACGGGCGCCGGTCATTTCTTCAAGGTGCATTAGGTCGTCCCGTACTGCCGAAACAAACTCAAGGGCACGCTCGGTGTTGTTTTCAAACGAGATGGGCGCTCCAAAAAGGATAAACATAAGCCCACCCTTGTCTCCGAAATCAATTTCCTTGAAATAGCCGCCAAAATTGAGGCTCTGGTCGAGCACAGAAGTCGCCAAATGGTTAAGGGAATTGTGGTTTTCTACGCCAGCAAACGACAAAAAGACACTTACCACGGTACGGAATTCGCCGATGCCGGGATTGGTAAAAACCTCAGACGGCAAAAAATGCGACATCAGCTCGGGATCGGGCAAAGGCAATACGGGCTGTTTGTGCGGCAAATCGGGGAGGTTCCAGGCTTGTGGTCTGAGTATGTAGAAGTCACCATCAATCGGCACGACCTCTGCCTTATTTTGTTCGGCGAGTTTTGCAAAACGGGCGTCGCACACCATTTCCAAACTGTTGGCATGGGTTTGGGCTTGAGCACAACCTTCGATTGGGTCGCCCCGGAAGTAATACGATTTGCGACGGTCTCCTACGATTCCCCATTCCACCTCCCCTTCCGACAAACCAATTTTGATCCCAATGTTGTTTTCTGCCAGTACCGAGTCCTCTTCTTCAAGATCGCCCATAAAACGCCTGAGCGTAGATTGGCCTGTTTGCAAAACATTCAGGGCAACGTTAGTCATTTCGCTGGCCGAAGAACCCGGAAAAATCGCGGTAAAGCTATCGCCGGCAAAATAAGGTATGAAGCCACCTTGCGCATAAACCAACGCCACGGTAGGTTGAAAAATGTGGTTGAGTGCATAAGAAAGTTCTTCAGCACCTTTCGGACCTTTTTGCATCAACTTCTCCGTTAGTCTGGTGAAGCCGCTGAGGTCGATGAACATGGTACACGCCTCCAGACGGCCTTGCAGCCGACCCTGACGGTAGTTTTCCTGTATAAAATGTGGGATAAAATGTTTCAAAGTGTTCTTCTGCAGATTTTAGTGCGTGAAAATACAACCTTTGGCGCTTTTCCTCCGAATCATGTGTGTTCTGTTGCGCTTTACTTCCCAAAAACATTTTTATAGAACGAATAAAATGCGCTCCAAAAAGGCTGGAACATTTTTTTTAATCTTTTTTAACAACTAAATTTTAATTTTTTATCAACAAATTAGATGCAGACTGCTTTTTTTGCAATCTTGTAAAATGCTGAAAATTAGTTATTTAAAAAAAGATTATTAGCGAATACCCTAAATATGGTAGATAAAGATGATCAACAAACACTGTTTTTTGTCCTTTATCCGCCAGACAACCTGCTGCACATTTGTACTGTCGATGATGACGAACGAAACAACGCAAGTCATTGCCGACCACCGATCAGAAACTTTTCATGAGATTATATACGGGAAACCGCCGCGGCGCAAACGAGCGCCGCGGTTTTTTTTTATCCCAAAACTGCGCAGTAGTTTGTGGGATCTGTACCACACGCACGCAGTTCTTGCGCAGCAGTGTTTCCCGGCCTCCTTCCT
>JBBSDH010000053.1:0-20695 GCA_038249605.1 Chitinophagales bacterium | reverse complement strand
TTTCATCAGGCCCATCACGTGTTTGAGCATGCCTTGCAGTGTTTCGTACGAGCGGTCGGGGTGTTCGATTTGTACGATCTCCACCTTATCAAACTGATGCACCCGGTTGAGGCCGCGCACGTGGGCGCCCCAGGCGCCGGCCTCGCGGCGGAAGCAGGGCGTGTAGGCGGTCATTTTGATGGGCAGGTTTTTTTCGGGCACGATCTCATCGCGCATGATGTTGGTTACGGGCACCTCGGCGGTTGGAATGAGGTAGAGGTTGTCGCGCTCGCAGGCATACATTTGGGCTTCTTTGTCGGGCAGTTGCCCGGTGCCCCGAGCCGAGGCTTCGTTGACGAGGTAGGGCGGAGCGATTTCTTCGTAACCGGCTTTGACGGCTTCATCGAGAAAAAACTGTATGAGTGCGCGTTGCAGGCGTGCCCCTTGTCCGCGGTACACGGGAAACCCGGCGCCTGTAAGTTTTACGCCCAGTTCGAGGTCGAACAGGTTGTAGTCTTTCGCCAGGTCCCAGTGGGCTTTGGCATCTTCAGGCAGCGTGGGCAGGTCGCCTTTCCAAGCACGGAAAATCTTGTTTTCTTCCGGAGTTTTGCCTTTCGGGACAGATTTGTGCGGAATGTTGGGCACAGCGTAGAGCAGATCGTCGAGGCGGCTTTTGATGTTGTTGAGCTGATCTTCGCTTGCGCGCGATTTTTCTTTCAAGGTGGCTACACCGGCTTTGGCGTTTTCGGCTTCGGCTTTTTTACCCTGGCCCATGAGTTGGCCGATTTGTTTGGCCATACGGTTTTGTTCGGCCAGGAGGTCGTCGAGTTCTTTTTGAGTAGCGCGGCGATCATCGTCGAGGGCAAGGATCTGATCGATGACTTTGAGCTGGGTGCCTTGCCAGTTGCGTTTGCGCAAACCCTGGAGGATGCGCTGTTTTTCGTCGCGGATAACTTTTACCTGGAGCATGTTTCGGTGTTTGTCGTTTGGGCTTTGTCGCAACAAAACTGAACGTTAAGTCGTTTATGTTCTTATTGATGAGGTTGTTTTGTAAAAAAGCCTTGCCTGATGCAAAAAAGTGGCGCAAGATAGCTTGAATTTCAAAAAAGGCTTATCTTTGCTGTCATCATTTATGAAAGAGCGTTTTCCCGCTGCAGCGATTTTCTGCAATTTTTCCCGCATCCTTCCTCCGTTTATTTTTGCTTTACGGTACCAAGTTTAAGGAAAAACAGTTGAAACCAGCGGTTTCGGCTTTTTTTATTCAACCAGAAAGACCATTACTTCTAAAATTTGTTCTTTGCCGCCCCGATGCGGCTGTGACGACCCAATCACCATCTCAGATTTCTTTTGAACACCCACAATTGTTCCATACCTTCTTCTTCCTTCCGGCGTACTTGCCCGACCGGGCCGCGCCATGCTTTCCTACCTTTTACCAAATTTAATTACACACCGCTTTTATACCTGCTATGTACGACATATTACAGCTGAACGACATGTTGGTGACCGAACTTAAAGAGGTTGCGCACCAGCTGGGCCTTAAAGGTTACAACAAACTCAACAAACAGGATCTTGTTTACAAAATTCTTGATGAACAAGCCCTTTCCGAAAAAAGTGCCAAAGACCGCCGCGTACCCGTAGTGGATGAACCCGCTTCGGGTTCTCTGGCCAAAAACCGCCCCGTGTACGAAGACGGACTCGGCAAAGACGGCCTCGGAGATGTGGATAAATCCAACAAACCCACACGTACACCGGTAAAGTCCGCCCAAAAGTCCCAACCCAAAAAAGCTCCCGCGCCCCAGGCCGAGAAAAAAGAAACGCCCGTTGCGCCCCAGTCCAAACAGGAAAACCGCCCGGCGCCCGTCAATCCCGACCGACCACGCACCCAACCGCCCGCAAGAGGTTTCGAACCACGCCGCGACAATCCCACAACACCTCCCGATCAAAGACGTGACAATCCCACAACGCCCGATCAAAGACGTGAATTCGAACGCCGCGACAACCCCAACCAGGAACAGCCGCGCCGCGACAACCAGGAACAGCCGCGCCGCGACAACCAAGAACAAGACCAACCGCGCCGCGACAACCCCAACCAGGACCAACCGCGCCGCGATAACCAGGAGCAAGACCAGCAACGCCGCGATTTTGACCGCAATAGACCACAAAACCGCGAGCGTCGTGATTTTGACCGCAATAGGCCGGGACAACAGCAGCAGCAACCGCAAAACCGCGACCGGCGTGAGCTTGATCGTAACCGTCCGCTGAACCGCCCCGGCAATCCCAATCTTGTGGATCCGGATGCCACCAAACTGCAGCAATACGAAGATGAGGCCAACAATACAGCCAACAACTTCGAAGACGATGAAGAAATGCTCATCGTTCGCAATCCTGGAGCAGAAATGCCCAGGGATCAGGATGCTGATCAACAACCCGAGCCCGAAGTAATGCCTGTGATGCCGAAAGACAAATTCGACGTCGAACTCGATGGCATCATCGACGGCGAAGGCATCCTCGAAATGATGCCCGACGGTTATGGCTTCCTTCGCTCGGCCGACTACAATTACCTGACCAGTCCCGACGACATCTATGTGTCGCCCTCACAAGTCAAACTGTTCGGTTTGCGCACAGGCGATACTGTAAAAGGCGCCATACGCCCACCCAAAGAAGGCGAAAAGTACTTCGCGCTGCTTAAGGTAAGCAAAATCAACGGCTTCGATCCCAAAGACGTGCGCGACCGCGTACCGTTCGACTACCTCACGCCGCTCTTCCCTACGCAGAAATTCAACCTGCTTACCAGTGCCACAGGCCGCGATTTTGGCAACCGCCTCATCGAGTTGTTCACGCCACTTGGCAAAGGACAACGCGGACTCATCGTGGCCCAGCCAAAAACAGGTAAAACTTTCCTGCTGAAGGACATCGCCAACGCCATTACGAAAAACCACCCCGAGTGCTACGTCATCATCCTGCTGGTTGATGAACGTCCGGAGGAGGTTACCGATATGAAACGCAGTGTTCGCGCTGAGGTGGTTTCATCCACTTTCGATGAGCCTGCCGAAAACCACGTGCGCCTCGCCAACATCATCCTCGAGAAATCGAAACGTATGGTGGAATGTGGTCACCACGTGGTGATCCTGCTCGATTCGCTCACGCGTTTGGCACGCGCCTACAATACCGTAGCACCTGCTTCCGGTAAAGTACTTTCGGGTGGTGTTGAAGCAACGGCACTGCAAAAACCCAAGAAATTCTTCGGTGCAGCACGTGCCATCGAGGGTGGCGGCTCGCTCACCATCCTGGCTACCGCGCTCATCGATACTGGTTCGAAAATGGACCAGGTAATTTTCGAAGAATTCAAGGGTACCGGCAACATGGAATTGCAACTCGACCGCAACTTGGCCAACCGCCGCTACTACCCAAGCATAGACCTCACCAAATCGAGCACACGCCGAGAAGAGCTGCTGCTTGACAAGGATACTTTGCAACGCATGTTCATCCTGCGCAACCACCTGGCCGACATGAAGCCGGAGGAAGCCATGGAGTTCATGAAAAAGCAAATGCTACACTCTTCATCCAACGAGGAATTCCTCGAATCGATGAACAGGTAAGGGGTTTTAAACCGATAAAAGCAAGCCTCTTGCATGTACACAAGCGCCTAAGGCACTTGTGTACATGCAGGGGGCTTGCTTTTATCGGTTGTGTGTAACTGCGCTTAGCGTTTTACAAAGCAATGGTCAGGGGGAAGACTGCTGCCCCTCCTTTAGGGGTGCTATCTTTGTAGAAAATACGCCCCAAAAATCCCGAACAAGCTCTTAGGTGCGCCATCTCCTCCAGCCCGGCAAATTCAAGTTGTACAACCCCTTCAAAAAAATACACAACTCATGGTATTTTGTCTGTTTTTAGCCAAATTGCGTGATGCGTGAAAAAACAGGCATAATTTTCGCTGGGACAATTCGTCGGGTGTGCTTATCTTTGGCCCACCAAGCCGATCTCCCAATTTTCTTTCCACCGCCGAGCAAAGGCGCCCCAGGGCCTTGCAACGCCAACCGCAGTACGGTCTCATGCGCCTATTTTGTGTGCTGATGATGTTAACAATTCCATTGGGGGGCAACCGGCAACCGGCTGTCGTGGAGATGCCGTTGCTTGAACTGCATGGTGTGGATGTGTCGCACTACCAGAAAGCCATCGACTGGGAACATGTGCTTGATCAGCAGGACCTGCACTTCGCTTTTGTCAAGGCCACCGAAGGCAGCAATTTTACCGATACACTTTTTTGCCACAACTGGGCTGAACTACACCGTCTGGGCATCCGCCGGGGCGCTTACCACTTTTTCCGTGCGTACGGCTGTGGCGAAGATCAGGCCCGCCATTTCCTGCAAACCGTGGAAATCAAACCCGGCGATATGGCTCCGGTGCTCGACATAGAAGTGACCGATGGCATGCCCCCCGAAATCATGCTCGAAGAAGCCCGCATCTGGCTGCAACGGGTGGAACAACACCTCAAGATCAAGCCGATCATTTACACGAATCAACATTTTTACGAGAAATACCTCGCCGGCCGTTTCGACAACTACCCGCTCTGGGTTGCCCGCTATTCCGACGAACGTCCCGACCTTACCAACGGGCGCGCCTGGGACTTTTGGCAATACTCCAATAAAGGCTGTGTGCATGGCATCAGCAAAATGGTGGACCTCAACATTTTCGCCGGCACTCCCGCCATGCTCGACCGACTTTGCTGGTATCCGGAAATCATCATTTCCCGCGCCGAAGTCGCTCCCTGAACTTTTTGGCTGAAATTTCGTTTCTTTGCGGTTAAAATTATTTAAAATCATGCCCTACCGCACCCTCCTTTTGCTGGCCTTTCTGGCAGCACAACACCTGCAAGCCCAACAAACCATTTCCGAAAAACAACTTCGCAAAAACGTTGAATACCTTGCCGACGACAAACTCAAAGGCCGCGGCACTGGCACCGACGACGAAATCAAAGCAGCCAAACGCATCGCCAAAGAATTTAAAAAAATCGGCCTCAAACCCAAAGGCGATAATGGCGACTACTACCATGTGTTCGGCTTCAAAAAAAGCTCCGACCCACACGGCAGCACGGACGCCGCCAGTCCGCAACTGTACGGTCGCAATGTGGCAGGCTTCCTCGACAATAGCGCACCCTACACCATTGTAATTGGCGCCCACTTCGATCACCTCGGTCTCGGCGATCAGGGCGGATCGCTTGAAGCCAATTCCGTAGGACAAATCCACAACGGCGCCGACGACAATGCCTCCGGTACCGCAGGTATGATCGAAATGGCGCGTTATTTCGCCAACAATGGCGTAAAGGAAAACCACAACTTCCTTTTCCTCGCCTTCTCGGCCGAAGAACTGGGCCTCATCGGCTCGAAAAAATACACCGAAAACCCCACCATTGACCTCTCCACGGTGAGCTTCATGCTCAACATGGACATGATCGGCCGTCTCAACGAACAAAAAAGCCTCGTGGTCGGCGGCGTCGGTACCGCACCCGATTTTGTGCCAATTTTCAATAACCTGAAAGGCGATTTCAAAATGAAACTCGACAGCGCAGGCATCGGCCCCAGCGACCATACGTCGTTTTACCTCAAAAACATTCCGGTCCTCTTCTTTTTCACCGGCCAGCACAAAGACTACCACAAACCTTCCGACGATGCCGACAAAGTAAACTACGCAGGCATCATCGAAGTGCTCAATCTTGGCATCAAAGCCATTACCCAGCTCGACAAAACACCCAAACTTACCTTTCAGGAAACCAAATCGAACCAAACCAACAACACCAGCTTTAAGGTGACCTTGGGCATCATGCCCGACTATGCTTTCGACGGCGAAGGCGTACATGTGGACGGTGTGACCGACGGCAGACCAGCAGCAGGCGCGGGTGTCAAAAAAGGCGATGTGATCACCGGACTGGGCGACCTGCCCGTCAAGTCGATGCAAGATTACATGAAGGCTCTCGGAGCTTTCAACAAAGGCGACACGACAACCGTTACGGTAGTACGCGGCGCCGAAACACTAAAGATGCCAATTACTTTTTAGAAGCATGCGCGAACCAAGCGTTCGGCGCGTTGTTTTAAAAATAGTATCTTTGTTCTCCCATTTGGTCAACATCAACAAGAAAAAACATGTACCCAATAGCACTCGTAACACCCATGTCTGAGGACCTCACCGAATTTGGTTTTGAGTCCTTGTCCTCACCCTCCGAAGTAGACGCCGCCCTCGAAAACCAGCAAGGTACTACCCTGCTTGTTGTCAACAGTGTGTGTGGCTGTGCCGCCGCCATGGCCCGTCCTGGAGCGAAAATGTCGGTGGAAGGCGGCAAACGCCCCGACAAACTTTACACGGTTTTTGCCGGTGTAGATGCTGAAGCCACGGCCAAAGCCCGCGAATTTTTATTGCCCTTCCCTCCGTCTTCGCCCAGCATCGCCCTTTTTAAAGACGGCAAACTGGTACACTTCCTCGAACGCCGCCACATTGAAGGCCGTTCGGCTGATGTGATCGCCGAGAATTTGAAAATAGCCTACGAAACGTATTGCTAAGCAGCTAAGCAGCAGGCAGCAGGCAGCAGGCAAAAAAATAATTGGGTCATCCATGAAAGTGGGTGACCCTTTTTTTCAAAAAAAACAAAAATATCGAATCGTATTGTATAAAAGATACTCCCTACATTCGGACAATAATATTCGTTAACCACCAACTGCTGCCTGCTGCCTGCTAAAAAATGGATTTTCGCCGCCTGACCGCCCTGTTTTCCGGCCCTTTGTTTTTTCTTATTTTTGCCATGCTTCCAGGCTTGGGCGGGCTCACCAACCCTGCGCGATACACCGCAGGCATCACAGCTTGGATGGCGTTGTGGTGGATCACCGAGGTGGTTCCCGTAGCCGTTACGGCCCTTTTGCCCCTGGTGCTTTTTCCGCTTTGCGGGGTTGCGCCTTTAAAAAGCATTTCCGGTGAGTTTGGCAACGAGATCATTTTCCTTTTCCTGAGCGGCTTTTTTTTCGGTAAAACCATTGAACGCTGGGGGTTGCACCGCCGCATTGCGTTGCATATGGTGTACCTGATGGGCAACAAACCTTCCCATACCGTTTTGGGTTTCATGCTGGCCACTGCGTTCATTTCGATGTGGATTTCCAACACAGCTACTGCGGTGATGATGACACCCGTAGCCATTGCCGTGGCCGACACTACAGGCGCCCACGAAGGCAAAGGCAATTTTGCCAAGGTACTGATGTTGGGTGTGGCTTATGCCTGCTCCATCGGCGGATTGGCCACCATCATGGGTACGCCCACCAATGCCATATTCATAGGGTTTGTGCAGCAAAAAATGGACTTTCAGGTGTCATTCTGGACCTGGTTCATGTTTGCCTTTCCTTTTGCCATGGTATTGCTGATGCTTTGCTGGCTGATGCTGGTAAAAATGTTTCCTCCGGGAAATGGCCGTGGAGCCCACGAAACAACCACACGCGACGTGGTGCGCGAGGAACTGCGCCAATTGGGCGCCATGAGTTTGCCTGAAAAAAGACTGATCTGGGTGTTCGGCACCGTGATTTTAGCCTGGGTAACGGGATCCTTGATCTGGTACAAGCATGTGCCCAACAGCAACGATACTGTGGTGGCCGTGTGCGGCGCCATCGTGTTGTTCCTATGCCCCGCCGGCGACAAACAAACACCGCTACTCGACTGGCCCACAGCCCTTCGCATACCTTGGGGTGTTATTCTTTTCTTTGGTGGTGGACTGGCTCTGGCCAAAGGTTTCGACCAAAGCGGATTGGCAACCTGGATGGGCCACAAAATGGAGGGCCTGCAGTCCTTGCCACAGGTGCTGATCATCGCCTCGGTTTTGGTGGTGGTGGTATTGCTCAGCGAAATCGCCTCCAACATCGCCACTGCTTCGATGATGATGCCTGTTTTGGCAGCTTTGGCGGTCAGCGTGGGCATCGATCCGATGGGCTTGCTGGTCAGTGCAGCCATGGCGGCTTCTTTCGGATTTGGACTTCCGGTGGCCACAGCGCCCAATACCATCGTGTTTGGTTCGGGCTATTTGCGCACCCGCGATATGGCGCGGGCAGGTTTTCTGCTCGATTTGGTGGCCGTTTTGTTGCTGCTTGCTTTTGTTTACCTGTTGTTGCCGACGGTTTGGGGCGTGCATTGGTAGAAAGGGGTTTGCAAACAAAGTAAATTTGTCGTTAATTCGAGGCTCAAACGATGCTATGATGGCAAGTTTATCCGCCGAATACCTTCGCATTTTACACACCACTTTTTTGGTTTGTTTGACCGTGTTTGCAGGCATGGGCATAAGCCATGCGCAGGCCGGTTTTTATTTGCCCGAAGGGCGCAAACAAATGGATATTCCTTTTGAATATACCAACAACTTCATCATCCTCAACCTGACATTCAATGAGATGTTGCCGCTGAAATTCATCCTGGATACCGGCGCAGAACATACCATCCTTACCAAACGCGAACTGAGCGACTTGCTGCGCCTCAAATACCAGCACCAATTCAAGGTAGCTGGCACCGACCTAACCACCGAATTGATTGCCTATCTGGTGCGCCAGGTACGTTTTGATGTGCCCATGAAAATGACCGCGCCACAGGAAGACATCCTCGTTTTGGAAGAAGATTACTTTCGTTTTGAAGAGTATGCGGGGGTAACCATACAGGGCATCCTCGCCGCAACCTCGCTTTCCAAGTTTTAC
The DNA here is from genome assembly GCA_038249605.1 of Chitinophagales bacterium. Lineage (GTDB taxonomy): Bacteria > Bacteroidota > Bacteroidia > Chitinophagales > Saprospiraceae > M3007. Next base: position 12,005 of record JBBSDH010000053.1, on the reverse strand, counting down.
ATCCGCATCAATTACGACCGGCGCATCATCACCCTGTACACTCAGGACAATACCCGCTGGAAAAGCGATGGGTTCGTACCCGTACCTGTTGAAATTTACCGCAACAAAATATACCTGAATACCACCCTCTCCGTAGCCCCCGATTCCGTAGCCCCCGTCAAATTGCTCATCGATACGGGTGCTGGATTGCCGCTGCTCCTTTTCTCCGATACCCACCCCATGCTCCACCCACCCGAAAACGCCCTTTCCACCAACATCGGTATGGGTCTGGGTGGTTTCCTTCAGGGGTTCACTGGTCGCATCAACGGTTTGCAAATCGGTGAATACAACCAAAACAACATCATTACCTATTTCCAAACCCTCGATACTCTAAAAGACCACGAATACCTCAACAAACGCAACGGGCTGATCGGAAACGTCCTGCTCAGCAGATTTCAGGTGGTGTTGGATTACCGCCATTCCCTGATATGGATCAAACCCGCAAAAAAATACCGTCAGGAATACGTGTACGACCGCAGCGGACTCACACTCATCGCTTCAGGCCAGCGGTTTACCGATATTGTTGTGCAAAGCGTTTTGCCCAATTCACCTGCCGAAGAAGCAGGCATCCGACGCGGCGATGAAATCATGAGCATCAACGGCCGGCCCGTAAGCGTACTCGGACTCGCCAACGTTCAACGAGCATTTCAAAAAGATGTCGGCAAAACCGTAAAAATCAAATTGAAAAGAGAGAAGGAAAAAATCAAAAAAGAAGTGGTGCTGAGGAACATTCTTTGAGTCCGAAGTCGGCGTTCGGCTTGGTATTTAAATAAAAAAATGCCCTATTGCTTGCTTTACAAGTAACGGGGCATTTTTTTCGGACTTCTAACTTCGATCTAACCCAACTTTGGACTTTTCAAAAAATACGCAAGCCCAGCCTCATCAATGACCCCGATGATGCCGGATTCGTCGGCAACGCCGATGATGCCGTCGCCTTGCTGGCGCACGAGGTAATGCACGTATTGGAGCGATTCGTCCGGGCGCACAACCTGTACGTCTTTGTGTGCATAGCGTGAAACCTCTGCAGACAGGTCGTTTTTCTTTCGGGCACCTATGATTTCGTTTTCTTCCAAAAAACCTGTGAGGCGACCGTCCATATCGAACACGAGAAAATGGCGTTCGAGGCCCTGATCGAGCAAGCCGATGGGCGTTTTCATCCAGTCGGTACTGAGCAGGCGGGTGAATTGTGGACGAACGATGTCTCCGGCTTTGTAGCGCCGCAACACATCGTCGAGTTGGACCATGGCATTTTCGCTGCGTGCAGTTACAAACACAAAAAAGCCGATGAGCGTAAGAGACCACGCGTTATTGTACATGCCGAACAGGACAAAAAAGATGGCGAAACCTTGTCCGATAAATGCTGCTATGCGTGTGGCTTTTACCCTTCCTATGCGCATGGCCAGGAGGGCACGCACGATGCGTCCGCCGTCCATAGGGAACGCCGGAATGAGGTTAAAAACCACCAGGGCGATGTTGGTGGCCAGGAGAACAGGCAAGTAAAAAAGCAATCCGGTTGGATCGATGCCAGCATCTTCGATCACCGACTCCGTTTCGGCGGTCGTTTCACTGAACAGGTTGAGCTGGTTGCTGAGGAACCACTTGAACAGTTCCCATCGTTCATTTTGAAACAACAAAAAGGCCAAAACGAGCAGCAGGCCGGCAATGACCACATTGACGAGCGGACCGGCGATGGCTACAATGAATTCCTGAATGGGTTTTTCGGGCATACGTTCAAGCCTGGCGATACCACCAATGGGCGTGAGGATGATGTCCTGCGTATGTATGCCATATTTACGTGCGGTTAGGGCATGTCCGTACTCATGGAGCAGAACGCAGCTGAAAAGGGCGATGAAAAAGCCCAACAGCCACACGGTATCAAGCATGCCAAAATTGTTGGCATAAGCAATGTACAGGGCATAGACAAAGATGAGTCCGAAACTCCAGTGCAGGTGAACCGGGATGCGAAAAAGGGTAAACAGTTTTAAGGAACCGCGCATAGTATGGCTTGAAAAGGCAGCAGGTGTGTAGTGTTAATGTTTGGGTGTATCGATGGCAGCTTTTTTTTCTGCCAGTACGATGTATTGGTAATCCAGGCTTTCATTGTCAATGCTGACAGGTGTAAAGCCTGCACTTCGAAGTTCTCTTTCAACCTGGTTCTGGGCCACTTTGAATTCGGCTGGGGGGCCGATGGGCAGGTTGTTCTTTTTAAAATCGATGATGAGCAATCGTCCATTGTTGGACATGCCAGTGTGTAGTGTTTGCAGGTATTGAATGCGGTTTTCGATGTATCCGTAGGTATTGACAATCACCACGGCATCGGCTTCACCGGGTTGAAGCATGGGATCATCGTATTTCGCCAGACGGCTTTCAAAGCGGTTTTGGTAGGGTTTAGGCAGGCGTACCTTAACACTGTCCATAAAGGTAATGAAACGCGGATCGATGTCGATTCCGATCACTTTTTCAGCTTTCGGCACCAGCCGGAACGTAAAATAGCCACTTCCAGCACCGATGTCGGCCACGGTTTTTCCGTGCAGATCGCCGAGCAGCGCAATGACCATGTCGGGCTTTTGCCAGATGACTCGATCTTTGCTTTCGAAATCTGCCACGAGGTTTTCAAAATTGCCTTCACCAGTTCGGGGCAAGGGCAAGGCGTCGGTTGTACCTGTTGTTTCTGCTTTTGGTTCGCGTAAAAAACCGGGTGATTCGGCCATGGGTGCTGCATCCTGGCGGCATGCTCCGGCACCGAGTACAAGCAGCGCAAACAACAGGTAAAATCGTTCAGAAAACATAAGTATCTATTAAACGCTGTAAAAGTAGGTAAGTTCGCTGACACCTTTTTTTCCGCAGTGTTAACGTCTTGTTGTCGTTTTGACTACGTCTAACCATTTATTGTGACTTACCAAAGTATCTTTGCCGCACAGACATGAAGCAACTTACCCCTATCGAACTGCGTTGGGTTCGACTTTGTTCCCAATCGACTGTTTTTTTTGCCATGCTCATCGTGGCCAGCATGATGCTATCTCCCTTCCTTTTGTCGGTTGGCATATGGGGATTGCTGCTTGCCGCATTGTGGTACAGCGCATTGTTGTACCGCAATGAAAACGGCGCTTTACCACTCAAAAAGCCCATGGCATGGCTTTTTATCCTTCAAAGAGGCTTTCAGCGCTTGTTTCAGCAGCGGGCCTACGCTTTTATGCTTGTTTTGCTGCTTGTACCCTTTGTTAGCGGTTTGTGGTCAGACGACACGCGTTACTGGCTCGAGAGGGTTAGGGTACGTCTTCCTTTTTTGGTGTTGCCCTTTATTTTTGTCAACCTGCCGCTGTTGAGCCTTGCCCAATTTCGTCTGGTCTTGTACGTATTGGTTTGGGTGCTGGTGTTGGTATGCATCGGTATTGGCATCCATTATTTTTTGAATGAAGACACCATAATGCAAGGAATTCGCGAAGGCAGGCCCATTCCGGTGCCAAGGCAGCACATCCGGTTCAGCCTTATTTTGTGCACAGGCATTGTTGCAGGCGCATGGCTGTGGATAAAACGGTATGTGTGGCATTTTACGTGGGAACGCAATGTGCTGGGCGTCGCTTTGGTGTTTCTGTTTTTTTTCCAGCATTTTCTGGCTGTTCGCAGCGGATTGGCGGCTTTGTATGCCGTTTTGTTTTTCACTTTGCTGCGTTACATGTGGAATTCGAAGCAATGGCTTGTAGGCCTCGGCGCATTGATTCTCTTTTCGTCCATGCTTTTGGCTGCGGTACAATTTATACCAAGTTTGAACCAACGTTTGGACTACATGGTACACGACTGGCACATGTTCCGAAACCATGCCGGTCAAAACTATTCCGATTCGGAACGGTGGGTATCCCTGGAAACCGGTGTGGAACTGTGGAAACGCGCACCACTGTTCGGCGTGGGAGCTGGTGATTTGCCCGTGGAAACCAACAAATTGCTGGCGGAGGAATATCCGCAATACGTCGAAACGCCCAAACTGCCACACAATCAGTTCATCTACCTGCTTGCCGGCACTGGCATCGTCGGACTTGCTTTAAGCATGATCGTATTTTTGTATCCGCTGCTGGTTCCTGAGTATCGGCGATTTTATCCCTTTTTAGCCCACCAGGTTGTTATCTTTATGTCTTTTTTGGTGGAATACACCATCGAAACCTCTATTGGGGTGGCTTTTTACCTGTTTTTCACCCTTTGGTACATGAACATGGCACGCGCCGAAGCGCAGGCCACATCCTGACGCTGCATGCACGCCAAAAAATCGTACGGCCAACACTTTTTAAAACACGAAAGCATAGCCCAGCGCATTGCTGAAAGTCTGTTGCACGCGGAAGAAACAGGGCTGGTTCTGGAGGTCGGGCCGGGCATGGGCATGCTCACCAAATACCTGCTCAACAACACCGCGTACGAAACCTGGGCCGTGGAAGCCGACAAAGACATGGTGGCTTACCTCGAACAGCATTACCCCATTTTGCACGGCCGGCTACTCGACATGGACATCCTCAATTTCCGGCCGGAAAGGTTCTTTGGCGACCGGCAATTTTGCCTCATCGGCAACTTCCCGTACAACATTTCTACCCAAATCCTTTTCAAAATGCTGGACCTCCGCCATCGAATCCCGGAAATGGTGGGCATGTTTCAAAAAGAAGTGGCCGACCGCGTCACTGCGCCTCCGGGAAGCAAAACCTACGGCATCACGAGTGTCATTTTACAGGCTTTTTACACCTGTGAACACCTGTTCAACGTAGAACCCGGTTCGTTCAATCCACCTCCGAAGGTGATGTCTGCCGTGATCCGCCTGCGGAGAAAAGACGGTTTTGTGTTGCCATGCGACGAGCATCGCTTCCGCACCATGATCAAAACGGCCTTCAACCAGCGTCGCAAAATGTTGCGCAACACGCTGAAACCGTTTTTCCCACCCGAAGTACTCATGAGTGATCCGTATTTCGAACAACGGCCGGAAGTGCTCGGTTGGGAAGCTTTCGCCGAGCTGGCCGCGCGAAGCATGCCGTCATGAAAACACCCACGTATTACGATCTGGTTTACGCCGTCACCCGGCAAATCCCGCGCGGCCACGTGTGTACCTACGGCGCCATCGCCGATTTTCTGGCTCTCGGTTCGGCGCGTATGGTGGGCTGGGCCCTGAACAACAGTTTCAACGCCGGCGGCGTGCCGGCGCACCGTGTTTTGAACCGCTTGGGCGAACTCAGCGGAAGGAACCATTTCCCAACCCCTACCCTCATGCAGGAACTGCTTACAAGCGAAGGTGTTGCAGTGGAAAACAACAAAGTGGTGGATTTGGAAAAGCATCTCTGGAGCCCGGCAGAAGCGTTGGGAGATGATTGGGAGGCGTTTTAAAGAACCAAGCCGTTGGAAGTAGAAAAAGAAGAGCGGCCGTTTTATTAAAATCCAAGATGCCGGGCAACGAATTGCACACTTACAGTGCCCTACTGCACAGTTATCAGAAATATTGAACTTTTCCGTTCAATAAGAAGGAACATTGTGTGGTGATAATTCTTAGGAACCACCCAACAAACCAAAGTAGTGCTGACGCTGAGCCACTGTCAGAATGTAACCACAACCTAAGCTCTAAAGAAACCTTCACGTGAGTCGTTCCATGTAAATGGGGTGGCTCATGTTTTTTCAGGCCTCCCGGGTCTCAGCCATCTTGGCTTCTTTTTTCCAGCTCGATCGTTTTTTGAAAAATTTCGGATGCACAGCCAGCAGTCCGAAAGACTCCCCTTCTTCCTTTTCTTGTTTGGCATGGTGGGAGCCGTGTGCGCGCAGGATGGCACGGGAATACGTGCTGTCGAGTTGTTTGAACCAGGAAAAACGGCGGTGGATGTATACGTCGTGGATGAGGAAATACGTGAGTCCGTACAACGAAATACCCACACCGATGAAAAACACCCAAAAATGCGGTGTCATGCTGCCAAACATGTAACTAAAAGCGGATGGAATGGCAAAAACAAGGAAAAAGCGGTCGTTTTTTTCAAAAAAACCGTGTTTGTGGTGTTTGGGCTGGTGGTGATCTTCGTGCCAGTTCCACAAAATGCCGTGCATCACGTATTTGTGCGTGAACCAGGCCATAAATTCCATACCGACGTATGCGGCAAGCGTTACCAAAACATAAAGAAGCCAGGGAGTCATGATAATTAGTCGGTTGGTCGGTTAGTCTGTTGGTCTGTTGGTCGGTTAGTCTGTTGGTCGGACGGTTGCTTAAACAGAAGGAAAGATGAAAAGTTTGCAAAGGTACGCGGTGATGAATAGTATTGTAGATTTTAGCCTGATTAAGGTGAAGAAGGGTTTATTGAAATTTTTAAAAAAAGCGCGATGCATTGCAGCGTAAACGCGCTTTATTCTGAAAATTCAACAAGCAAAGGCTTATACACAAACGACGTTTGCCCCCATCGAAGCGCTGGCCCAAAATCCAATCCAATCAACCAAATCCCTTTTTGTCATCCCAGCGGAGCGTGGGACCTAAAATCCCAGATCCCTCGTGCCTCGGGATGAGTCCTTCAAATCCAGGTTAAGACTGAATGGGCAACGTTTCCACCAAGCCCACCTCCAACACTGGTTCAAAATCGTGGATCGGTTTGCCATCCAACACTTTTTCATACAGCTTCAAATAATCATTGGCCATACGTGTGGCTGAAAAACGATCGTGTGCGTATTCATGGCACCGTTGCCGGTTGTATGCACCGGCGTGGTGCAAGGCCTCCACAAGTTCCGATTTTTTCAGGGAGAGACAGCCGAATTCGGCATAAAGTGCTTCCACTTGCCCTTTGCTTTGGCTTGGTTGGCGTTCGGCAAGTGCCGAGGCGCCCAGCAACTCGTTGAGCGCGCCATAAGGTGTGCCGAACACTGGCGCCCCGAAATACAAACTTTCGATGGCGGCGATGCCGAAAGGTTCCTGCCACACGACGGGGTAAATGAGGCCACGCGAGTTGTTGAGCAACATGTTGCGGCCTTCGGGGTTGAGCGTGCCATGGAAACGTACGTTCGGACTGAGCGTGATGCGCAGGCCTTGCCTAAAATTCACGCGACTGCCTCCGATCACGTGTAGGCGTGCGCCGGCTTCACTTGCGATGTCGATGGCGCCGCGCACGTTTTTCACCCGCCATTCTGCGTTGCCCTGAAAGTGAAAATACAAACGTTTGTTTTCGAGGATGGGTGTGCCGTACTCTGACCAGTCGATGCCCGGGTACACAAACACTTTGGCGCCATGTGCGCGGGCGTGGCTGTCCGACAAAAAAACCGTATTGGGATCAAAATGGCGTGGTTCGGTGTGGTTGTCGTAGCAGGTGATCAGGAAAGGTTTGGTGATGTCGCCCCATTTGGGTTCGCAATGGAAATGGATGAGGTCGATGTCGTCGGGTATTTGAGCTTCGAGCGGTTTTTTATCGTCGATGAACAAGGTTTTGGCAAAAGGGCATACCGAGCCTTTTTTGGCCAGCAGCACCACCTCATGTCCTCGTTGTACGAGTGCTTTGCCCAGCCACCAAATCACCCTTTCTGCTTCTTCATAGGTGACAACGGGAAGTTTACTGTTTTGAACGAGGAGGATCTTCATATTGATTATTTGGCGTTGCCGTGTGTGCAAATGTGCAAACTATACAGCGCTTGCCCAAGGTAAAAGAACGAAAATTCCGCACCTTTGCCTTCCAGTTTCATTTTTTATCCAATGACATACCAAGAAACGCTCGACTACCTCTTTTCGCGGCTGCCCATGTACCAACGCATCGGCGCGGCGGCCTACAAAAATGACCTGACCAACACCCTTGCCCTGCTCGAACACATCGGCAATCCGCACCGCAACTTCCTGAGTGTGCACATCGCAGGCACCAACGGAAAAGGTTCGACGAGCCACATGCTGGCCGCCATTTGCCAAAGCGCTGGGTTAAAAACGGGCTTGTACGTGAGTCCACACTACAAGGATTTTCGCGAGCGCATCAAGTTGAACGGCGCGTACATTCCCCGCAGCACGGTGGTTTCTTTTGTGGAAAAAACCCGCGACGTGATCGAAAACATCCAACCGTCGTTTTTCGAACTCTGCGTGGCCATGGCGTTTGATCATTTTGCAAAAGAAAAAGTGGATGTGGCCATTGTGGAAACGGGACTGGGCGGCCGGCTTGACAGCACCAACGTGATCACGCCTCTGCTGAGTGTGATCACCAACATCAGTTACGACCACATGGACTTGCTGGGCAACACCCTCCCCCTCATCGCCGGCGAAAAAGCTGGCATCATCAAACCTGGCGTGCCCGTGGTGATCGGCGAAACGCATCCGGAATCGGCGCCTGTATTCCTTCGAAAAGCCGCTGAAACCGTCTCCGACATCGTGTTTGCCGACACCAACTACCACGTCGAACCACTCGAAGAAGGCGCTTACCGCGTTTTTTTTCAAAACAAAACACACTACGAGCGCCTCGCTGTGGATGCTGGCGGGCCTTACCAGCAGCACAACATTGCCACCACGCTGCAAGCTGCCGAATGGTTGAAAACCATCCTGCCGATCAGCGATGCCAACATCACCGACGGTCTCGCCAACCTGCGCGCTTACACCCGTTTCATGGGCCGCTGGCAGTGGATCGGTCGCAAGCCCGACATCCTCTGCGATTCGGCGCACAACGAAGCCGGCATCGCTCTGGCGTTTTCCACCATCAACCAATGGATGACAACCGGGCGTTACCAAAACCTGCACGTGGTTTGTGGTTTTGTAAACGACAAGGACGTCCAAAAGGCGCTTACCGCATTTCCCCGCGACGCGACGTACTACATTGCCAAGGCAAACATACCGCGTGGATTGGATGCCACCATCCTGCTCGAACAGGCCAAAGAAGCCGGTTTGAAAGGCCGGGCGTACGTTTCCGTGCGCAGCGCCCTTGCCGCCGCCAAACGCGCCGCTGGGACCGATGATTTGATCGTGGTGATCGGGAGTATTTTTGTGGTGGCGGAGGTGTTGTGATGGGGAACATTTAAATAAAATGCTAAACATTCAGAATTGCTTGTAGGCGACCAAAGATCTGTTATCTTTGCAGCAACAGTACTCGCCACACTTCCCGTATGAGATCAGCGTCCCAGGGCGAGTCTTGTTTTTTTAAGACACCAGAAAAAAAACTGATACCCTCTCTAAATGTTATGGCATTTTGAGGGGGTATTTTTTTGCTTATGGAATTCAAGAAACCGGCGACAACCATTCAGGATCAAATAAAACTCCTGCAAAATAGAGGAATGCAGTTTGTCGATACTGCTGAAGCGGAGCATTATTTTTCAAACATCAGCTATTACCGTCTGGCAGGCTATTGGTGGCCAATGCAGGCAGACAAGACCATCCATGTTTTCAAACCCGGGACTCGATTTGAAAATGTCATTGCACTTTATAATTTCGACAGGGAACTTCGCATCCTGTGTTCGACGTGATTGAGCGGATTGAAATTGCGCTTCGAACCAAGTTGATTTATCATCTTGCCCATGAAATTGACCCATGGTGGTTCGAAGACTCAGGATGGTTTAAAAATGCTAGTAACCATGCAATCTGCCTTACGTCTATTGATCGGGAGTTGAACCAATCAAAAGATACTTTCATCAAAGAGCATTACGCAAAGTATACTGCCGACACAAAACGCCCTCCGGCGTGGAAAACTTTAGAGGTGGTGAGTTTCACAACGCTTTCCAAGCTATACGCCAATTTGAAACCATCGGTAAAATCAAAAGATGTGGTTGCTGCCGAGTTAAACACAGTAAATCATACGTACTTACAAAGCTGGCTACAATCCATTGCACAAATCCGGAATATCTGTGCGCATCACGGCAGGCTTTGGAATAAGAACCTTCCTGGGAGGCCTAAATTGCTACGCAAGCCACCGGCACCGTGGCTTATCAAGGTGCCCCCAGTGTCGGAGCATCACAAAATCTACGTGCATTTGTGTTGTATGAAGTACCTACTCGATGCTGTAAGTCCCGGACATCATTTTTCTACCAAACTGAAGGGGCTTCTTGCCAAATATCCGACGGTGGATATTTTTGCACTTGGGATGTGGCAGGGATGGAAAGAGGAAGCTTTATGGGAAGATTGAATTTTGGATTGTCCAGATTAATGAAGTATTTGGACGGTTTGATAAAGCTTTGATTTTACGGTTGGAAAGGATCGGCCATAAGGTTTTTCGTGTAAGGCAAAGCAGTTCGCAGCACTTTGACCGGCTTCACGCCATGGGAGGCCTTTTATGAAAAATCATTAAAATTGGCTGCTTAACCTTATCTCACTGTCTACTATTGTGAGGAAGTCCGTTCGCCTTGGGGGGCGGGCTTCAGTCCGACAACAGACAGACGGGATTTATCCCGTCGTATGAAACAGACCCATAAAACCTCAGTCTGCGACATGCGTATCATTCGATTGCGCACGACGGGAATACAAACACACAACTTTTACCGGTCTATATTATGATTCCCCACAAGGGCTGGGACAAGATAAAAAGTCCTCCGAATGATTGGGGAATTTGAAACAAAACAGTATTATTGCATACTTAAACAATCGCCTGATGAACCGAAATTTTTTTCCATCCTTTTCTAGAACAGCATTTGCGTAAAACCGAACCATCCGGCGGGTTTTACGCAACTGGTGGATGCCGCATGGGGGTTGACAAAGTGGGTTTTCACGCAATTGGGCCTAATAGGGGGAATTGACGAGAAACCATAGTTGTCTGAAACAATTAATTATTACAGCATGGGATTTTCTAGAAAAATTCAAAGCGAAATACTTGTTGCATCGGCAAGGCATTGTTGTGCCTGCCACCGATATAGAGGAGTAAAGGTGGAGATCCACCATATTTTACCACAGGAACAAGGCGGGCAGGATACATTTGAAAATGCAATACCACTTTGCTTTGATTGTCATTCAGATGCCGGACATTATTTTGCTAAGCACCCAAAAGGAACTAGATTTTCACCCCAAGAATTAAAAAAACATAAAGAAACATGGTTTAACATCGTCAAAGAAAATAAAATATCTATTAAAGAAGAAACCTATTTTCATTCGCGATATTGTTGTCCACATTTATTTTATGAGATGGTTGACAACCGAATAGTTTACAAAGGAGAAATTTTCAATACCAATCCTGGCGATATAAATTCACACTCTTTTTTAATAGGTAAAAATGTTATATCTGTGGTTATAGCCGAGTTAGAGCATGAGATAACAGTTATAAAGAGTATAGTTTTGAATGATTCTGAAATTATGTCAAATGTTATACTGAATACTGGTGATGATTTAAAAATCCCTGTGCATGAAAATGACAGATTGGAAATCATAGGATATTATACGACATCATTTGAGAATAATTTTATGCTGCCTATAATGCAAAAGCATGGATTAGTCACAAAATATAAATACATTTTCGCCCAACAATCGCTTCCCGAAAATGCCTCCTAAACGTCGGTACGTCGGGAGTGCAACCGTTCGCCATTTGCGGAGTCAAAAGGTTTACGCCCGACTTGCAAAAACTGAATGCCACCCATAATACCTTAGCCGTAGTAAATTTGCCGCCTGATTGAGCTTTACCATCATAACTTTCAACATGAATAAACCATCCTTCCTCTCCGAAATCCGCGATCTCATCGCCAACGACGAACTACCCGCCGCGCTCAAACAACTGCGACTGCTGTTCGACAACAGCCCAAAATTGGACGAAATCATCCTCCAATCCGCCCGCTTTCAGGATACCCGGCGGCAAATCCGCCAGGACACTGTCAGCCGTCAGGAGGCCAACCTCACCCAAAACCAAATCCGCGCCGGCCTGCTGGATTTGCTGCGCGACATCGAAGACAGCACCGCCGAGACTTCCGCCCGACCCGATGCTCCTGCCCTGCGGGCGGAAATGGAACACGCTGTTTCGGTGGTCAATAGTAAAAATGTAGTGACTGATTCCACCATTACGGCGGGCGGGAACGTCCACATCGGCGATAAA
>JBBSDH010000052.1:0-20840 GCA_038249605.1 Chitinophagales bacterium | reverse complement strand
GCTTTGTGTTAATCCTCTTTCCTGTCCTTTAACCGCCTTTATGAAAATGACCGAAATCCCCGTTTACCACAACGGTAATCAACAGGATTCCATGCGTGCGTATTACCGCTGGCATGCAACTGTTTACGATGCAACACGGTGGAGCTTCCTGTTTGGTCGCAATGCCCTTTTACACAAAATTGCAGCCCACAAGCCCGAAACCGTGCTTGAAGTGGGCTGCGGAACCGGCAGCAACCTGAAACGTTTGGCAGCGCTTTTGCCCCGGTCCAAATTCATTGGGGTGGATGTTTCTCCCCACATGCTACAACGCGCAACGCGGGCCACCCGAAGGTTTTCGAGAAGGGTTTTGTTGTTTGAACGCGCATACAAACCCGACAGGCATTCGTGGCTCCAGCAGCCCGATGTTGTGTTTTTTTCCTATGCCCTTACGATGTTTAATCCCGGAGCAGAAGAAGCGCTTGACCGCGCGTTGTCCGACCTGCCATCGGGAGGCCTTGCAGCCGTTGTCGATTTCCACGACACTCCATTCGCATTTTTTCGATGGTGGATGGGCAAAAACCATGTTCGTATGGAAGGACATTTGACGCCGATGCTTGAACAACGTTTTGTAACCAGGGAAAAATTGATCGTACGTGCCTGGTTCGGACTCTGGCGTTACATCATCTACATCGGCGTTAAAGCATAATGCAGATTTAACAGCCACTTAACAGCCATCCCCCGCAGAACCTTCAACTTTGTACCGAAATAAAACTACTGCAAGAATCATACGAAAATGGGTTTCAGTTTAATGGAATTCCTGCGCAATGCCGGAATTCCATTTTTTTTTGTCTTGACCAGGATTTTTGGGACTCGTCCCGCAGGGATCCGGATTGGGATTTTAGGTAAATTTGGGGATTGGGAAGATTGGATTGGATTTTTTGATGATGGGATTTTTGATGATGGGATTTAGAGCCCGGAGCAAAAATCCAATCCAATCTTCCCAAATCCTACAAATCCCTCAAAAATCCCCATACGGATCCCTGCGGGACGAGTCCCAAAAATCCTTGTCTAAAATGTCCACGAAATGCCATTTCTGAAAGCGTAAATTTCCATGGGCGCCTGTGCCGGCAGGCCGCGGTCGATGCTGTAATCGAATTCGATGAGCAGCGCGAGGTGTTTGTTGAAGGGTATGGCGAATTGCCATTCGGTGGAAAGGCGGTAGTTGTTGAGGTAATTGGCCGTTGGTTGAAAATAAGTGGTAGCGCTGAGTTCCACGTTTTTCGGGCGGAAAGTAAACGACAGGTAACTGCTGAGCCTGACGAAATTTTCGGTAGGATTGGCCTCGATAAAGTCATTGCTTTCGTACATCGCACTGGCACCCAGATAAATACGGTTTTTACCATTTTTTGATTTGAACATGCGAATACGCGGTCCCGAACCTGCAAGCGTGCGGCTTTGGATGTACAGCAGTTTGTTGGTTTGTATTTGTCCGTAAGCCTCCCAGGTAAATCCATCGCGGATTTCAAAGTTGTAGCGCATGTGGGCGAAGGCGTAGTTTTTAAAATCCTCGTTGCCTGCACGCACCAGGTCGGTATTCCAGATGCCCAAAACGAGGTGGCGTTTGCTTTTGTACTGCACCCTCGCTTCGCTGCGCATGAGCAGACTAATTTCCTGCACCTTGTTTAAATTCACGGCCATTTTGATGTGGCCGTACCATTTGGAGGTATCGTTGGTACCCCGAATGCGCATCTCCTCGATGTTGACGATTTGTGCGTTCAGCCGTGTACAAAGCAACATCACCGTTGTAAAAAACACAACTCCGACCATTAAAAAACGGTTGGCGCACTTCGGGTTTGGATGGTTTGATGAAGATGGGTTTCTCAAAAACATGTAGTTTTTGAGGCAAATGTGCTAAAAATTTACTTACTGCGACTTTTCAAATACGCCTGAAAGTCTTCCAACTGTGTATTTTTCATGACTCTCGGGATCTTAGCTTGTCCGTTGAATTTGCCACGATTTTCGAGCCAGCCCATGAATGTTGCGTTCGGTAAAACCTCTGCATGGATGTTGCGCAACACATATTTGCGTTCCACGGCGTAATCGTCGTTGAGCTGGCACAGGGCTTCATCAACGACCCTGGCGAAATCTGCAGCTTTCACGTTGGGATTGTCCATGCTCACGTACCATTGGTGGGCCCAGTAGGTGCCTTCACGCACACCACCGACCGTGAACTCGCGGATGCCGGCATTGAGTTGGGCATCGGCTTCCTGGACGGCGGCGTTCAGGTTGTCAATCGAGAGGTGTTCGCCGCAAACCGAGAGGAATTGTTTGGTCCTGCCATTGATGCGCATCATGCCGCGGTATGGATCGGTGATAACCACGGTATCGCCCAAAAGGTAGCGCCATGCACCCGAGCAAGTGCTGATGAGCATGGCATAGGTTTGGCCAAGCACCGCTTCTTCCAGCGTGTGTGTTTCTGGTTCTGAGGTGCGCAAATCGCCGTTTTCGTCGAAGTTTTTGTTGTTGAAAGGCACCCATTCGAAATAAATGCCGGCATCGGTGAGCAGGCGCATGTCGGCATCTCCCGGACGTTGCTGGTAGGCAAAAAAGCCTTCGGAAGCGAGGTAACTGTTGACGTAATGAATGGGTTTGCCAAGCAAGTGTTCAAACGAAGCACGGTAAGGATCAAAAAACACGCCACCGTGTACGTAAACCGAAAAATTTGGCCACAATTCGTGGATGTTGTTCAGATGGTATTGGCTGATGATGCGCTCAATGATGAGTTGCAACCACATGGGGTTGGCCACGGCAAAACCCACGTCCCACTGAGGCGCTTCATCGGCGATGCGCGCGATGCGGTCGTCCCAATCGGGGAGGTCGGTGATGTGCCTTCCGGGACGGTAAAAATGCTCCATCCATCGGGGTCTGTTGAGGCCGATGATGCCCGACAGGTCGCCGGTATGGTGCAGCCCTTCGCGTTTGGGGCTCGTACACGAGCCTACCATCAGCATGTGTTTGGTAAAATTGCGTGGCGTCAGGCCGAAATGGGCCATATCGAACAACATGCGTCGCGAGCCGCGGCGGATGTAGCGCAGCATGTCTTCGGTTACCGGAATGTATTTTGAAGCCGACTGGCTGGTGCCGCTGGACAATGCGTAGTAAGGAGTAGTACCCGGCCAGCACACATCGGGCGTATCGCACAAATGCCCCTGTTGCCACCATTGATCGTACATGCCATGGTAATCGGTGGCAGGCACCTGTTCGCGGAATGCACGTGCCATGTCGGCAGAAAACAAAATGGAAGAAAACCGGTGTTGGCGGCCAAAGGCACAATCGCGCGCTTTGCGCAAAAGGTTCGTCAGTTGTTTTTGCTGATGTTCAGCCGGTGTGGCGCGGACCTGCTGCCCTGCCAATGCCCCAAGACGTGCTCCTTTCTGAATCAATGAACCAAGGATGGACATAAGGCTTTTGCAAATTAAGAAAGGGTAAGGTTTGGTGCAAATATCCTCACTCCCCCCGAACATCCACCATCTTTTCCCAACATTTACCCGTAATTAACACTGCGAATCCAAAAAGTGCGTTTTTACGCAGTTTATTTACAAAAACGTAACGATAACTTAAAGTCCGCTCCGCGGTAACAGCCGTTTCTTTGCAGGGATAACCAAACCAGGATTTATGTTCCTTAGGGCTTACCGGCGCAACGACAAACGCCTTCTTCAACAATTGTTTTTTGAGGTGGTACACAACATAGACCATCCCGCGTTAAACGCAGATGACCTCGATCTTTGGGCGCCGCCTGTTCCGAATCGCGAAACCTGGAATCGGCTCGCAGAGCCACAATGTTACGTGGTGGAACAGAACAAAAGCATCGTCGGATTCGGAAGTTTGAACACCGTCGGTGAACTCGAATGGCTGTACGTACATCCAAAACACCAAGGCAAAGGCATCGCCAAAGCTCTGGTAAGGCAGCTCGAAAAGCAAGTCAAAAAACAAGGTCTGCAAACCATCACGGTGTTAGCGACAAACAACGCCCTGGGATTTTTTAAAAGCGTTGGATACGTCATCGCTGAGGAAATTCCCCTCCCAGGCAACTTTCCGGTTGAAAGAATATGGCTGAAAAAGTCCTTGGAACAGGAGAATGGGTAGTTTGGAGAGAAGGAGTTTGGAGAGAAGGAGTTTGGAGTTTGGAGTTTGGCGTTTGGAGTTTGGAGAGAAGGAGTTTGGAGTTTGGAGTTTGGAGTTTGGACATGCCCGAAATTACTTGACAAGTAGTGAGTTTAGAGTAACTCCGTAAATCTTGTAAATTTGGACATGAAAAAAGAACAAGGGTCAATATTAAAAAGCGTTGTGAGTGAGAGACGTAAGCGACGTTACTTTTCAGACCCATAAAAAAATCAGGGTATTGAAAACGACAATGAGCACTGCCAGCCAGTCGGCAGTGCTCATTGTCGTTTTCAATACCCTGATTTTTTATGGTTTCAGGATTTTCCCTTTCATAAATGTAGGCCGCGAGCATGCCAAGTCCGCCAAAAAAGCGATCATACCGAAATAAACGACCGTTTTTTAAACTTCTTCGAGACCAAACGATTTGGTAAAATGATGACCCTCAGCAGGCCAAAGCCTGCGCCGATGAACATAAGGCCGTTGCCCAAGGGATCGGCCGTACGGCGTTTGGCGGGTTCCAATCTGCGTTCGATCGTGGCCATGTTTTCCCAGTTTTGCCGGTAGGGAATGCCCCAAATCATCATAAATAATTTTTAATGCTGTTGATTACTCAGACATCATGTCTTGTTTGCAGGTTACATCTCCAAAAAATACATGTCTCGCGAAACTGTACGTCATTTACTGGACGCGACACTAGTGGTGCGTCCAGTGAATGACGTATAGTTTGGCGGCACTGGTGTTGGTGAGGCGCCGCTACGCTTTTGGCAGGAAGATTTCAGCCATCATGCAACGCGCACTCCCGCCGCCGTAGGTTTCGATGGTAGTGATGGGGCTGTAGAGCAGCTTGGTGTGTTTTTCCAGTTCCGCGATTTGAGCGGATGTGAGCGACTGGTGGGCCTGTTCGGACATGACCAGGATGGTTTCTCCTGCGGTATTGCGCACCTGAAGCATGTTGCCGGCAAAGCGGTTCATTTGGTCGGGTGTGATGTCGACCACCTGTTTACCTGTTGTTTTGAAAGTTTCCAGCAACATGGCGCGTTCTTTGGCGTCGCGCACCGAATCGAGACAAATAACCACAAAAGTTTCGCCGAGGGCCATCATGACGTTGGTGTGGTAAATGTCCTGATCTTTGCCATCGACGGCACTGAACACCACCGGAGTGTATTGGATGCGGCCGCAAAGGTCGGCGAGCAGTTCGGCATCGGTACGTGGACTGATGCAAGCGTAGGCCAGTTGGTTCTGGTGATCAAAAATAATGCTGCCCGTGCCTTCCAGAAAGAGGCTGAGACGTTCGTTGTATTCCAGGTTTACACGTTTGTCCGAATGGAAACCAGCCGACAATACGGCTTCGATAATCTTGCGGCGGCGTTCGCTGCGGCGTGTAGGGGCAAACATGGGATAGGTCACAATAAAACCTTCCTGGTGGAAGGTGATCCAATTGTTGGGAAAAACCGCGTCGGGTTTGATGGGCTTGCTGCTGTCGCTGGCAACCAAAACATCCACGCCTGCTTCGCGCAAACGATGCACCATTTCATCAAATTCCTTTACGGCATTTTTGCGCATTTGTTCGGCCGGCAATGCACCGTCACGGCTTTGAAAAGCATTGTTGGCTGCCGTTTCTTCGTTGAAGGCAAAGTGCGCCGGGCGCACCATGAGGATGTGGGAAGTGGTTTGCTGACGTTTGGACATGGAAGGTTTCGTTGTAATGTTTTGCAATTGGTTGAACAATGGGGCCGTGCAAAGGTCGCAAAACAGTGTATATTTCGGCCTTTAAGTATGGAGCAATCGTGTAAAAATTGTGAAAAACCGCTGCCTGAAAAGGCGAAGTTCTGCGCTTATTGCGGACAAAAGACCAGCACACCCAAAGTAACGGTTAAAAACCTCCTGCAAAAATTGTGGGATACGACCTTCCACGTCGACAACAAACTGTTCCGCGCCTTCCGCACCATGCTCACCCCGGGCGCCATGGCCCGGAATTATTTTGAGGGCAAACGCAGCCGGTACCCACACCCCATCCGGCTTTTCCTCATCGCTGCATTTTTGTTTTTGTTTCTGTTAAACAAGTGGATGCAAAATAACCAGGGCGGGGGTATTGTTCGTTTCAATGTCGACGATAATGAATACTTAGACGGGGTGTCTTTTTATGAAATCATGCGGTCATATGTTCTCTTGAATGACCTGCGTGAAATTCGCGACACGTTGTATCCGGATACCACCGGATCGACGCTGCATCCGGGGATGGACAGCATTCTTAACACCTACATGAAAGCCAAGCTGAACGTGGAAACGGGGGCTGAACTTTTCCGCGATTCCACCGGAAAACCCGACACTAGCACCATTAACCTGCTTTTTACAACCAGGCGCATACCCATGCTTGATTTTGTCCGGTATTCTCCCGAGGAACTCATCGAAGCCTACCACATCAACAATTATTTTGATCAAAAAACCCTGCGGCAAGCCATCAAAAGTTTGAAAGAACCCGAGACCTTCGGACATGCCTACGTTGGTTCGCTTTCCTGGGTACTGCTTACCATCATTGTCGTTATGGCCGGTTTTTTAACGCTGCTTTACCGAAAGCAGAAACGTTTTTACGTTGAGCATTTTGTTTTTCTGCTCTACCAGCACGCAGGCATGTTGTTTTTTTTCAGTATCCTGCTTCTGTTTGCATTGTGGCAAAAACCACCGCAATTTGTGGTGGCGGCCAGCATTTTTTTGGTAGCCCTGTCACAATGGTTGGGCATGAAACGCTTTTACAGCCAACGGTGGTTTACAACGACGATGAAATGGAGTGTGTACAACCTGGTTTACTTTATTGCTTCAGCATTTTTGTTCATCATTGGTACCATCATCGTTTTCCTCCTTTTTTGAATCCCGTTTTTCATGATGTACGAAACCGTCATAGGGCTGGAAGTGCACATCCAGCTCAATACCCTTACCAAAATGTTCTGCGCCGACGACGCCTCGTTCGGTGGCGCGCCCAACAGCCATACGGGCGTGGTGAGCTTGGCCCTGCCTGGCGCCTTGCCACGTACCAACCGCGCCGCCGTAGAACGAGCCGCCAAACTTGGCATGGCACTCGGTTGTGAAGTCTCCAAAGAAAGCCGTTTCGACCGCAAAAATTACTTTTATGCCGACCTGCCCAAGGGCCACCAGATTACCCAGGATGCCCTCCCCGTATGTCTGGGAGGCGTCGTTGCCTTGCCCGATTGCGACGCAACCGTGCGCATCCACCACATCCACATGGAAGAAGACGCCGGCAAAAGTATACACGACCAGGATCCGGTTTTTTCGCTCATCGACCTCAACCGGGCAGGCGTGCCCTTGCTCGAGCTTGTGACCGAACCCGATTTCCGCAGCGCCGAACAAGTGTCGGAATTTATGGAAATCCTGCGGCGTCTGGTGCGCTGGCTGGGCATTTCCGATGGCAACATGGAAGAAGGTTCCCTGCGTTGCGACGTGAACATTTCCCTGCGCCCTTTGGAACAAGCGGCTTACGGACAACGGTGCGAGATCAAAAACATGAACTCCATGCGGTTTGCACGTCAGGCCATCGAACATGAAGTAAAGCGTCAAGCCTCCGTTTTGCAAAACGGAGGAACCATAACACAGGAAACACGCGGTTTTGATGCAGGCAGCGGCACAACGTATTCGCTGCGTGAAAAAGAACAGGCGCACGACTACCGCTATTTCCCTGAACCCGACCTGCCACCCGTGCGCATCCTTACCGATACTTTGGAAACATGGCGGAAAGAGCTGCCTCAAATGCCTTGGGAAACAGAAAAACACTTCAACGCACTTGGACTACAACCGCAGGATGCACGGCTGGTTTGTCAGGAAAAAACCACGGCCGATTATTTGCTCGCCTGGTTGCGCGATTTTCCGGAAACACCTGCCAGAGCCGCCGCAAACCTGCTCATTCAAAAACTCCTGCCCTGGTGTGCAGCGCATGCAACAACCCTTCAGGACAGTCCTGTTCCTTATGCCGTTTGGACCTCCCTCATCAACCGTGTCGAAACCGGCGTTTTAAGCTCTACTGCGGCTTACCAGCAGGTGTTTCCAGCAGCTTTGGGCGAGCAGCAGGCAGCAGGCAGCGGGCAGCAGGCAGCGGAAGCATGGGTAGATGCGTTGATTGAAGCGTTGGGTTTGCGGCAAAACAACGATGATGCTTTCCTTTCCGAACTTGCGGACGGTGTTTTGTCGGCCCATCCGGAAAAAGTGGACGAGTATAAAAAAGGGAAAAAGGGGTTGATGGGTTTTTTCATGGGCGAGCTGATGAAAGTGAGTAAAGGCAAAGCCGATCCCAAAGCGGCTACCCAAATACTGACCGGCAAACTGGAGGGCAGGTAAGTTTTAAGGAGCTGTTAATGTGGGTGAGTCGCCATTTTTTGTCGTTATTTTTACAATTCAAAAAAACAATACCACCATGCGTACCTTTCGTTTGATGCTGATTGTATCCCTTCTGAGCGCATTTGCGCCGGGCCTTCGAGGCCAGAACATGCCGAGCATGGATGAAATGGAACGCCAAATGCTGGACATGCAGCAACGTTTGATGCAGGAACTTCGGAACAGTCCGCTGACCAATGGAAGCTTTTTTTCGGATACCACGTTTTTCTTCCGGATGGATACCCTGTTCGACAACGGTTCGGCACAATTTTTCCAGTTTGGCACACCTGGCGGCAGCGACGACCTGGTTGAGGAATTGGACCGAATGTTTAACGAATTGTTCAAAGGATTTGGTGACATACCCGGTTACAGCGACCAGCCTCGCAAGCCTGCAGACGATGGCGAAATGCACCAATCGGACGATGATTTGTTGCCAGAAGAAAAGCTCAGGCACGAAAAAACGGAACCATCGCCTGGAAAAAAGCCAAAAGAGACCCCAAAACCCGCAAAAAAACAAAGCATACGCATTTGAAAAAACGGGTTTGGCCATTTGGATCGCGTGAACGATCTTTGCCTTGCGTTTTTAATATCCATGATTCAAACATTTGCCCGAAGATGTTGTTCTAAGTACCTAACAACATCAAGGCAAACATCCGACCGATGCCATCAAACGAGTCAATAGACCTGATCATCTACCGCGTTCGTGAAAAAGGACTTGAAGTATTCCTTGTCAACGACGACCAATTGCCCCAGAACGGTCAATTAAAAACTTTAACGGCTCACGATGCTGTGCACCAGCGCCTGCGCGATGCCAACTGCATCGAGCTTGACCCGGTGACCCGTGCCGATGGCGAAGCCCGTCAGGCTTTCGCTGTTGAAGCCGACTGGCATGAAATCCCTTCGCTGCGTGCCCTCATGTACGAAGACTACCGGGTAGCCAAGGAAAAAGCCCGCGAACACATCAAAAATCTGTTGCCCGACCTCGACAAAGGCACTTTCGTTGCCGTAAAGGAAGCTTTCAAACGTGTGATGCCCGACCAATATGCCATGATTAAGGAGTTGAAGGACATCGTGATGGAAAAAAACCAGACCAAATACGTTTGAGCCCCCGGCGCCTCCCTTCCAACACCGCCGCACCGTTTTTATTTTGGACTGACGACTTGCGACCTACGACTGTCCACTATCATGCCCTTTATTGAACAATCGTCCTTTCCGGACGCACCTTTTTGGCAAATCAATGGCCACTTGCAAACCCTTGTGCCAGGTATCCTGCGCCGTATAGAGGGTGTGACTTACACCCGCGAACGTATGGAAACACCCGACGGAGATTTCCTCGATTTGGATTGGTTGGTCCATGGAAACCCGCGATTGCTGGTTGTAACCCACGGACTGGAGGGGAATTCTTCCAAACATTATGTGATGGGTGCGGCCAAATTGTTTTCACAAAACAGTTACGACGTTTTGGCCTGGAACTGCCGCTCCTGTTCGGGCGAAATGAACCGGGCTTTCCGCATGTACCATCACGGCGATACCGACGACATCAGTACTGTGGTGAACCACGCACTTGCCACTGGCCGTTACAGTGAAGTGGTGTTGATGGGCTACAGCATGGGCGCCAACATCACCCTAAAATACCTCGGCGCCCTTGGCGAACAAGCGCCCAAGGCCATCAAAGCCGCTGCCGTTTTTTCAGCACCCTGCGATTTAAAATCGGGCGCCGATGTGCTCGACCGCTGGGACAACACCATGTACCGCCGACGTTTTTTGCGCGCCTTATCGGGTAAAATATACGCCAAAAGCAAACAGTACCCCGGCCGCATCGATGTTTCCAGGCTGCCTCAGGTAAAACGCTGGCGGGACTTCGACGAGTGGTTCAGTGCACCCATTTGCGGGTACCAAAATGCTGACGATTTTTATACCCAGGCTTCGGCTCGGCATTTCATCAACGGCATCCGTATACCCACCCTGCTCGCTAATGCAGCCAACGATCCCATACTGACACAAGACTGCATGCCGGTGGAACAAGCGCGCAAACACGACTTTTTCCATTTTGAAATGCCTTCTGAAGGTGGACATTGTGGTTTTCAGACCCGTGGCAACGACGAGTTCACCTGGAGCGAAAGACGCGCATTGGCGTTTTGTGAAATGTGGTGAATGATTACATTTACCACCTTAAGCATTACATTCTACTTTCTGTTTCTTTATGCAAACCATTGCCGAAGTACTTGAAAGGCTAGATCAGATCGTGACAGCCGAAAGTGAAAGGGAATCGCCAATGGGCTATTTTCCGGCATTGTACCATCGAATGACAGAAAATGTGCGCAATGGCATCAAAACAAGCCATTTTGAAAACGGGGCCCGCATGGAAAGGCTTGATGTGTTGTTTGCTCGACGTTATGTGGAAGCCTACGAAGCATGGCATGCAGGCAAACCCTGCAGCAGATCCTGGAAAATTGCATTTGATGCCACCACCGACGACACCATTTCCACCTTACAACACCTGATGCTCGGCATCAATGCCCACATCAATTTAGATTTAAGCATATCCGCAGCTGAAACCAGGCCAGGAGAAGCTGTTTTTGGTTTGCGCCCCGACTTTGAAAGGGTTAACGACATCATAACAGCCCTTTTCGGCCAGGCTCGCAAAAGGTTGACCGAAGCCTGGCTGTCGTATCCATGGCTCGAAAATATGGTGCGCACCGAAGACGATGGTTGGGTTCATTTCAGCATCAAAACAGCCCGCGGGGCCTCCTGGAAAGCCTATACTGCTTTGGCCCTGTCCACGGATAAAGCGTCCGAAAATGCCATGATCGACAAACTTGACCAAAACGTTGCCGATCTGGCACAACGCATCGTAAAACCCGGATGGGTCCTTCAAATGGGGATCAACCTCATAACAAACAGTGAAAAAGGCAACAACAGCGACAAAATCGCTTTGCTTCGAAGCCTATAATGGTTTACATTTACCACAAATTTGGCTTTACCGTGAACGTTCCATCTGCATCTCCTTTCGAACAACTTGAGGCCGCCAACCAGTGCCTCGACACCGTTTGTGATCCTGAAATTCCGGTGCTCACCATACGCGATTTGGGCATCATACGCGATGTGCTGCTACAA
Organism: Chitinophagales bacterium; assembly: GCA_038249605.1. Classification (GTDB taxonomy): domain Bacteria; phylum Bacteroidota; class Bacteroidia; order Chitinophagales; family Saprospiraceae; genus M3007. The sequence goes on along the minus strand of JBBSDH010000052.1, from coordinate 9,197 downwards.
TCCGACGGGTGCCTGGAAGTGCAAATCACGCCAACTTACAACGGGTGCCCGGCCATGAACGCCATCGAAATCAACATCCGTGCAGCCTTGCAGGAAGCAGGTTTTGACCATGTCAGGGTGGTTACAGTGCTTAGTCCAGCCTGGACGACCGACTGGATGAGCGAATCGGGCAAACAAAAGCTTCAGGCTTACGGCATCGCGCCGCCTGCCGGTTCAAGCGCCGACAAACGTGCCCTGCTCGGCGAACGCCGCGCGTTGGTGTGTCCGCATTGCGGCTCCGATAATACAGAGATGATTTCACAATTCGGCTCCACAGCCTGTAAGGCGCTTTTCAGATGTATCGACTGTTTGGAGCCCTTTGATTATTTTAAATGCCATTGATAAATACACTTTTGAAAACTTTTTAACCATTAAATCTCATTCAAATGAAACCATTCGTTTGCTTAATTGCCCTTGTTTTCACCACATTTTGCCTGCAGGCCCAAACTGAAAAAGGCCGGTTCATGCTCAGCCTGCACAACTTTTCGCCTTTGCTTTCCGAATCCACGCTTTTGGCACCTACCAACACTTTCGGTATTGCCTTTGGGAAGGACAAGGATGAGTTCGCCGGCCAGGAATTCGAACGCAGTTTCACCACCATTGGACTGGAAACAAGCGGCCACTATTTCATCATTGACAACCTATCCGTGGGCTTGAATCTCGGTTTTTTCAGCCAAATGGTTACAGATGAAGATGACGACGAACAAACATTATCGTCCTTCATGGTTGGTCCGGAAGTACGTTATTACATTCCTGTCGGCTCCAACGGTGCTGTTTACCTTCGTGGCGGCGCTTCATTTGGCAATTACACCTACAAATTCAACGGCGAACAAGATGGTGATCCAACAGCCCTAACGCAATACAGCGGCGGTGCAGGTTATTCCATTTTCTTCGGCAACAGCGCCTCGATCAACATCGGTGCCGGATACGGTGCCAACATCGCAAAAAACGAAACCGAAGTCGGTGATTTTAAATCAACTACCAGCGCAATAACTATTGATGTAGGATTCTCCATTTTCCTCGGTGGAACCGAATGAAGTTTAAAGTTTAAAGTTTAAAGTTTAAAAGTTTAAAAGTTTAAAAGTTTAAAAGTTTAAAGAAAAAGGGGTTTGGAAGCTGCGCTTCCAAACCCCTAACTTATTCCAGACCTTAAACTTTAAACTTTAAACTTTAAACTTTAAACTTTAAACTTTAAACTTTAAACTTTAAACTTCAAACTTCAAACTTCAAACTTAATTCTTCACTTCGTCGAATTCAACGTCTTGGACGTCGGCTGAGTTTCCGGTGCCGTCGCCTCCTGCGGGGCCGCCGGGGTTTTCGCCACTTGCGCCTTGCGTGTTCTGATAAAGTTCTGGGCTGGCAGCGTTCCAGGCTTCGGTGAGGGTGGCGGATGCTGTTTCGATGCGGCTAAGGTCTTCCGATTTGTGCGCTTCGCGCAAATCGGCGAGGGCGCCTTCAATTTTCTCCTTGTGGTTGGCCGGAACCTTATCGCCGAATTCGCGCAGTTGTTTTTCCGTTTGGAACATGAGTGAATCGGCGGCATTGAGTTTTTCGGCACGATCGCGCACTTCCTTATCGGTAACGGCATTGGCTTCAGCCTCTGCTTTCATGCGTGCGATTTCCTCTTTGCTGAGGCCTGTACTGGCTTCCACGCGGATGTTCTGCTGGCGGCCGGTACCTTTGTCCATGGCTGTAACCGATAGGATGCCGTTGGCGTCGATGTCGAATATGACATCAACCTGTGGTACACCACGCGGAGCAGGTGGGATGCCGTCGAGGATGAATCGGCCAACGGAGCGGTTGTCGCGCGCCATGGGACGTTCGCCCTGGAGGATGTGGATTTCCACCTGCGGTTGGTTGTCGGAAGCCGTGGAGTACGTTTTCGACTTTTTGGTTGGAATCGTGGTATTGGCTTCGATGACCACGTCGTAGATGTTGCCCATCGTTTCGATGCCCAGCGACAGCGGGGACACATCGAGCAGGAGCAGGTTTTTATCGTCGAGGTCGCCCGAGAGGATACCGCCTTGAACTGCGGCGCCTACGGCCACCACTTCGTCGGGGTTTACGCTGCGGTTCGGTTTTTTGCCGAAAAACTTCTCCACTTCTTCCTGGATGCGCGGGATACGTGTGGAACCGCCCACGAGAATAACTTCGTCGATCTGGCTGTTGTTGAGGCCTGCGTCTTTCATCGCTTTGCGGCAGGGTTCGAGGGTGCGTTGTACCAGCGGGTCTACCATTTGTTCGAATCGGGCGCGGCTAAGCTTTTGCACAAGGTGCTTGGGCACGCTGTCGATGGCTGTAACGTAGGGGAGGTTGATTTCGGTTTCGGCGCCGGCAGAGAGTTCAATTTTGGCTTTTTCAGCGGCTTCTTTGAGTCTCTGGAGGGCCATCGGGTCTTTGCGCAGGTCGGTTTTTTCGGCTTTGAGGAATTCTTCCGCGAGCCAGTTGATGATCACTTGGTCGAAGTCGTCGCCACCGAGGTGTGTATCGCCGTTGGTGGATTTCACTTCAAACACACCACCGCCGAGCTCGAGGATGGAGATGTCGAAAGTACCACCGCCGAGGTCATACACGGCAATTTTCATGTCTTTGTGTTGCTTGTCGAGGCCATAGGCCAAAGCAGCAGCCGTGGGCTCGTTCACGATGCGTTTTACCTCGAGACCTGCTACGGCGCCGGCTTCTTTGGTAGCCTGTCGCTGTGAGTCGTTGAAGTAAGCGGGTACTGTGATGACCGCTTCGGTAACGGGTTCACCGAGGTAGTCTTCGGCGATTTTTTTCATTTTTTGGAGCACCATGGCCGAGATTTCCTGCGGCGTGTAGAGGCGTCCGTCAATGTCTACGCGAACGGTATCGTTGTCACCGCGCACTACTTTGTAAGGTACGCGGGTAATTTCTTCGGTACGCTCCGAGAAGCGGCTACCCATGAAACGTTTGATGGAGGCAACGGTACGCGTGGGGTTGGTGATGGCCTGGCGTTTGGCCGGGGCGCCTACTTTGCGCTCGCCGTTGTCGAGGAATCCCACGATCGATGGCGTGGTACGTGCGCCTTCGTCGTTGGCGATGACAACCGGTTCGTTGCCCACCATAACGGAAACGCAAGAGTTGGTTGTTCCTAAGTCAATGCCAATGATTTTTCCCATAATGTGGCTTATTCTGTTACTTTTTTCAATTTGAATGGTTGATGTAACCCTTTTCGGGGCTTTTCGGTCATGGTTTAAAGATGTCCGACCTACTCCCTGTATCAATCGTTGTGCCATGCGTCGGAATCTGACGGATTGACAGTTTGGAGGTCTTAAAATGGCAGGAATTGAATCTCGGAGGTGACAGGTCGGCGGTAGGATTTTTGCCAATCGGTAAAAAGTACAGAAGCATCCATAATGCGTTCATGGCCCTGTGCTGCCACCGTCCGATCTTTGTGTTTTTATAAGATACCATGACCACAAAATTCTGGAACGACTGGAAACTGATTGTCATCGCTTGCCTCACCCTTGGGCTTGCGCCCTTTGTACCTGAACCGCACCTTTTGGGAAAAGTCCAATGGGTGCTTGGTGGTGCTGTGGGTATGCAGCCCATGGATTGGTTTGATTTGGCATGGCATGGCTTGCCGTGGGTATTGCTGCTTCGTTTGATTGTACTTAAAATGGCGTCTTATTTTTCACCTGCGTGACAAACATCACGGGACGACGGTCAGCACTGTCCCCATCTTTGCACCATCAATCAACACACGTACGGATTAAATAACGTAACCTTACAACATGGAAATTGCAGGCTACTTCGCCTCAGCACTTATTGGCATTTCGCTCGGGCTCATAGGCGGCGGCGGCAGCATCCTTACCGTTCCCGTTTTGGTTTACCTTTTTGGGGTAGAACCGGTATTGGCTACCGCTTATTCGTTGTTCATTGTAGGTTCCACCAGTTTGGTTGGTACCTTTCCCAAATACCGTGATGGATTGGTGAACCTGAAAACAGCCGTCATTTTTGGTATCCCTTCCATTATTGTTGTGTATACCACACGGGCCTGGCTGGTACCGCTTATACCCGACCATGTATTCAGCATTGGAACTTTTGTCGTTTCCAAAGCCATGCTGATGATGGGATTGTTTGCTCTGCTTATGGTCTTTGCATCCATATCGATGATTCGCACCAAAAAAGTTGCACCCGAAAAAGCAGAAACCGGACCACAAAAATTCAATTATCCGGCCATCCTTGCGGAAGGCGCTGTGGTAGGTTTGCTTACCGGACTTGTGGGTGCAGGCGGCGGATTCCTCATCATCCCGGCACTGGTATTGTTCAGCAAACTTCCCATGAAACAAGCCGTGGGCACTTCGCTACTGATCATTGCTGCCAAGTCTTTGTTCGGATTTACAGGTGACCTCGGCCACTATACCATGGACTGGACCCTGCTTGGCACCGTCACAACCCTTGCCATCGGCGGAATCTTCATCGGCAATAGAATGAGTCGAAACATCGACGGTGACAAACTCAAAAAAGCATTCGGATGGTTTGTTTTGGTGATGGGTATTTACATTCTAATCAAGGAATTGTACCTCAATCCCGCCGCTCTCGCCATGGTGCACCATTAAGCAAAAAGTAAATTTATTACCAACAGTTAAACAACCCAACTATGTTTTTCCAACACGTTTATGACAAAAGCCTGGCTCAGGCAAGCTATTTTATCGGCTGTCAAAAAGCCGGCGTTGCCATGGTCATCGACCCCAAACGCGATGTAGATACCTACCTTGAGATTGCGAAACAAAACAACATGACCATCACCCACGTGGCTGAAACACACATCCACGCCGACTTCTTGTCGGGCGCCCGCGAACTGGCAGCCCTCACAGGAGCCAAAATGTACCTCTCCGATGAGGGCGGTCCGGACTGGCAGTACCAGTTCCCGCACGAAGGCGTAAAAGACGGTGACGTGATTACGGTGGGCAACCTCACCTTTGAGGTCATCCATACCCCCGGCCACACGCCGGAAAGCATCAGCTTTTTGCTCACCGACCTCCCAGCCTCCAGCAAACCCGTGATGCTGTTTACCGGCGACTTCGTGTTTGTGGGCGACATCGGTCGGCCCGATCTCCTGGAGAAAGCCGCTGGCCTTATCGGCACCCAGGATGCTGGCGCACGCCAGATGTACCAGTCCATCAAACGTTTCAGCGATTTGCCCGACTACCTTCAGGTGTGGCCCGGCCACGGCGCCGGTTCGGCCTGCGGTAAAGCACTGGGCGCCGTACCAAGCACGACAGTGGGTTACGAAAGAATCCGCAACTGGGCGCTTCAATACGCCAACAACGAAACGGGTTTTGTGGATTACCTGCTTTCCGACCAGCCCGAGCCGCCCAAGTACTTCGCCATGATGAAAAAACTCAACAAGGTGGATCGCCCCTTGCTGACCGAAGTACCCAAACAGAAAAAACTCAGCACCGACGAGCTGATCGCCAACCTGAACAAAGGCGTAAAACTCATCGACGCCCGCAACAAGGTTGATTTCGCAGCAGGATTCATCCCCGGCAGCATCAACATCCAGGGCAACAACAGCTTCGCCACCTGGGCAGGCTGGTTCCTCAGCTACGACGAGCCGATTATGCTTGTGGCCAGTGAATCACAAACCGAAGACCTCACCCGCAAACTGATGCGCATCGGTCTGGACAACGTGATTGGCTTTGTAGAAGACGTAAAGCCCTGGGCTGAAAAAACAGGAAAACATCTGGAACAAAGCAAAGTGCTTTCAACCGACGAATTTAAGGCCGTAAAAACCCAAAACGGCCTTCAGGTCGTCGACCTGCGCGGTGCATCGGAATACAAAGCCGGTCACATCGAAGGCGCCGACCACGTTTTTGTGGGTACCATCGAGAAAAACCTCGACAAAGTGCACAAAGACAAACCGGTGGTTATCCTTTGCCAGAGCGGCGACCGTGCGGCCATCGGATACTCGGTGTTGGCTAAAAATGGCTATACCAACGTCTCCAATTACTCAGGCGGCATGAACGAATGGGTAAAAGCCGGCGAACCGGTGGTACCCGAAAATTAAAACAAAAGACGGTAAGTTTGTTTTTTGAGAAGGTAATATATTGCATGGCGTGAACCAACTTGAACAAGATGATCCCATTTTGTCCAAAAAAATTCGCCAAAACAAATTGGCCATCGTGCCCATGATTTACGATGTACACGATGGCAGGGTGACGGTGCTCGATGCAGAAAGTCTTCGTCTTAAGATTAACCCGGCATCAGCTTCCGACGCTGTTATTCCTGAATAACTGTTTTGACGGTTGCTTTTTCGGTTTCTGTTTGCAAGGTCACGAAGTAGGTTTTACCCACCGCTACGTTTTCAAGGCGGCGCGTCACGATGTTTTCCCCGGGATACAGGTTTTGCAAAACCTCCCGGTTGATGATGGCGCCGTTGGTATCTGAAATGGTCAAATACACTTTACCTTTTTTTTCAAGATTGAATTTCACCCCGAATACCCCGTTGTTGGGATTGGGGAAAACCTGCATGTGCAGGGTACTTATGCTTTGTTGGTTAAGGTTGTGAACTGCTGTTGATGTGTTCTTCGACAAATAAACCTTAAAAATTTGGCTGCTTGCCCCGCTTTCCGTGCCGGTGTTGATGAAGAAAATGTTGGGCGCCGAGCTTGCGATGCCGCCGTAGATGTAGCCTACAAGTACGGAATCGGCGGTGATTTCATCGAGTTTAAAAACATCGTTGTTGTAAGCCGGCAAGTTCCCCAATGGGATAAACTCGGCGCCAGCGCCAAGCAAAGCAGGCATATCAACCGGCAATTTGTATTCGGCCATAAGTCCGTCAGCATTGCGTGTTACTCTTGCGATGGTTTTTACGAAGGGTACGTTGTTGTCCTGCACGAGTACGCCTAAGCTGTCGTAAAACTGCGCAATACCGCCAAAAAAGACGGTGTGCATTTCGTTCGCAGCCTCTGAATACAAGGGAATAAAAGCACAGTGGTAGTGGTTGTAATACTGCGAAAACGCATTGTTTACTGCATACCCGCTGCTGTCAATGTTTACACAATTCAGGAACGGAAAATCCACTGTAGTTTGGAAAACACCGGAAAATGCCGTTGCGCCTTCTTCACCGTTGGGCATGATTTGTGCCGCCACGTTGTAATCGCGGCGGTGCAGGTTCACCGGATCGGTAGCCGCTGGCAGGTGGGTGATGGCAAGTGTCGTTCCGTCGTCGTTGATGTTGAACTTGCGGATCTGGTTGGTGTATTGCTGGATGAAGCCTGGGCCATGCGCCGGTCCCATGGGGTTGTACCGACCTTCGAAATATTGTCCGCCAATGAGGTAATAGGTATCGTAAATGCGCAGCATGTGGCCACCTGTTACGGCAAAACGGCCGTCAGCAACCTGCCTGAAATACGCGGTAAAAGTGGTGCCGTTCACGATGGCATCGATGACAGCGGGCACATTTACGGCGGTAAGTTTGTCGTAGGTGATGTGATCGCCGGCAGTTTCGCTGTAGCCGTAACCGCCGGTGACGTAGAGGTACTCAGCGTACTGAACAAACTGCATGTTGGTGGAACGCAATTGTTCCTGCAGCGATACAGGAAGCGATGTGAGTGGCGCCGACCATTTTTGCTGGGCAACGGGGTCGATCACGATGAGTTGGTTGTTGTGCCCTGCGATGTCGAAAGCCGCGAACGGTTGCCGACGGTGCAGGCCGTCCAGCCTTCCGCCCAAGATGAGCCATTTACCATTGTACTGGCCAAAGGCATAGGACTGAAGACCACCCACACCGGGAATGTCCATCGGTTCGAGGTGGATTTGGAAGGGACTGGTTTGAGCGAACAATTGCAACGCCGAAAAAACCAGCAAAAAGGAAAACGAAACAGATTTCATGTATCAAAAGTTAAAAGCGTGCTCGGAACCGACATTTTTCAAAAGCCGGATCCAAACACGATGTGGTAGGTTTATTGAATTAGCATCAACAACGCGTCTTCGGTACCTGTAACTTTGTGGGTCACTTTGCCCGGAATGCGCACAAAGTCGAATGCATTATCGAGCACTTCCTTGCGGTCATCCTCTTCGTACACCGCTTTGCCTTCGAGCAAAACCAGCAGGGCATCCACGGCACTTTGGTGTTCGCGTAAAACCCCGTCTTTTTTGATGCGAAGCAACGTCACCGAGCCTTTTTCAGAAAACACATTTTGGGCCGAAACTGACTTTTCGGAATCTTTGATTAGATCTAGTAGATTCATAATCCGTGATTTACTGGTTCAATTATTTCCTTTGCTTTGTCCCTTTCCTTTGCCTTGTCCGTGGCATTGGGTGCGGCATTGGGTCTGGCACTGGGTCATACAGAGGGCCTGTGCCTGACCTCCTTTGCGTGAGCCATTCCAATTGGGCGTACCCTGGTTGTCGCGAAGCACCAGTACGTCATCACCTTTGACAACCGTCATGGCAACGATGGCCGGTGCATTTTGGTAAGTAACACGCGATCCGTTGACAACGATGGCATCGCCTTTTGCGAAATGCATGTCCTGATTGTCGAGGTACCACGACGGTCCAAGGTGCACCGACATGGTTTCATTCTTGTCGTTTTTCACTTTCAGGTGCATGCCTTTGGACATGCCTTTTTCAGGTGTTATGTTCTCGATACCGACAACAATACCTTTGAACTCCTCCACCGTTTGGGGATTGAAGGTTTTGTTGTAATTGTTGTTGTTGCACCAACCCTTGCCGCCTTTTTGGGCCATAACGGCTATGGGTAAAAGGGCAAACAGCGTTGCCCAAACGAACATGCGATAGGTTTTCATGATTTAAGTGTTTGTGAATTAAAATCAATGGACAAAGGTATTGCCATGTTTACCCCCTTTGCAATAACAAGAATCATACTGCTGGATGATGTTTGTTTTGATTCTAAAAAATTGTTTAACATTAAATTATAAATATATTTTAAATTACATTTAAAAAAATTTCTTCCCTTGTGACATATGTCACGCCCTGCCTGCCTTTCACCCCGCCAACTTTGCAGTTAAATAACAACTGAATTGATGGAACTACTATCCCAACCCTGGCCCTGGTGGGCCGCTGGCATCGTGATCGGCATTACCGTACCTGCTCTTTTGATTTTAGGCAACAAACACTTTGGTCTTTCGGCCAACCTTCGCCACGCCTGTGCTGCGTGTTTCCCCGGG
>JBBSDH010000051.1:0-20850 GCA_038249605.1 Chitinophagales bacterium | reverse complement strand
GACTCAGTCCTTCCACACCGCCCACCCAAAGATTGCCTTCGGAGTCTTCCTGCACACACCATATTTCGTTGCCTGGCAATGAAATCTGGTGTGTGGAGGAAGACTCCAAAGGCAATCTTTGGTTGGGAGGTGCGGAAGGACTGGGTTTAATGCCTGCTGACAAACCTGGAACGTTCCATCATTTTACCACTGCAGATGGTTTGCCCCACAATTCTGTCACGCAGGTTGTAGCCTTGCCCGACGGTGTCATGGTGGCAGGAACTTCCTTGGGACTTTTAATTTTTAAACTTTCCGGAGACAAAACCTTCCCTAAACTCGAGATACTCGAGGTGTTGAATACGTTTGGCGGTTACCCCGTTCGCGACATCAACGTAGGGCAGAACGGTATGTTTTTGGATAAAAACAAGGTGCTTTGGATGGGCACAGGCAGCGACCGAACGGGTCTTGTCCGCTTCGATTATGCTGCTTTGCATCGAAACAACCAGCCCCCTGTTACCTACATGCGTTCGGTCAAACTGAATGAAGAAAAAGTATCCTGGAGCAGTTTGTCCGACAAAGGAAAAGCACCGGGCGAAAGGATAACCAAGCAGCCATCAACCACCGAAGAAGAAATGGTGTATGGAAAAAAATTGAGTGCATTGGAGTCCGAAAACCTTCGAAATAAGTTTGCTGGAGTTCGTTTTAAAAACGTTAACGCCTTTTACCCGGTTCCTCAAAACCTTTCGCTGCCATACAAACACAACCGCATCACCCTTGAATACGGTGCTTACGATCCTGCACATCCCAATCAAATAGAATACCGGTACCTACTGGAAGGTTCGGATAAGGCTTGGAGTGCGCCAACCCGTAAAACGGAAATTGGTTTTGGAAATTTGTTTGAAGGCAACTACACGTTTAAGGTACAGTCCCGTTACACCGGCTCTCAAAGCCATGTTTGGAGCGAATCTGCACTTTTTACTTTCACTGTCTTGCCACCGGTTTGGCGGACCTGGTGGGCGTACTTCCTATACCTTTTGGTGGCGATGGGAAGCATTAGGCAGTACATCCGCTGGCGGGAAAGGGCGTTGAAAAACAGGCAGAAAAAACTGGAAGAAACAGTTGAGGAGCGCACGCAGGAATTGATTGAAAAAAACATCCTGGTGGAACGGCAAAAAGCTGAGGTTGAAGCCCAAAAAGAACGCAGCGACCACCTTTTGCTCAATATTTTTCCGGAAGAAGTAGCCGAAGAACTCAAAGCAAAAGGAAGTTCAGATGCCAGGCAATACAACAACGTTACGGTACTTTTTACCGACTTCGTCAATTTCACCGGCATCAGCGAACAGATGAGTCCGAAAGCATTGGTAGCCGCCATCCACAAAAATTTCACCGCTTTCGACGCCATCATCGAGGCAAACGGTTTGGAAAAAATCAAAACGATCGGCGATGCCTACCTTGCAGTGTGTGGCATGCCCAACAAAGCAGAAGACCACGCTCAGAGGGTAGTTCAGGCTGCCCTCGACATCCAGACCTACATGCTCAAACACGAAACCGATTTTGAAATACGCATAGGCATCAGTTCCGGTCCGGTGGTGGCTGGCATCGTAGGTGTGAAAAAATACGCTTACGACATATGGGGTGATACGGTGAACACGGCGGCCCGCATGGAACAAAGCAGCTTGCCCGGCAAAATCAACATCAGTGGAACTACGCACGCATTGGTAAACAACGAATTCTCCTGCCAGTACCGCGGCAAAATTGCGGCGAAAAACAAGGGTGAGGTGGATATGTATTTTGTAGAATAAAATCAGGCATCATTTTCCATCTCCATGTAATGCAGGTCGATGCCCGGTGCCCAATAATCTTTTTGGACATCGGTTAGTTTAAATCCGAATTTTTCAAAAAAAGGCGAAGCCATTTGTGAGGTGCGTACGACCAGTTTTTCCACTTCCGGTTCGTTTTTCAGCATACCCAAAACGTGGTATGCCAGTTGGCTGCCCAAACCTTTTCCAGAGTATTCCGGATCGAAAAAAATCCAACTGATGCGCCCTTCTTTGCTCTCAGGTAAAATGTTGTAGCCCGAACCACCAACGACTTTGCCATGGTGCTCGAAGACCTGGTAATTTTCACCGTACTGATTGAGGTATTGTTCAAAATCTTCAACTTCTTCGGGTGCAAAATTGGTGGGAACATTGCGTTTGAGAATTTCAAGTAAGGCCTTCCGATCGGATGGGTGAAAATTACGGATCATGTTTCAGAAGTTGTATTCATCTGCAAAAATGGCTGTTTTTTCCAAACTATTTTTCCAGAAACCGGTTTGCTGAATGTTGTAGGTGTTGTCTCCCAGGTTGGCAACGGCCCGACTGTTGGTGGTGTTGTGCGCGATGTTGATGGTGCCAACCACATGGTCGTTTACCGAAAAATTTTACTGGCCCTCGCCAGTTTTGTTCCATTGTTTGTTCATGACCATATTTTTTGTCATTGGTTTGCATCATGGGACGCACCTACATCAGCATTCTGACATCGATTCTGAATTTTTTTTGGAAAGAACAGGCTGAGGTTGTTTTGTTTCTGGGTAAAACGCACGGATGTTGGGCCGGATGAAAAAGCTGGAGGCTGTGTAAAATGCGTGGGTATTTAAAAATGGGTAAGATGACTTGAAAAAATCATTGCTAATCGTTTTATTGATGGCGAAATGCGGTTCAATTCAGCATGATTTCGCCAGTAATAAATTTTATTACTGGCGAAATCTTGTACTTTCGCATATGATTTCGCCAGTAATAAATTGAGACATGCAGAGTATTCGAGATGAAATTTTATAATTCGGAAGTATCCCTCACGGAAGCAGACGCCAACGACTTGCGCAAGAAGTTGCAAGTTTTTTTGAAGGTTAGCCATACGCGAAAATATTTGATGCTCACCATGCTCACTACTTTTGGATTGAAGCAAAACATACACAGTCTTGGCTTGGTGGAAAAGGTCTTAACGTTGGATGATTTGTTTGAATAAGAACTCAACACCCGAATCAGTTAATCAGGTTAGGACAATTGTACCGAGTACCATCAAAAAGCCCAATACACCAGCACATTCAACCGGACACCATTGCCGCGGTGTTCTCGCAATTGAAAAGTCTTTGCTTTCACCAAGTAAACCTAAGAAACAAATTTTTGGGTTCGAAACATCCATTGCCACAAACCTGGATTGCTCGTTTTGCACCGCATCCTATAATTGGCACCCAATCCGGTAAGCAGGGTCAGTACGGCAACAAATACAATACTGGTGACTAAGCCAAAAGTATCGGCCAAGATACCGGTAAGTAAAGCCCCGATGGCATATCCCATGTCGCGCCAAAAACGGAAAACGCCGAGACTTTTGGCACGGTCGTGTGGGTGCGTGTTCTCTGCGATGGCCGCTAAAAAAGTTGGATAAACCATAGCAGTACCCCAACCGAGCAAGGCAAGCCATGTGGCATATACCCAGAATCCATGCATGGTCGCCAGGCCGAGCAGCGCCACTCCCTGCAACATCATGCCCCAAAGCAAAAGGTCTTTTTTGCAAATAAAATCGGACAATCGGCCCGTAAACAACTGACCGAAACCCCAAACAGCAGGATACAAGGCTGCGAGTATGCCGGTTTGTTGCAGCGTCATGCCATTCATGTGAAGAAATACCGGGAGCAGACCCCACACCATGCCGTCGTTTAGGTTGTTCACCAAACCCGTCATGGTCACCGAACCTAAATTGCGGTCCCTCCAAGAAGTATCTTTAAAAATGTTGCCCAGTCTGGGCGTCTTACTTTTAGCTGCTTCCGCTGCAACGTGCGCTTGGGTGTCGTGCAACAAAAACCACGTGGCCAGGATGCCTGCAATGGAAAATACCACACCGAGGTAAAAAGGGTAAGGCCGCAGTCCATACGCACCTGCAATCCAGGCGCTGGCAAATGCTGCCGCTGCAACGGCGATGTAACCGGCAAATTCGTTTAAACCCATGGCCAAGCCCCGGTCTTTTTCCCCGGTCAGATCAATTTTCATAACCACGGTGGTCGACCACGCGAATCCCTGGTGCACGCCCAGCAAAAGGTTGGCGGCTACCACCCACTCCCAGGTGGGTGCATACATCAGGATGAAAGGCACGGGAAGTCCCAGAAACCATCCCAGCAACAGCAGGTTTTTACGTCCCAGCTTACCGGCAAGCACACCTGTACCCAGGTTGGCCAGTGCTTTGGAAATACCGAAGGCAATGATGAACGACAAAACTGCCGTCTTGGCGGCTACGCCAAATTCTACCTCGGCTATTTGCGGCAAGATGCTTCGCTCCATGCCAACCATACCGCCAACGAAAGCATTGATGATGACGAGCAAGGTGAATTGACGCCAATTGTTGCGCAAACCAAGGGCTACGGCTTTTTCAGCAACGGTATTCATGAACGGGACAATAAGGTTAGGTCCAAAAATCCTTCTTCAAGGCGCAACGCTTTAAATCCGTTGGAAAGCAGCAGTTGAACGGCTTCGTCGGCAAGTGAACAAAACGGTCCGCGACAATAGGTGATGATGGTTTTATCGCGTGGCAACTCGGCCATTCGGTAAGGCAGCTCGTCCAGCGGAATGGATTGGGCATTGAGCATGTGCCCAGCCACAAACTCATCAACGGGCCGTACATCAAGGAAAAAAACGCGGGTTTCATCGTATCCACGCTGGTACGAAACACTGTCGGCATTGCCGAGGGAAATCCTGAATTGATGAAGCGTATTTTGTACGTCGGGCTCATGCTTCATGGCTAAATCACGGAGCGCTTGCCATGCGGCCATGACCTTTACGCTGTTGAGCGTATACCATATAAACTGTCCATCTCGCCTACTTTTTACCAAGCGGGAGTTCTTCAGTACCCTAAGGTGTTGTGAAGCATTGCTGATGGAAATGGCGGTCTGCAGGGCTATTTGTTCCACCGTTTTTTCGCCATTGGCCAGCAGATCAATGATTTCAAGACGGTTGGCGTTTGAAAACGCTTTGGTTGTGCCTGCGATGGAAGCATACAGGCTATCTTTGAAACCTCTTTTTTTCATGCAGCAAAGATATTCAAGTATTTTAACAAATGCTTGAATATCTTTTGAAAGGCTACAAAACCCCCGCCATCTCTCCTTGCAACTTCGCCGCTTCCTCCCTTGCCCGCTCCGCAAAATCCAATCCGCTTGAAGCATAAATAATGCCGCGCGAGGAGTTCACCAAAAGACCGCAATCCTGGTTCAAACCATATTTACAAATGGACGCCAAATCGCCTCCCTGGGCACCTACACCGGGCACGAGTAGGAAGTGCTCTGGTACAATTTCACGCACACGTTTGAAAGCTTCGGGGTGGGTTGCGCCCACCACATACATGAGGTTGCCGATGCTTCCCCACACCTGCGAACGGCGCAGCACTTTTTCAAAAAACATTTCGTGGTTGTCGCTTTGTTGCGTCATCTGAAAATCTGCGCTGCCTTTGTTGGAAGTGAGCGCAAGCAGGATCACCCATTTGTCGGGGAAACCCATAAACGGCGTCACACTGTCTTCCCCCATGTACGGTGCTACGGTTACCGCGTCGGCGCCCATGCGGTTGAAAAAGGCTTCGGCGTACAGGCGCGAAGTATTGCCGATATCGCCGCGTTTGGCATCGGCGATTACAAAATGGCTGTCGCCAATGTAGGCCACAGTTTTTTCCAAACTCCGCCATCCATCCGCACCCAAAGCTTCGTAAAATGCCAGGTTGGGCTTGTACGAAACGCACAAATCGCGTGTGGCATCAATGATCCGTTTGTTGAATTCAAAAACCGGATCGTCGGCGTCTTTGAGGTGCGCGGGGATTTTGCTCAGCTCGGTGTCCAGACCTATGCAGAGGAAGGACTTTTTGCGGTTTATTTCGGAAATCAGGGTGCTGCGGTTCATTGCGCAAAGGTACAATGGAGTTCGGAGTCCGGAGTTTAAAGTGAGCATTCGGCTCAGGATAGAAATAAAAAATGCCCCATCACTTGCAAAGCAAGCAATAGGGCATTTTTTTAATTAAACCCCAAGCCGAGCGCTCACTTTAAACTTTAAACTTCAAACTTCAAACTTTAAACTTTAAACTTTTTTCACCCCGGGAAACTGATCTTGCCCATGCCCACCAACGGCACCCCGCCAAGAAGCGCACCTTCTGGATCTTCTCCAGCTACCGTTTCATTCGCTAGCGCCGCAAAAAGCACCGCCTCCTTCGCATCGCCGGAGATGCCGAGTACAGAGAAATCGTAGATGGGCCAGTCGGGCAACAACGCTTCGAACATGGCGCGCAGCAGCGGGTTGTGCGCGCCACCGCCGCTGAGGTACAAGCCGGCTTTGTGTGCCGTCCGCGACACGCGCCCAACGGCCTCAGCAATGGTACTGGCGCTCAGGGCGGTAAGCGTCGCCATCAGGTTGTATGGGTTTATGTTGCCTTTCGGACGTTGATCCACCGCTTTTTGTACCCATGCTTTGGTGAACAACTCCGGACCCGTGCTTTTGGGCAACGGCAGATCGAAAAACGGATCGGCGAGCAGGTTTTCGAGCAGTCCCTGTTCCACCATGCCGGCTCGCGCAAGCAGGGCGTCACGGTCGTACGGCACTTCAAAAAGTTCGCGGGCAAAGGCGTCGAGCAGCGTGTTGCCCGGACCGCAATCTGTAGCAAAAACGGCCCCCGCATCGCCTGAGCCGGGCAGCCAGGTAAAATTGGCTATACCGCCAATGTTGAGCAGAATCCGGTCTTCTCCCGGTTGAGAAAACATAAAATAGTCGCCGTACAAGGCCAGCGGAGCACCTTCACCACCTACTGCCAGGTGTTTTTGCCGGAAATCGCTCACTGTGGTGATGCCGGTACACACGGCCAGGTGGTCGCCGTCGCCAAGTTGCAACGTAGCATTCGGCATGCCCTCAATGCCGTGAAACCAACGCGGCGCGTGGTATACGGTTTGTCCGTGACTGGCCAGCAAATCCACGTCTTTCGCTTCAATATCCCATTTTTTCAAACAATTTAGCACCATGCCGGCATGTTGTTCGGCGATGTAAACGTTGAGCAGGGTGAGCTGCTGGAGGTCAACGGTTTTTAGAGAAAACACGGTGCGCATTTTTTCCTTGAAAGCCTCATCGTACGGCACGGTTTCGAAGTGCTCAAGTTTTGCGGTGGTTTTTTTCCCGCAACCTTCAAAACGACAAAGCGCCACATCGAGGCCATCCAGCGAGGTGCCCGACATAAGGCCGATGATGCGGCGGGAAGATGCTAGGGAAAGGTTGTAAAGTTGGTCAATGTGGTTGCGCATGATCGGTTAAAGGTAATGATCATTTCAATTTAGGAGCACACGACGTATTTAACCACAGATTTACACAGAGTTGCACAGAGTTTAAACAGAGTTACCTTTACGTGAGGGCAACTCTGTGTAAACTTTGTGCAACTCTATGTAAATCTGAGGTTAAATACATCGAATACGTTCACTGCATTATTTTTACACACAAATTATCAATTCATGTACGACATAGACCCTGACATCCGACGCGCACAAACCCTTCCCGGCACGTTTTACAACGACCCTGTCGTATTTGAACGCATCAAAGAAAGCCTCTTCGCCCGTTCCTGGCAAATGATCACCGGCGCGGAGGACCAGGTAAAGCTGCCGCTCGATGCCCTGCCGTTCCGTTTTATGGATGGCTTCATCGACGAGCCACTGTTGCTGCTCCGCGATGCCCAAGGTGCGCTCAACTGCTTGTCGAATGTGTGTACTCACCGCGGTAAAATCATCGTGGAGAACCCCGGCAAACTCGATCGCGGACTGGTGTGCGGCTACCACGGTCGGCGCTTTCAGCTCGACGGCTCCTTCATGTCCATGCCAGAAACACAGGATATGGAAAATTTCCCCTGCACCGACGACAACCTCACCCAACTGCCCATCAAACAATGGCGCCAGTTTTTGTTTACGTCCTTCGACCCCATCATCCCGTTCGAGGAGTGGGTGGAAGGGCTAGAGCGGAAGGTCGGTTTTTTGCCTGTACAGGATTTCCGCTTCGCTGCTTCCCGCTCGCGCGACTACCTCGTGCACGCCAACTGGGCTTTGTACTGCGACAACTACCTCGAAGGTTTCCACATACCCTTCCTGCACAAAGCCTTGGCCCAAAGCATAGACTGGGGTTCCTACCGCACCGAACCCGATACCTGGGGCAATTGCCAAGTGGGTGTAGGTAAAAGCGGCGACGTGGTTTTTGATTTACCGAAAACACATGAGGACCATGGCCAGCAAATCGCAGCGTATTATTTCTGGCTGTTCCCCAACATCATGTTTAATTTTTACCCCTGGGGTTTGTCACTCAACATGGTGCGACCTCTGCAACAAAACCTGACCAAAGTGAGCTTCAGGGCCTATGTTTGGGATGAAAAAAAGCTTGGCACGGGAGCTGGCGGCGACATCGATCTGGTGGAACGCGAAGACGAAGCCGTTGTGGAACAGGTACAACTCGGTACCCGTTCACGGTTTTACAAACACGGACGATTTTCTCCTCGCCAGGAACGCGGCGTGCATCAGTTCCATTCCATCATTTCAAAGCTGATTTGAACCTGTTGGTTTAAAAGCATCGAAAGTGTCGTGTTTTTTACAAAAAACGAGGTAACTTACTCAACAACGCAGCGTTTCTTTTGAAAGTAGCATCTTTGCAAAGAACCCATCCCATGAATTACTTCAGCTTCGGCGCAATATCCATGTTGTTTTTTCTGCTCCTGCAGCCCGCAGGTGTCAAAGCATCGTGCGCAGACAGCCTTAGGTTCGACATTACACCAGCTTCCTGTTACGACCAACGCGATGGTGTGGTACGCATCGATACGGTTTTTGGAGGTGAAAAGCCCTTTTACTTTTCCATTGACGGACATAATTTCAGCACCAATCCCGTTTTTGACCGTCTAAAGGCCAATGATTACACCATATATGTGCGCGATGCATCTGGTTGCATTACCCAATTTTATGCAAAAATTGAGGAGCCTGAGGAGCTGAAAGTGTACCTCAATGCCAGCGATTCATCGGTGGTTGCCGGTGATTTTATTACCCTGAAGGCAATGGTGACGCCTTCCGATGCCAGGCTGGAGGAAATCATTTGGCGTCCGCCCTTTTTGTTTGCCGACCCAGAAAACCTGCAACAAACCGTCCGTGTTAACGATTCCACCACCTTCGCCATCATCGTAACCGACAGTCTGGGATGCACTGCGCGTGCACAAGTTTTTGTAAACGTAAAACAAACACAGTTGTATTTTCCCAATGCGATAGCGCCAGGTAGCGACAACGACGGGTGGTTCACTATCTTTTCGGGCGAAGGCGTTCGGGAAATAGCCAGTCTGCAGGTGTACAGCCGCGGTGGTGGACTGGTTTTTGAGCGCGAACATTTTGCTGCCAACGATCCGTTGAAAGGCTGGAACGGACGGGCAAAGGGCAAATATGCACAGGCCGGTGTGTATGCCTGGCTGGCGGTCATAGAATTCCTCGACGGTTCCAAACGCCGTTACGAAGGTTCCATCACTGTATTACCTTACTGAGATTTTCAATAGTTGATTTTTACCGCATTGCCTTCCGTGAAGGCCGACTTGACCATGTTTACAGGCAAAGGACCGTAGGAGGTTTCCAACTTCTGACCGTCGCGCAACTGAATGTTGTAATCGATCACCTGTTGCACCGCTTCGTATAGGATTGCATGTACGTCTTCCACGGTGTTTTGCGATCCAGAAATTTCCATTTCGGGCAAACCGAATTCAAACATGCCGTAGGTGAAAGAACCGTTGTTGTTTTCCTCGCCGAGCAATCCGAAATAGATCCAGCAATACACCGGCAGGTATTTCGGGTTGGTGCGCAGGTTTTTTGCAGCGGAAAGGTAATAGCCTTTTTCCAGAAGCAAATACTGGCTGTTCATGTACACGCCGGCGGCATTGGTTTTTTCCAACGCAGCTCCGGTACTTTTGGTGAAAAGTCGGTACAATTCGGTGGTCTGTTTGTTGGATCCAACCACGGTAACCACCAACTGGGCCTTGTGCGAGCCTGCGTCTGCAGCTGCCGTTTTCCAAAGCCATGAAAGCCGCGCGGCAGCGCCAATTTCGGCCCGATCAGCCGGATAATCGAGGTAGGCAAAAATCAGGGTTGCGTTGCCACAATTGTAAATGATGGTTTTGTCGGACACCGTCATCGAGTCGGCCGGAATTTTCCAGATCGTCTTTAAATGTTGCTGTAATGCCTTTGCGTTTGGCATCTCTGCGGTTTTGAGCAGGATGGTGCCCGATATGATTTTATCATCGGTTTGTGCTAAAAGGGACGTTTGAAAAATCAAAACTGCAAAAAAAAGTATGTGACGCATGTTTGTCTTTGAGATTCATCCCAGCAAAGCGTGGGATCTGTTAGATGATCGTTTGTAGTGGGCGTAAAATGGTTTTGTTGGAAAAAAATTGCACGTTCAGGTATATTTTTCCTGAAAACGGCTCCCTTATACGCAGACCCCATACCTCCGCACGATACATTTTTGATCTGTAAAATCAGCGTCCCCCGTCGTGGTATTTTCGGCTGGCTGAAAATACTACGACGGGGGACGCTGATTTTAAAGATCGGTAAATTTACCTGAAAAGTGTCACCTCCCCGTGGAAGGGCTCTTCTGTTCCATCGGCATACCGAGCACGCATTTTGTAGATGTACGTATCGCTCGGAGATTCTTTGCCGTCTTGTTTGCCGTTCCAGGTTTGTTCCGACGGGGTGGCTTCAAATACCTTGTTGCCCCAGCGGTTGTAAATGACGAACTCGGTAAGGTTGATTTCGCCGCCGCGTACGTAGGGACCGAAGGTGTCGTTGGTGCCGTCGCCATCGGGTGTAAAGGCGTTGGGAATGACAAAGCAACGGACGAAGTTGTAGGTTATCGGGCCGGAACTTGCACTGCAGCCGTTGGCATCGGTGGCGGTAACGGTATAGGTAGCCACGCCGTCCACTACATTGGCACTTACGGTGATGGAGTCGCCGCTGATGTTCAGGGTTTGGCCGTTTTCAGTCCAAACGAGGGAGGCATCTGCCGGAACAACAGTAACTTTCAGGTTGACGGGTGTTCCTTCACACAAGCTATCGATGGGGTCGGGAACGCCGGTGATGACCGACAGGTTGACGGGCGGGAAAACGGTTACGTTCACTTGGTCTGAATCGACGCAGTTGTTGCCGAAGGTGTAGGTCACCGTGTAGGTTGTGGTACCTGCGGCGGGTTGTTCTTCGATGATCAATTGGGTTTTGCCGCTTGGTTCCCACACCACAGATCCGCCGGGGAGGTTTTTGGTGGCGCTAAGGGTTACGGATTCGCCGAGACAAGCCGTTTGGTCGGCGCCTGCATCAATGTTGTCGATGGCCACCGTAACCAAAACGTTGCTTTGGCTGCTGCAAGCCGCGTTGTTGGCGTTGAGGATGTACGTGGTGGTGGTGGTTGGATTTACGGTGGGTGTTGGGTCGCTGCTTACAAATCCGGGCGGGTTCGACGTCCAGTTGTACGTGGAAGTTGCATCCGAAGCGCTGTTGAGTTGAACCGATTCACCGACACAAATGATGGGGTTGACTGCGAGGTTGGTCAACGGCAGCGGCAACACAGGAACGGTGATGCTCGCGCTTGCCGGACAATCGGCCTCAGGTGTTTCTACGGTATACACCGATGTAAACGGTGGGGTGGCTATTGGGTTCGGACATTCTGTACAGCTCAAAGGCGGTTGTGCCTCCGACCATTCGAGTGGCGTGTTGATGTCGACACTTGCATTGAGCTGAACGGGCTCGCCCGGACAAACGGTGGCAGGGTTGGCGGTGATGGTGATGGTTGGTATCAAACCCACCGGAATCTCCACTGTTGCGGTGTCTTCGCAAGCGCGGTTGGTGGTGATCCGGGTCATGGTGAGCGTTTCAGTTGCCAGAATCACCATGTTCCAGAGGCTGTCGGGTGTGATTTGAAAGCCTTGTGGCAGCCAATTGATATCAATGTCGGGGAAACTTGCAGGCTCGTAAGTTTTGGAGATCAGGTAAATGGTATCTCCCGGGCAGTAAATCGCTTTGTCGGGACTGCGTGTGATGTCCGTATTGGGCAAAGAATCGACGCGGATGTACACCGAGTCGCGTACGAGGCAGCCGTTTACGAGGTAAGTTGCAAAAATCGTTACCGATTCGTCGGGATTGGCCTCTGTGTTGGGCCCTGTGGGGCTCGATACGAAAAAGGTTGGCGTCCAGCTTACAACAGCACCTGCCGGCGTGGATACGGCGGTTAGCGGTACGGTTTCGCCCAAACAGATTTCGAAATTTTCGTCGCCTTGAATGTTTACATCCGCAGCGATGACGGTTACGGTGACCGAGGCGGTCTGGCTGCAATAATTGTTGGCGCTGGTGGCCACCAGTGTGTATGTTGTGGTGGCATCGGGCAGGGCAATCGGGCCGGAGCTGTTGTCATCGCTCAGGCCAGTTCCAGGCGTCCACTGGTAGGTGGTGGTACCTGTGATGGCGTTGCCGAGTAGCACGGGATAATTTTGACAAACGATGGTATCGGTTGCCAAAACGGGGAAGAAAAGGGTATCCACATTGATCGTGATGGTATCGCTAACGGTACAGCCTGCGATGGAAACGCTCGCCGTGTAAGTGGTTGTGACCGGAGGGGTGGCGATTGGGCTTTGGCTGTTGAGATTGTTGAGTCCGAGTGCAGGGGTCCAAACCAGTCCGCTGTTGGAAACGTTGTTGTTGGCCTGCAATTGCACGCTGGTTCCCTGGCAGATGTTCAGCGGGTCGGTGGTTGAAACATCGATACTCGGGTCGATGATTTTGATAAATACCGAATCAAAATCTACACAAGTAGCAATGGTTCCGGTTACTTCAAGCCAAAGGTCCTGAACGGGCGTAATGGTAGGGTTTCCGATGAAAGGATTGCTCACGGCGCCTGGAGGTGTCCAGAAGTAGTTCACAGCGCCGGTGGCTTCGAGCTGAAGGGTAGCGCCCGCACAAACAAAAATGGTATCGGCACCTGTGTTTACGAAGACTTCTACGTTGTCCTTAATTTCGATGTTGAGCGTGGTGTACACCACATCGCCGCAACCGAAGTTGTTTGAAAGCTGGATGGTAATGACTTCAGTACCTTCCGCAATGTTGTCGGCAATTGGAAAAATGGGAAAGCTCAGCTGGGTGGTGCCTGCTGGGAAAGTGATGACACCGGGGATGTTGAGGTTGTAATCGACGCCGAGGGTTGCCGAACCGCCGATGGTTACAACAAAGCTCAAATCAGTCTCAAGCGGCTGGGTGAGCGAAACGACAAGCTCGTCCTGAGTTCCCGAACAATCTTCAATGAAATAATCGATGCCGCTGGCAAACTGAACCTGGAGGTTTGGTGTACTGCCCCTGATTTCCGAGATGAACACGCCGGAA
This sequence comes from Chitinophagales bacterium, assembly GCA_038249605.1. Lineage (GTDB taxonomy): Bacteria > Bacteroidota > Bacteroidia > Chitinophagales > Saprospiraceae > M3007. The sequence continues at coordinate 7,448 of JBBSDH010000051.1, read as the reverse complement.
TCGTAGGAGCCGTCGGCCCGGTCGCCCACGGCAAGTTTGAGTCGGTACGTATTGCAAGGCGTCACGGCGGTGCGTGCTGTCAAACTTTTTTTGATGCCGAGCGAGTCGCTGGTCAGGCCGTCGTATTCCAGTACCTGTCCGATTTCATTGTTGCGGTAATATTGCCAGTTCAGCTGGTTGTTCACGCTGTTGATCTGTACCGGCAGGTTGGTATTGGGAATGGTGGCAATGTTGATGGCGTTGCCGATGTTGGGATCGCCTGTGATGCCGGGACCCGAAACGAGGAATGCAAAAATATCGTTGAAGGAGGAGTTTACAAATTCAGGGTATTCATCCGAACCAAAAACGTATTCAAACGTCAGTTCATCGGTGGCTACGAACACATCAAGTTCCACGATGCAAGCGTCGAATGAAAGCGATGCATTGCCTTGTTGCTGGGAGAGGTAGTTCAGGTCCGGATCGCCGGGTGCGAAATTGTTCAAACCGGCACTGGTCAGCGAGTTTGGACCGATGGCGATATCGGCGGCGCCTGTAGTCAGGATGAGACCTTTGTTGAGGCCGAGGTCGTTGTTGTTGTCAGTAGTGGGAAAACTGAATGTTCCATAAGCGCCGGCAGCACAATCGATGCTGGTAACGGTTACGGTGGTAAACGGCGTGGAAATGGCATCCACGATGCCGTCTGCGGTCACGTCACTGTCAACAGACATGGCTGGAAATCCATCACAAGGTTCCGAGCTGCATTCCCAGTGTCCTTTAAATCCTTCAAATTCGGTGAAGGCGTCGGACTGGAACTGAAGCGTCAGGCATCCGCTCGAAGCCTGAACCTGGAAGCAAACACCGCCTCCGCCCGCGATGTCGACAGCGCCAAATCCGCCACCGTTGATGTTGGCGATAAGCGGCGAATTGGTGTCGTCTCCGTCGTAAATGGCGAGAAAATCACCACCAAAAGCATTGTCAATGTTGTAATAATCGAGGGTAAAAGTGATGCAACCAGAGGGTTGGCTGGGGCAAATGACGTACGTGAAACTTTCATCGGCGCCATAATCACCATCGGGACCACCGGTGTCGTACACGGTGCCGCTGCAAAGGGTCGACCCGCCGTCGTCAATGTTGGTAATGGGCGGAATTTTATCAACACACAACACAAAACTGCCCGAATTGGGCGCCGCTGTTGTGGAATAGTCGGAAATACGGATAAAATATTGCAAACCGGGGGTGAGGCCGGTCACATCGATAAACACTTCGTTTTCACCCACATTCGCTTTGGCGCAAAGCAACTCAGCCAGTCCATCGAAGGTGCAATCGCCACGGTAAATGGCAAATTCCGGATTCTGAAGCGGATCAGTGCCCACACCCGTTACCGTAATGCGAAAATCAAACAGGGTATCCGGACACGTGAACATGAACCAGACATCCCGTTCGGCCGTTCCGCTGTTGAAGCAGGAAGGGTTGTTGTCATTGCCGATGTTCGAAGACGTAGCGTTGACGTTGTTGAAGGTATCGAGCGGACATGCCGGAGCAATCCCAAGGTCGATCAATCCGGAACAATCGTCGTTCACCGGTACCTGAGCCTGTAGCGCAAAGGCTGTAAAAAGCGCTGAAGCAAATAAAAGGATTTTTTTCATGTGTTCGCGAAGTAGCAATGTGTCCCAACTTTAGAGTTTCGTGCACGTATCGGAAGAGAGCCAAAAATAGGGAGTTCAGACCGAACCTCCTACCACAGCCCCTCTTTTGTGTCGCCAGATGGCAGTATCGTGTACAAAAAGCTTAAAGCAGGGCGCTTATGGGCAGTCTTCAAGCAAACGGCGTACCTCCGCAAGGGTAAAAACACCGTATTGGTTGCCCCAGGCATTGTTGATGTAGTTGAGGATGTTGGTAACTTCAATGGCGCTGAGGGTGGGAACTCCTGGCATTTTTTCGCCGTAAACCTGCCCGTTCACCACAATGGTGTCGGCAAGTCCATGGATCACAATACAAGGAAGCTTGTCCCTTTCCTTTTCCAAGTAATCCGCGCCTGCAAGCGGGGGCATGAGGGCACCCAAACCGCGCCCGTCATCCATGTGGCAGTTTGCACAATTGGTTTTGTACAAAGCTTCGCCGTCGCGGTAGGTGTTTTGTTCGCAAGCCGTACATATGATCACAAAACAAAAAATAAGCAATAAACCATTGCGCATGTAAAACCGGATTTATTTGGGTTTTTTGTAACCAAACTGCTCTTCAAGCAACAAGTCGATGTCCTCCATGAACCGGTCCGTATCGGCCGCATCGGTGCCGTCGCAAAACGAACGTACATGCCGGTTTTTGTCCACCAGGATCAAACGTCCCGAGTGATCAAAACCACCGGGCGCTTCCGGGTTTTTGGTCGCTACGCTGAAATAGTTGTCGGCAACACCATAAATCTCATCCTCTGCACCTGTCACCATGTGCCATTGAGGCGCACCTACGCCAAGTTTGTCGGCATGGCGTTTAAGGGCCGCCACCGTATCGTTGCGCACGTCGATGGAGTGGGAGAGGATGACGATACGCGGATCGCCCTTGTATTTTTCATAAATGCGAACGCCGTTGGCTTTTACCTTCGGGCAAATGGTCGGACAATGGATGAAAAAAAAGTCAACCACGTAAATTTTACCCGCAAAAGTGGCATTGGTGACGAGTTGACTGTCCTGGTTGACAAAAGCAAAATCGGGAATGGTAGGATAGATGGTGTCGCCGTTTACCACGTCACGCTCGCCCAAAATGGGGAGTGTACGTTTTTCTTCGCCATTGCAGGCTGCCAATCCGGCAATAAGAAGCAGCATCCACAGGCTGTATTTGTTCATGGTTGGTTGAATTAAAATTTGGTAATTTTAAAACAGATACGCCGCCACTTAGTTGCTGCTGCGCAAACTTTTTCCCAACGCCAGCGCAGCTTCGATGTCGGATTTGTTTTTGTCGATTTTGACCTTCTCTGCGGTCAGGTACGCAAGAGCTTCTTCGTTCGACAACTTGTCGGGTGCTTTGTAGCCGGCCATCCAGTCCATCATATCGCGCCCGGCGCGGTCAAGGGCTGAAATACCCACAATCAGGGAGTCGCGGCGCGGGCCGGTCTGACCAACCGAGTCCATCGTGGCCAAAGATCTTTTCAATTGCCGGCCGATACTTTTAACTTCAGCAATTTGGGCCATGGCCTCGTCGTGCACCTGCATGGTGGATTCTTCAAGGACAGTGACTTCAGCACGTTTGTCGGTGCAGGCCAATAAGAGCAACAAGAATAGGGGAAATAAAAATCGCATTTTTTATTGCAAAAATACACGCGGAATGTTGACGGTTAGCATTAAAATGGTGCCGCGTGCCAGTTTTTAATCTTTACAAAGAAGAAATTCGGATTTTTCCTCAGGCAATGGTTGTAAAAAAGTGACCTTCAGTATCTTTATTTGTTTTTATTACTTCACAGTAATGGTAATCATGCTGACTCAATGATGATTTCAATGGTTCTGAAAAATATCAAAATACCTTGTTATTGTCTGCCATTCCCCTAAAAATCCCCACTTTTGCACAACGAACCATTTCCATTATGCTGCTTGCCATTTCGCCCATCGACGGCCGCTATGCCGATAAAACCCGCGAACTCGCCGTTTTTTTCAGCGAATATGCCCTCATTCGTTACCGCGTTTTTGTGGAAATCCAATACTTCATCGCGCTTTGCCAATACGGTCTGCCCCAGCTTGAAGCCTTCGAAGAGGATGCCATCGACGACCTGAACGCCATTTTTGAAAACTTCAGCACGCAAGATGCCGAAGCCATCAAAGCCATCGAACGCGTCACCAACCACGACGTTAAAGCCGTGGAATATTTCCTCAAGGAACGTTTCGATGCCCTCGGCCTCGGTTCTTTGCGCGAATTTGTGCACTTCGGCCTTACCTCGCAGGACATCAACAACACCGCTACGCCCTTGCTTTTCAAAAATGCCCTCAACGAGGTGTATTATCCGCAAATCGAAGCGCTGCGCGACCATTTGTACCAGCTTGGACAGGGCTGGGCACGCGTACCCATGCTCGCCCGTACGCACGGTCAGCCAGCTTCGCCCACCATGCTGGGCAAAGAAATTCAGGTGTTTGTGGAACGCATCAACGTACAGCTCGATCTTCTGCGCGCCATCCCACACCGAGCCAAATTCGGCGGTGCAACAGGCAATTTCAACGCGCATTACGCCGCTTATCCCGACTACGATTGGCGGCTTTTTGGCAACGATTTTGTGCGCGAATTCCTGGGCCTCGAGCGTTCACAACATACCACACAAATAGAACATTACGATTGCCTCGCCGCGCAATGCCAGGCCATCGGGCGCATCAATACCATCCTCATCGACTGGTGCCGCGACGTGTGGACCTACATTTCCATGGAGTATTTCCGTCAAAAAACCGTGAAAGATGAAGTGGGCTCCTCCGCCATGCCCCACAAGGTGAATCCCATCGATTTTGAAAATGCTGAAGGCAACCTGGGTCTAGCGAACGCCGTTTTCCAGCACCTGGCCGAAAAACTGCCCATCAGCCGCCTGCAGCGCGACCTCACCGACAGTACCGTGCTGCGCAACCTCGGCGTGCCCATGGCCCATACCCTTATCGCCATCAAATCCCTCCGCAAAGGACTCGAAAAACTCGTGCTCAACGAAGGCAAACTGTACTCAGATCTGGAAGACAACTACATGGTCGTGGCCGAAGGCATACAGGTCATCCTGCGCCGCGAAGGATACCCACAACCCTACGAAGCGCTCAAAGCCCTTACGCGCGGCAAAGCCCTCATCACACGCGACGACATCCACGGCTTCATCGATGGACTTGAAGTTGCAGAAAGTGTGAAAGAGGAGCTCAAAGCCATTACACCGCACAATTACACGGGGGAGTTTTGAGATAGCTGCTAGCCGTTAGCAAAAAAAACACCCATTTGGTTGTTAATCAGCCAAATGGGTGTTTTTTTGCCTGCTGCTTGGTTCCCACGCTTTACTGGGATGACAATTGCTGCCTGCTGCCTGCTGTCTACTGCCTGCTATTTAGCTCTAATGACCGCTTCCATCTCCTTAAGCAATTGTTTGCCTTCGGGTGAAAACTTTGCGGTGCGCAGAGGGTTGTTGAGGCTTTCGATGAAGAAGGCAAAGTTGTCGGCCAGTACTTCGTCGGGGTGGATGATGTAGCCCGTGTTGTCGCGGATTTGTTTGAAAAAATCGGGCTGGCTTTCAACTTTGAGTGTGCTGGTGATGCCGTCGTTGTCTACGATGACCTTCCATTTGCCGTTTTCCTGTTTTTTTACCTCGAAAAGGTTGAATTCGATGTAAGAAAAGAACACGTCTTTGCCATCGATGTACCCGAAAGCATTGGAATAAATGATGGGGATGGCCTGAACCACGCTGCCATCGGCCTGTTTCAGGTCGATTTTTTGCGCAAAGTCCACACCATCGGGGTTGTGTATGATGAGGTTGGCTATTCCGGGTTGCATTTCCAGGTTGTCGTAGCCGATGCTTTCAAAGCCGATCAGTTTGTACAACTCTGCGCTTTTTTTGGGATTGCGACGCGAATACACGTGAAAAATCTCGTGAATCATGGTCGATTTGAACGCAGCCCGGTTGCGGGTGCGCAACACATCAGCCGGAATGATGATGGCGTTTTCGCGGGTGTAATACACGCCATCGCCCACATGTTTGCCTTTGGTTTTCACGAGCAGCAGGGAGTCTGGCAGGATGTCGGGCGATACCGACTGACAGAGTTTCATGATTTCCTTCATCAAACCGGTTACAAACGTTGCTTCTTCCGGTGTGAACGCCGCTACATCGGCGCGTACAAAGTTGGCGTAAGCGTCGGCCCAGGTATTGCGGTCCTGATTGATGAGCGGTTCCTTCATTTGGATCGACATTTCAACCGCAGTGATGCGTTCGAAATACTTGTCCGTTTTGTCGTAGGAAATAACGCGTGCAGAAGCGGCACTATCGAGCAAAACAGTGACGTTGCTACCCAGTTTCACTTCGTAGGCAACTGTTTTTTGGGCGGTACAAGCGTAAAGGCTTACGGCAAACAACAAACTGAAGTAATATTTCATGTGTATGGGTTGAGTGTATTTGAAGGGTCGAAATTAAAAGAGCCAACGCACAAAGTTTCAATTTATCGTCAAACGTTGGGAAACAACATTCGATTATGCCTTCAGGAATTACAAACTCAGATTACCTTTGATCATCGCTTCAAACAGCAAGTCATTGCAAATGATTAAAAACTACCCTTTTTTTCGTCCCGGGCTTGTTTCCGGCCTTTTTGCGGTTTTGATCCTGGTTTTGTTGGGGTTCAACGCTTGCAATCCTTCCGACAACGGTAAGTCGGCGGATAACAACGACGATGTGGCGCCGCCTGCGGATGCCTTGTTTCAAAAAATACCTTCTTCCGAATCAAACCTTCATTTTGCAACAGAAGTACAGGAAGATTTCCAGGACAACATCGTGCTGAATCCAAACTTGTACAACGGCGGGGGTGTAGGCGTCATTGATGTAAACAAAGACGGGTTGCAGGATTTGTATTTTACCTCCACCACGGGTTCCTGTAAACTGTACCTGAACTTGGGTAACATGAAGTTCAAAGACATCACCAAAATGGCGGGAGTACAGGCTTCGGAAGGCTTTAAAACAGGTGTAGCCATTGCCGATGTTAACGGCGATTCCTGGCCGGACATTTATGTTTGCCGCAGCGGTTTGAGGGCTGGAGAAAACCGGCGAAATCTTCTTTTCATCAACAATTGGAACAACACCTTTACCGAAAGTGGCGCAGCTTACGGCGTGGATGATCCATCGGCAAGCAATTGCGCCAATTTTTTCGATTACGACCTCGACGGAGATCTGGATTTGTATGTGGTCAACTATCCCACCGATTTCAGTTTTTCCAGCAAAATGGACCTGAAGGAAATGCCCGACGGCAAAGTTGTGCCCAACAAGGAGCCCCATACCGAATTTGATTCCGACCGTTTGTTGCGCAACAACGGCAACAGCACCTTCACCGACGTATCCAAAAAGACGGGCATCAACAACCGTGCTTTCGGTTTGAGCAGCATCGCGCTGGACTGGAACGGCGACAACTGGCCCGACATCCTGGTGGCGAACGACTACATCGATGCCGATTTTTTATACATCAACAACAAAAACGGCACGTTTACCGACCATTCCGATAAAAGTTTCCGCCACATGGCCAACCATACCATGGGAACCGATGTGGCCGACATAAACCGCGACGGACTTCCCGATTTGCTGGCCCTCGACATGCTTGCTGAAGACTATCCACGGCAAAAATCGCTCAGCACCATCATGAAAGACGACCGTTACAAAACCCTGACCAGTTTCGGTTACGGACACCAATTGATGCGCAACATGCTGCAATTGAACAACGGTCCCAAAAACAACGACAAGTCGCAAATACCTACTTTCAGCGAGATCGGTT